>JBKQHM010000849.1:0-8946 GCA_052148775.1 Isosphaeraceae bacterium | reverse complement strand
GTCATTGGTCACTGGTCATTGGTCATACAGTGCGAAGTTGTAGCCCTTCGGCAGCCAATGTTACAGTGAGCGTCATCGAGCAAGTGGAAGGGCAACCGATCACATGACCAATGACCAATGACCAGTGACCAATGACCAGTGACCAATGACCAGTGACCAATGACCAATAACCAAATAAACCGCCGCAGGTTTCTTCAGGGCACCGGTGTTTCGCTGGCGCTCCCGTGGCTGGACGCGTTCCTGCCTCGGTCCCGGGGGGCGGCTACGGATTTGTCCCGTACACACATGGTGTGTATTTGCACGTCGCTCGGCCTTCATGCGCCGTTCCTGTTTCCGAAGGAGACCGGCGCGGATTACTCGCCGACGCCATATCTGGAAATCCTCAAGGACGTTCGAGATGACTTCACGCTATTCTCCGGGCTGTCGCATCCCGATCAGACCGGCGCCAACGGCCATACTTCGGAGATGAGCTGGCTGACCGCGGCGCGGTTCCCGGGCCTGGGGGGCTTCAAGAACACTGTCTCGCTCGATCAGTTGGCGGCCGAGACGATCGGGCCTCAGACGCGGTTCCCATCGCTCGTGCTGGGTACCGGCACTCCGAGCCTCTCGTACACACGCGGTGGCGTGATGATCCCCGCCGAAAGCCGCCCTTCGCGCCTGTTTACCAGGCTGTTCCTCGATGGTACGCCGGCCGAGGTGCGACAGCAGGTTCGAAAGCTCCGCGAGGGGCAGAGCATCATGGATACGGTGCAGGATGAGGTGCAGAGCTTCACGCGACGCGTCGGAGCCGCCGATCGGGACAAGCTCGACGAGTATTTCTCCTCCGTCCGAGAGCTCGAGCGAAGGCTGGCGACGTCCGAAGCCTGGGCCCAAAAGCCCAAGCCCAGGCTCGATCAACAGCCGCCGCGCGACATCACGGATGGGACCGACCTGATCGGCCGGATGCGGCTGCTGTTCGACCTGATCCCGCTGGCGCTCCAGACCGATTCGACGCGATTGATCACCATCCTGCTTCAGGGGGGTAATAGCATCCCGCCCGTCAAAGGGGTCACGATCGATCACCACAACCTGTCGCACCACGGACGAGACCCCGCCAAGATTGCGCAGTTGCGACTGATCGAGGAAGCGGAAATCTCCGTCCTGCGCGACCTGCTCAGAAAACTCAAGACCAAGCAAGAAGGGGGCTCGCCGCTCCTCGACAGGACGATGGTGCTCTTCGGCAGCAACCTGGGCAACGCCAACTCGCACGACACGCGTAATCTGCCGATCCTGCTCGCCGGCGGCGGCTTCAAGCACGGTCGGCATGTGGCGTTCGACGCCAACAAGAACACACGGCTTTGCAATCTGTTCGTCACGATGCTCCAGCGACTCGGGCTGGAGACGGGCGCTTTCGGGACCAGCAACGGCACGCTGTCAGGGTTCGACGCCGGGCCGGGATGAGCCTTTCCCGGCCAGAGTCGCTTGTGCTTGGATAATCCGCAATGATCCGACACAGGGTTAGGACCCGGATCGGGAGATGGAGCTCCCTCCTACAAATCCTGTAGGAGCCGGCTCTGTCCGGCGACTCTTCTCGCCGTGTCTCAGATCGTTGATAATCTTGCCGGGCAGTTCCTCAGCATCGATCAGGTCGACGTGCCGATGGCCGGACCGGCCGTCAGCAACTCCGGACTCGCGTCCGCCTCATAGGGCCGGAAGTTGTTGCGGAACAACCCGGCCAGACGGCTCGCAGCGGCGTCGTAGTCGGCGGGATCGCCCCAGGTGTCTCGGGGCCAGAGGATCTCCTTGGGTACGCCCGGGCAGTGGGTGACGACGCCGAAGCCGAAGACCGGGTCGGGCTTCGTGGGCTGATGCACCAGGGTCCCGCTGTGGATGGCGTCGATGATGGCGCGGGTGATGGCCAGCTTCATCCGCTTGCCCACCCCGTAGGGGCCGCCGCTCCATCCGGTGTTGACCAGCCAGGCGTGGGCATGATGCCGTTGCATCTTCGACGCCAGCAGCTCGGCGTACTTCGTCGGGTGCCAGACCAGGAACGGGCCGCCGAAACACGCCGAGAAGGTCGCCTCCGGCTCCGTGATCCCCATCTCCGTGCCGGCCACCTTGGCGGTGTAACCGCTGATGAAGTGGTACATCGCCTGCGCCGACGTCAGCTTGCTGACCGGCGGTAACACGCCGAAGGCGTCGCAGGTCAGGAAGATCACGTCGGTCGGATGACCGGCCATGGCGGGGACCTTGGCGTTGCGGATCAACTCGATCGGGTAGGCCCCGCGGGTGTTCTCCGTGATCCGTGCGTCGGAGAAGTCCACGTGCCGGTCGGCCTCGTCCAGCACGACGTTCTCCAGCACGGACCCAAAGTGCAGCGCCTGGAAGATCTCGGGCTCGGACTCCGGGGTCAGGTCGATCGTCTTGGCGTAGCATCCCCCCTCGATATTGAAGATGCCGTCGTCGGCCCAGCAGTGCTCGTCGTCGCCGATGAGCCGGCGCTTCGGATCGGCCGAGAGCGTCGTCTTGCCCGTCCCGGAGAGCCCGAACAACACCGAGGATCGGTTAGTCTTCTTGTCCGCCGTCGCCGAGCAGTGCATCGACAGGATGCCCCGCCTCGGCATCAGGTAGTTCATGATCGTGAAGACCGCCTTCTTCATCTCCCCGGCGTACTCGGTGCCCAGGATCACCACCTCGCCATCCTCGATGCTGATATCAACGCTCGTCCTCGAGGTCATGCCGCTGGTCAGGCGGTTGGCGGGGAACTGGCCGGCGTTGTAGATCACGTAGTCCGGCCGGCCGAACGACTCCAGCTCCTCGCGGTTGGGTCGGATCAGCATGATATGCATGAAGAGCGCGTGGTAGGGTCGCGCGCAGATCACCCTCACCTTCACCCGATGGTCCGGGTCCCAGCCAGCGAAGCCGTCGACGCAATAGAGCCGCTCGGCGGTGTTGAGATAGTCCTTGGCACGCTCGCGGTTGATCTCGAAGCTGTGCGGCTCGAGCGCGACGTTCACGGGCCCCCACCAGATGTCCTTCTCCGACTGGGGGCGCCGGACGACCCGCTTGTCCTTGGGCGAACGGCCGGTCTTCGACCCCGAGTACGCGACCAGGGCCCCGCTATCCGCGATCCGGGTCTTGGGATCGTAGCGGATCGCCTCCTCGTACAGCTTCGACGGCGGGAGATTGCGGCGGATGTCCGCGACCGTGATGCCGTAATCATCGAGCAAGAACGGGTTCATGGGCATCAACTCCTCGTGCCAACAGGGGCTTCTCTCGGGGTCCGTCGGGGGCGGGCGCCTTGCCGTCTTCCAGTTCGAGGACCGAGAGGGTCGTCCGCAGCGCCGTTTGAACCACCCGATCTCGGACCGTCGGTATCCCCAGCGGCCGCTGCTCCGTCGTCCCCGGCTTGGGGATGTAGTGGCGGCGGATCGCTTGCGGGCGGTAAGTCCCCGTCCGCAGTTGTTCGCTGAGTCGTCTCAGGTCGTCGTCCAGGTGGGTCTCAAACATCGCGATCGTGACATGATCGACCCCAGCGGCTCCTTGGTTCGCCGCGACTTGAGAGAACGCGGTTCGGAGGGTCCGTTCGGGGTGGACCTGATCGATCAGGCTGAACCATCTGCCTCCCTTGACCCCCTGTTCGAGGGCTGCCAACATCCGCTCTGTCCAAACCGTCGGTTCGACCCAGGACCAGCGGTCCGGGGTCTCTCCGGTACGTATAGCCCTCACGGGCACTGCCACCGGTTGTCCTTCCGTCGAGGAACTCGCGAACGAATCGGATCGCAGGTTCCGAATCCCAGATTCCAGACCTGGAAACGCCCGGGACGCCGGGCTTTTCATCCATCTGGAATCTGGAATTTGTCATCTGGAATTCCTGTCTTCACGATCTCTCAGGCCAATTCCCCCACCGCCCGGCCCTCGTGGAGTTGCTTCCAGGTCCGGTACAGGGCATTCGCCGAATCGGCGTCATACAGGTGGAGAAGACGGGCGTAGCCGTAAGCCTTGCCGCCCGAATGGAAGGCGTCCGCCGTCTCCACCTCGACGCGCACCTTGTTCTCGCGGAGGAACTCGACGAAACCCTCCAGATCCTCCGTGGCCATCTGGAAACGGCCCTGCTCGTCGATGTAGACGACGTCGGGCACGGTCGTCCCTTCCTCGATCCCGGCGGGTATCTTCGTCGAGACCTCGGCCTCGTCGGGACAGAGCCGTTCGAGCTTTTCGATCAGGGACCGGATGGCGTCTTCCTGGCCGATGACCGACTCTCGAAAGGCGGGGGTATGGGTGCGATGCACCTCGACCCGGGCCTCCCCGAGCGAACGCCGCAACAGGTCGAGGAGCTTGTCCCGCTCCTCATCGCGAAGGGTCAGGGTGTAGGTCGATTGATGAAGGATTGCGGCTGACATCTTCGTCTCCTTTCGTTCTCAAGGTGAGTTTCGTCGTTCTCGATCTCTGGTACGCATCGCCGAGCGCCGAGTCGCGGATTTGCTGATGGAATTGGGAACGCAATGACCGCGAAGATCGGTCGACTCGGTGTTACCGCCGAATTTCCTCGGGCGGCATTCGGGCTCGTGGACCGAATCCGGGGCGCAACAAAAAACCCCGTCCATGCGATCGAATGCGTCGCACAGCGGGGCCACCTTAGCCAACCGGGGGATCGCCTCTCGCAAGCGAACCCACATCTTTAACATTACCACAATCCATTCTCAGGGTACAGGGGACTCCGAAAATTGCCTCGTGACCGATACGCCGGTTGAACAGCGCCGGTTATCGGGCAATCCGTTGGATATCCGAAAGCGACCGGGCAAACCGGCGAGCACGGTCATGGCCCGTCGATCTCGACCTCGACCCGCTGGCCGAGCTTCAAGGGGTTCGGCTCCTCGAAGCGGACCTTGACGAGCAGGACGCGGGTATCGGCCGGTCGGCCGGGGTCCGCGGGGCGGGTCTGTCGGGCGACGACGACCGCGGCGACCTCCTCGACCTCGCCGCGCCATCGGCGTCCGCGATAACCCTCGGCGGTGATCGTCGCGCCGGCCCGGGGCGTGATCCGGGGGATATCGAACTCGTCGACCTCGGCCTCGACCCGGACCCGGGTCAGGTCGACGATCGTCAACAGGGGAGCACCCGGGCTGACCGTCTCGCCGGGGTCCGCCTGGCGCGCGACGACAACGCCGTCGATCGGGGCGAGGATGCGGTACTTGGCGGCCTCGGCCTCGAGGCGATCGACGTCGGCACGGGCCGCGTCGCGGCGGGCGGTTGCCGCCGCGAGGTTATCCCGGATCGCCTGCGGCGTCTGCGACGGACCCGCGAGCCGTGGCAAGACCCGGTCGAGCCCCGACCGCGCCTGCTCCAGTCGGAGCCCCACCGCGGCCTCGGTCAGCCGCGCGTGCGCCTCGCGGAGCGACGCGCGCACCTCGTCGGCCCGGAACTCCACGAGGAGGTCGCCTTTACGGACGGACGCATTCTCCCCGACCGGCATGCTCACGATCGTCCCAAGGACCTCCGTGCCGACGGTCACCTCGGCGCCGGGATAGGCGACGACCCGGCCCTCCGCCTTCACGCGGCCGACCAGGTCCCTGTCGGCGGATAGGCCGGCCTCGACGGACGCATCGGCTTCCATCCGGGTGGATGGCTGTCCCGTCCGGACCGCGGCAACGCCCTGCACCCATTGCCAGGCCAGGGCGATCGCCAGCAGCACGGCCGACGTCGGGAGTACGACCCGGCCCAGGAGCATCGATATCGACATCGGTTCAATCCTCCGTGTGGTGCAGCCGGCCGTCGCGGATCGTCACAACCCGATCGGCGATCGTGCGGACGCGAGGGTCATGGGTCACGATCACCATCGCCCGGCCTTCGGACCTCGCCAGGTTGCGGAAGAGATCGAGCACCCGCTTCCCGCTCTCGGAGTCGAGGTTGCCGGTCGGCTCGTCGGCCAGGACCACGCTCGCCGGGCCGGCCAGCGCACGCGCCACGGCGATCCGCTGCCGCTGGCCGCCCGAGAGGTCGCGGGGCCGGAAGTCCTTGCGATCGCCCAGACCGACGGCGTCGAGCACCCGCTCCGCCTCTCGGCGGGCTTTGGCACCCGTCCAGCCCTTGAGGTTCAAGCCGTACTGGACATTCTCCGAAGCCGTCAGCGCCCCGAACAGGTTGAATTGCTGGAACACGAAGCCGATCGAGCGCTGGCGGAGCTCGCGGAGCTGCTCGGGGCGGTGCGGATCGACCTCGCGGCCGTCGATGATGACCCGGCCGCCGGTGGGGGTCAGCAGGCAGCCCAGCACGCACAACAGGGTCGTCTTCCCCGAGCCCGAGGGTCCCTCGATGGAGACGATCTCGCCCTGCGAGACCGTCAGCGAGACCCCCCGAAGCGCAGCCACCTCGTGACGGCCCTCGCGGTAGGTCTTGGATACGTCGTAAGCTTCGAGCACGGCCACGGGATCGCCTCAATCGACTCGATCAAAGAGGATTTCGAACGGGCTCACTCAACCTCGGAAGACGATCGCCGGGTCGAGCGACGCCACCTTCCGGAACGACAGCGACGCGGCCCCCAGGCAGAGGGCCTGGGTGCCCACGAAGACCAGGGCCGCCAGCGTCGGTGAGACGGTCATCCGCATGTCGAACCGCTCCAGGACCGGCCCCAGGCCGAGCGACATCGCCAGGGCCAGACCGTATCCCAGGGCCGCCGCGAACGACGCCTGCTCGGCGATGATCCCATACACGGTGAGATTCCCACCCCCGAGCGCCTTGACCGTGCCGAACTCGGTCAGGTGCTCGGTCGTCGAGGCGTAGAGCGTCTGAGCCACGATGACGACGCCCACCAGCGCGCCCAGGGCCACGGTGAGGAAGAGGGTCAGCCCCAGCCCGGTGCTTTCGATCCAGTAGCCGCGCGACCGCGACGCCCACTCGTCCTTCGAATAGACGTCGTTGTAGGGCAGGCGATCGCGAATCTCGCGGCGCACGGCCGATACGTCGGCCCCCGGCCCGAGCCGGACGACGATGAACGTCGTGCGGCCGTCGAGGTCATAAGGGGAGAGCGACTGGGCCAGCCGGTAGTCGAGGAACGCGATCGGGCTGGTCGTGAATGAGAGCGCCTGGCGAGTCCGGCCGATGATCTTGAGCCGTTGCCCGGAGACCTCCCGATAATCGCCGGCCTGGAACGGCCCGAACCGGCGCTCGGCCGAGGTGTCGAGCATCATGTATCGGCCTCGGCGCAGGTCCGCCGGATCGCCCGACTCGACGTCCCACGGGAACCGCCAGGCCGGGAAGTCTTCCAGCCCGTAGTAGACGATCGACTCCTTCGCGCCGGTCGGCAGCGCGACGATCGCATACCAGACGATCAGGTTGTCCGCCCGCGCCACGCCCGGGATCGAGCGCACCCGCTGCACGTAGCCCTCGGGGAACGGGTTGCCGAAATCGACGTTGGGCGCGTTCCGCGACGTGATCCAGAGGTCGGCGTCGATCTTGTCGATGGTGATGCTGGCGTTCTCCAGCAGGCCGAAGAAGATCCCGACCTGGATCAGCACCAGCGCGGCGGCGAATCCCACGCCGAGCACGGTGGCCGCGAACCGGGCCTTCTCGTCGAGCAGCATCTTGAGCGCCAGGTCGATCATCGGGCGCGCCCCGCCGGGTCAGGATGAGTCTGCGCCTCGAGCGGGACCAGTCGGGCGACGACCGCGTCGGGGAGCCGGGCGATCATCGACATCAGGATCGCCATCGGCCAGGGGAAGCGGACGACCCCGCCACGCCTTCGGTCGATCAGCCGGGCGATCCGCCTCGCGGCGGCTTCGGCCGACATGATGAACGGCGTCGAGGTGTTCATCGGGGTCATCGGCGTCTGGACGAAGCCGGGACACACGGTCGTCACCACCACGCCGCGGGTCCTCAGGGCGATGCGCAGGCCCTCCATGTAGGCGTTTACTGCGGCCTTGCTGCCGCAGTAGGCTGACTCGCCCGGCAGCCCCTTGAACGCACCCAGGCTGGAGATCGCCAGCAAGTGCCCCCTGCCGCGCGCGAGCATACCCGGCAAGACCGCCTCGACCGAATAGATCACCCCCATGACATTCACCCGGAAGGTCTGCTCGACCTCGGCGGTGTTCAGGGGATCGAGCCGCGTGGGCATGCCGTAGCCGGCATTGGCGACCATGACGTCGGTCGGCCCGAGCCGGCCTTCGATCTCGGCGACCGCATCGCGCAACACGGCACGATCGCTGACGTCGGCGACCGCGGCGACGGCCGTGCCGCCGGCCTCGACGATCGTACCGACCGCGGCGTCCAGCGCGATCCGTCGACGGGCGATCAGGCCGACGCGATAGCCCTCGGCACCCAGCCGGCGCGCCAGCGCCCATCCGATCCCGCTCGACGCACCGGTCACGATCACGACCGGCTTCGCGGCTCGATTCCTTGAGTCCAATGCCATTACCCTTCGCGTCCTCGCTTCAATAAGCTGCCGAAGACATCGAGGGACATCCACGGCTCCCCTATTCGGGGTGGCTTCTTCATTGATCACACGGCCTTAACCTTCGCTGGCGTCGCAATTCCATGGCGACGAAAGGAGCCTGTCTGATGAGCCGACTGAACGGCAGCCCATTCCAGTATTCGACAGCATAATCTTCGCGAGCCTCCCGGCAATCCCTCTCGTTCAACCGCAAGCGAGCGATGGTTCGGTCGACACGCTCTCGGACACGAGGCGGCAGGGTCTCGCCCGCCATCACCTGGAATCCGACCAGCTCAAGTTCGAACCACCCTGGCTCGACCCGGAAGGGATCGAGGACGGCGATCGCGTCGTGCTTCCTGGAGTTCATCAGGGAGCATGCCAGGCGATAGTTTTCCCACTCGTAAACCTGGTTCCAGTCCACGGTCCTTGGAATCATGTGATCGACGGTCGGCGAGCCGGTGACCTGATGAATGTAAATAGCCATGTAGGCACAGAGCTGATCGTAGCCCATGTTTGGGGTGGCGCATCGTAAGTCCTTG
>JBKQHM010000848.1:0-25487 GCA_052148775.1 Isosphaeraceae bacterium | reverse complement strand
TACCGCCAATCTCGATTTCCAGCAACAATACCGCGGCCGGCTCAATGTCCTGGACCGGCCCGGCGGCGCGGGCATCGCCCTGACCGGCCATCACGAGATCCTGATCCCCTTGCTCCACGCCGCCGTCACCGCCCGGGTCCGGCCGCGCGGGTGAGCCGTCTCGCTCTCGTCGAGGGCCACGCGGCCGCGTCCAGATCATGAACCCTTGGCAAACGACCCGGAGTGTATTGCCGATGGCGGACGACGTCCCTCCAATCCCCCGAGCCGAGCGACACGTCGTCGAGGCGGTCGAAAGTATACTCGGACAGACCTTCGGGGATCTCGTTTCCCTGACCGTCGACGACGGGACGGTTGACGGCTCGCGGGCGATCCTGGAGCATCTTGCTATTGATGACATCGAAGCCCGCTGAACCGTCGCCCCCGGTCTCGTTGCCTTTCTCCCTGCTGCCCTGAACCAGGAATGAGACGGCCGTCATGAAGGGTTGAGGAACAGGCCGTTGAGCACGGCACTGGGCCCGGACACCGTCGTGATCGTGATTACGATGTTCCCGCTGACCGCCCACGTCAAGTAGACGCCCGAGTTGAACGACGAGACCGCCTCGGTACTCAGCACCGCCCCCGTCGTGGCGTTGCTTATCTGCACCTGCTCGATGCGACCGGAATTCGACCAGTCGAGGAAATAAAGGGTCAGGTCGTGCGTCAGATTGCCGGTCAGATCCACATCCACTGTGAAGCTGCTCGCCGCGTACCAGGAGGCGGCAATGCGGCCGGTGCCGCCCGGATTTTGGAGGGCCTGGGCGGCGGTCGTGCTCGCCGCCGCAGTGTAGGTCGTCGCGCCCGAGGGCGTGACGGTGGCGTAGCTGGGCAGGCTGGCCGCGTCGCCGATGACGTCGTAGCCCTGCGCGCCGTAGGTCCCGATCCAGCTCCCCTCCACCGTGCTGTCCTGATCGAGGAACGAGGCGGTCGTCGTCAACGGGTTGAAGAACAGGCCGTTGAGCACGGCACTGGGCCCGGACAGACTCGTGATCGTGATCGCGACGTTCCCGCTGACCGTCCACGTCAAGTAGACGCCCGAGTTGAACGACGAGACCGTCTCGGTACTCAGCACCGCCCCCGTCGTGGCGTTGCTGATCTGCACCCGCTCGACGCGGCCGGAATTCGACCAGTCAAGGAAGTACAACTCCAGGTTGTGCGTCAGACCGTCGGTCAGGTCCACATCCACCGTGAAGCTAGTCGCCGCGTACCAGCAGGCGGCAATGCGGCTCGTGCCGACGGCGTCCTGAAGGGCCCGAGGGTCGCTCGTACTCAAGGTTGCGGCATAGATCATCTCGCCCGAGGGCGTCACGGTGGCGTAGCCGGGCAGGCTGGCCGAGTTGTCGATGATGTCGTAGCCCTGCGCTCCATAGGTCCCGATCCAGCTCCCCTCCGCCGTGCTGTCCTGATCGAGGAACGAGGCGGTCGTCGTCAACGGGTCGAAGAACAGGCCGTTGAGCACGGCATTCGGACCGGACAGACTCGTGATCGTGATCGCGACGTTCCCGCTGACCGCCCACTCCAGGTAGACGCCCGAGGCGAACGACGAGACCGTCTCGGTACTCAGCACCGCCCCCGTCGTGGCGTTGCTGATCTGCACCCGCTCGACGCGGCCGGAATTCGACCAGTCAAGGAAGTACAACTCCAGGTTGTGCATCAGACCGTCGGTCAGGTCCACATCCACCGTGAAGCTAGTCACCGCGTACCAGGAGGCGGCAATGCGGCCGGTGCCGACCGGATTCTGGAGGGCCTGGGCGGCGGTCGTGCTCGCCGCCGCGGTGTAGGTCGTCGCGCCCGAGGGCGTGACGGTGGCGTAGCTGGGCAGGCTTGCCGCGTCGCCGATGACGTCGTAGCCCTGCGCGCCGTAGGCCCCGACCCAGCTCCCCTCCCTAGTTCCGTTCTGATTGAGGAAACTTGCCAGAGTTGGTGTAATTGGGGCGGTGACAACGGTAAAAATCGGGGTCCCTGGCACGCCCAGGGACAGGCCGGCACTCCCTGAGGGAGCGGTATTGATCAGTTCCACCGAATGCTGCCCGGGGGCAAGAGAGCCGAGCGGGACGGTGTACGTCCCACCCACCTGGGCGGGCACGTTTACGGTGTCGATGAGCTGACCATCGACGAGAATCTCCACCGATTCGTTCTGTCCGGCTGAGTTATTCGTGCCGCTTTGGAATGTCAGGTCCAGCTGGTAGGCGCCGCGAGGAACCAGGTATGTGGAGTCCAGTCTGTTGCCGGGAGCCAGCGACCAAGAACTAGAAGTTGCCGACTCACCCGGTGTCAAGCCGTAAGTCGCCGGCTGAGAGGTCTGCTCCACCGAGTCCACTGCCTGGACCTTGGGCGAGTCCCAGTCGTAGTAGTTGGGCGCGGCCGAAGCCCAGCTATTTATGTTGGAGCTGGACTCGAACACGATCGGAAGGGTGCCCCCCGCAGCGTAAAACTCGTCGAGCGTGTCGATCGCCAAATTCTCTGTCCGGGGGTCAAGGTTGGCATACATGCCTACATTTGGAACACTACTGCTATAACCTAATGAACCAATGTGCTGGTAGCCGTTGCCCAGATTCTGGTTGAAAAAGTAGCCGCCCTCGTAGCCGACATCATATAGGCTGTAACTCAGGGCGAGATTGACGTCCGACTCGATATCGGCGCTGATGTTCAGGAGAGTGCCCTGCAAGGCAGCCGTCGTCTCTTCGAACATGCCATTGACCGTCTGAATGGCAACGGTGTCGAAGAAGATCGTTCCGGAAGGCAAAGTGCTCGTGAAGGTAACTTTGTATGTATAGTCCGATGTGCCCGTGTAGAAGGCCTCTGATTGGTCCCAGGTGTAGGAATCTTGGCTGCCGGAAAAGAGCGTGGCACCCTCGCTCACGATGATGGGCTGGCCGTTGTTAATGGCCGGGCCACCGTTGGTGGGCGTTAGTGTGATGGCGAGTCCGTGATACCCATCGGTCGCGACGGACTGCGTGGCGTACAGCGTGATGTCCGCGTATCCGCCAGAAAAAGTGACGTCCTGGCTGAGGCTGGCACCGGGCTGGAGATAGGCCGCCTGCGTGCCGGGGCCGGTCCCCATGACAGTACCGTCGCCCGAGTTGCCGAGACCGGCCGTTGAGTCAATATAAGTGAATGCATTAGAAGTGATGGATGTTACTGTGAATGTTCCATCATATCCACTGACAGTGACGCCGGAGATTGTCACGGATTGGCCAACGACAAAATTGTGCGGCTCCGTGGTGGTGATCGTCACCGTGTTGCCTGATTCGGTGGCCCCATTGGTGATGGCAATGGCGGAGAAGAGAGGCGGGGCGTTGGGGTTGCCCATGCTGGATCCGTTGGCGACCACCCCCGCTGACCCGCTGGCCGTCCAGCCGACGAGACCATTGACGAACGACGGGTTGGCGAAACTGACGTCGCCGAAGCCATCGCTGTCGTTGCTGTCGTACCAGCCGCCGCCGCCGCCGTACAGATAATAGCTGACGGGGTGCTGCGAGCCGTAGACGGAGTTGATGAAGCCGAGGCCGCCGGACCAATCGCCGCCGTACTGCCACTCGTATACGGGGCGGACCCGGCTGTCTGATTCGACGGCGTTGACGTTAGTTTCGCCGAATGCCGCCTTGAAGGCCTCGCTGATCTGCACGTCCCGCAGGCCGACCCAGCCCTGACCGAGGGAATAACCATTGATCGAGGCGGAGTTGCTGAAATATGCCGGTGAGGCACCGTTCGTGGATGGCGCGGGGTTGGCGTTGTACGTGCTCAGAAAGGCGCCGTCATTGCTACCGTTGACGTCGTAGTAGGAAGCAAGGATCGCCCCGTCATTGTAAGCGTTGCTGCCGCCGCCGGGGTACAGGGGATCTTCATAATTGTTCGTCAGGTAGTCGTAGAGCGCTCGTTGGCTCAATTGGTTGGCCCAGCCGTCGCTAAATGTCTCTGACTGGACGAAACCCGAGTTCCAGGTCTCGTTGGAGAACTCGATGTAGACCTTGAGATTGGGGTTGAGCGGCTCCCAAACGGGATCCGCCTGGACGCTCGTGTAAGGTGTGATGCCGTTGCTTCCGTAGGCGAACAGGTCCGCCAAGTCGGTCAAGTAGCTCATAGATACATTTGACGGTATGTTAATATATATGTTTTTTCCAGTTTCGTTAGCCAGCGCCACCTGGACCTCCCACGGCACGCCAGCGAGGGCGTGGGCTGAGACCCCCGTGTCGACGCCGGTGCCGCTGTCGCTTTGGTATGCGGACCAGAAGTTATCAGATACAAGGGTCCGGTCGGCCCAATTGGAGGTCAGGTTTCCGTTGGTATCACTCACGGTCACGAGGCGCAGGGTCGTGTACTGAGCGGCCATGCTGAGCGCGGCGGGGGTGAACAGGGTCCCCACTGGGAGAGGGACGCTACCGCCCGGCGTGGAGGGTTGCATCACGTACAAATTGGTGATGCCGTTCTCTGGATCAACGAGGGCGGTCCCGCCACTCGGACTGGTGGGACCGCTCCAGGACGAGCCCGTGTAAGTGAAAGTGTTGTTTGAAGAATTGACACTTGTGACCACATAGGTACCATTATAATTTGCTGCACTTCCCGTGAAGCCGGCGATGGTTACCTCTTGATTTACGTCGATGCCTTCCACCGACGGGACGGCAACCGTCACGATGCCGCTCGGCTCCCTAATCCCAGTTATGTCCAGAGCGGAGTCCGGATTGCGGCTTGTGTTGGTGAAGGACAGGTAAAAGCCGTCGTACAAACTTGGTGGGACGACCATCGTCGCGGTGGTCGTATTGGTGCTGGGATCATATCCCTCACCGGCTTGTAGCGTGTTGCTGTGAAGATCGGTCCCGTTGACCACCCAATCGACGTTCTGTGGCCAGTTGGTCACGGTCGCCATTCCGCTGAACTGCACCAGGTAGGATCCCCCGAGCGCGGTGTTCGTATCTCCTTCCCCGAGGAAAATCTCGGCGTCCGCCTCCGGCCAGAGGTTGCTATCGGTCGGGACAATCTGGCCCGACTGATTCAGGGGCCACCAGGTCATACGGGTGCCACCGTTCACCATGTTGGCGAACAATGCATCCCCCCCATCGACGTTCAGACCGACCTCCGTGGCGGGCCCGATATCCTCCAGAGGGGTGCTCGGGCTGGACCACTGTAGCTGGATCTGTTGCACGCTCCCCGAGGTCTGGGAGTAGTCCAGTTCAACGGCGTAGTCCTGGCCGGCTTGAAGGGTCATGGTGGCCGTGTCGGTTGTCTGGCCGTGATAAGTCCAGTCATTGATAAGCGGATTGCCTTGCGTCTGCCCGACGGGGGTGACCCAAAGCCGCACGCCGTTGCCAGCCGAGTTGACATGGAAGGTGTAGGTCTCGCTGAAGTTTGCCGTCAGTGTACCTGTCCACCGAGCCGACCAATCGTTGGGCCCGACGGATCCGAAGGCCGGGTCGGGCGAGCCGCCGGGATTTGCGCTGTTGTCCGTCCAGGAGAAGTCGGCCTGGTCGTCCCAACGACTGAACGACGTGGCGCCTGACAGGGTGGAATCATTGTAGTACTGACCGAATAATCCGTCGCCGGGCTGACCGGACTGGATGGAGCTGATCCATCCGCCGCCGACTGAGGGGGTCAGGCGGGACTCCAACTGTTCCAGGGAGGGGCTGGCGAGGCACCACCTGCGTCGCTGTCGATGTTGACGTCTCATGAGTATCTTTTTCCTAGGAGTCTCGCTCCGTGTGGGCAGGCTGCGATCGGGCCGGTATGCAATGGGGTTGCTCCCTGATTCCGATCGTGGTGAATCAGCTCGGCATCGACGGGCTCAAAGCGGCCACACGCGGGCCCTTTGTTACGAATTTCGCGTCATGGAAGCTTCGGTACTCGGCGGTCGAACGCCGACCTGGCGGGGACGAATCAATGTATGCGCGGTCAATATAGCACTAAAATGCAAATGGATGCAGTCGCGGTTCCGGCTGATTGATCTCCAAGTTCTCGGGACGTTGAGCCATGGATCTGATCATCTCCAGCTTGAACCGGCGATGACTAGGTTTAAGCAGGCGGAAAACACGTCGCTGAAGGTCTCTGCCTCAGTTCCTAAGAATCCATAGGTTATGGGGACATGATTGTCAAATCAGGCCAACCGCGCGTAAAGCTTCGAGGTACTCGCACTGGCTCCGACGTCCAGGCAGCGCAGGAGGTGACGATCAATGCCTCAAAGCAGGCGTTGTCTTGCGCTCCTGAGATCCGTTCATTCCGAACGGGAGTGCAGTATGCCGCGACGACCCGTGACGGGATGCTACATCACTAAGACTGTGGGGGCCGGTTCCTGGACAAAGTGAAATATACCAATCGTTTCCTCTCGTCGTTGGAGTACTTGATACCGCCCGACCCCGATCAATAATGGGGGACTCTGGTTATGTCCGTTGACATTTACTGGTGAGGCAAAACGGGCGGGGAATTCAATTCGTCGCTAATCATCGAGGAATTCCTCCGGGATAGACGTGGACCATTGAACTAGGACCAGGTGACGCGGTACAGGGCGCGGAGCCGGTTCGCGGGCGAGGATGATGAACTCCGTGGCCGGGCGCGGAGGGCTTCGATGGCGTCGCGTGCCTTGGGGAAGCCGTGACTTCGAGGTGCAGATCCGAGATCTCCTGCATGCCGCAGATACCAGAGTCCGGGGTAATGTCCATCGCGGAATTGGGAGACGAAATGCGGCGTATAAAGCTTGAATCGCTCGTTCGTTGCTCGGTCATGCACCATCAGGGTCCCGTCGACCAACCTGTGTTCGACGTGAAAGCGGGGGAGGGACGCGGCGAACACCGACTGCCGGACCAGAATCGCCGGTGCGTGCACTGATCTGCCGTCAGTGGGTAGTTTTCTTGGGATGGGAACCTTGGTTGGATCTAGAGCTCTTGGCGAGGTGCTCGTCTGTCTCATCGACCGTGAAAGTCGAGTCGAAATCGTTGTCATCGGATGCAAGCCCCCTGAAAAGGTGGATTGGGTGCACAGGATTCGACGCGAGCGGAATCCATGCGCCGCGCCCACGAAAGGAATCCCAGCGTAGCATCGGTGTTCAGGCTCGAAGGCGATGGAGACGCGGCCCGCCTCACGACGGCGAGGCGGGTTCTGGCGGCGTCTTATGTGGCCATGGCTTAGTCGAAGTTCGGGGGTGCCGAGCGCCGGTCATCGCCCTCGGGTCCACAACATTCGAGTGTCGAAAGAACGTCTGCCGGTCGGTGATGATCTAGGTCAACGGCTTCGTCGCCGTTTGATGCAGCTCCAAGTAGGTCTTCGGGGTCGAACACTTCGCTGCGAAAGTCCAACTCCGCGAGGTCGATCGCTAATGCACAGGACTTCGACTATTGGGGGCGACTCCGATCCAGCTAGCTGGGTCACACGAGGAACCGGGGCCGACCGGTCCCGTCGGCGGAAGCTCCGGATGAGTGATCGGAGGCTCGCTACCCGGATAGGGACCAGGCGAGGGTTCTGGGTCTGGCAGTGGATCATCGTCGTAAGTACTAACATGTTGCTGTGCCAGATCCGCCACAGAAGTACCCGAAATCATCGAGCTCGGGCTGAGCCTCAGATCGAGCCTCTCAAAGGACTCTAGGCTGTTGAAGAATGTGATTCTACGCACTGTCGGAATGCCCTCCGGGATGTCTTGTCAAAGCCGATGGAGCGAACGAATTACATTGCCTCTGCGGGGCCAGTCTCCAAGAAGCAGAGGTTGGTTCGGACGAAACAGTTGTAGGCCTCGCGGTCGTCCAGAGTGCCGGTGCGGCCAGTTTGATCTAACTAGGCTGCACCCCAAGTACTCGCCGGGGACCTCTGAGGTAGATAGCGACGTAGTGACAGGGGGCGTGAGGCCAGCCTTTTCGGTCGAGGTTATCAATGCGGCTCCCTGGCGGTGATGCTGAGGCGTAGCTGCTGCGCGACCATGGCAGCTGCCTACCAAAACTAAGGATCTTCCTGGTGCATGGTCAGACGGAGTCACTTTCCCTAAGGACCACGCCAACGAAAAATATCGCGGGCGGCGGTTCTCGAGTAAAAGCGGATTCCACCTAGCAAGGCATGGAAGCAGGGAGAGTAGTGGCGCTTCGTCGCCTCTTGACCTATCGCCCGTGTAGCACGATCTGTCGCTTATTTGCAACCTTTGTCGCTCTCCAAGCTGATCATAGAACACATTAAGCGGTTGTGCGAATTGTTAGACACAAAACTTAGATTTCTTGAAAATGAGAACGAGCTATTTTAGGCGTTTCGCTAATTCCATAGTCTTAATGGAAGATGCTCGACTGTGGGCTCCTGACAGACGCGAGAGCCGTTGAGGCCGGCCGGCTTAGGAGACCCTCTGCATCGCAATGGCGCTAATCAGCCATTCCGATCAGCAAGCTTCAATCATCGACAATTGCGATAACCTAGGAGGCTGTCCAAGAATAACACCTGTGCGCTTAAACCGGGTGAGATAGGCAAAGTCTATGGCCTGAAAACTCTCGCTAAACCACCCATTTTAAGTAGACAGATGCTATTCTTAGATAGGCTCCTAGCGGCTGTCAACCGCTCTGGAACGCCTTTTTTTAAGGCTTCCCGTCCTGTGAAAAGGTACTCGTTCGGATTACCACAACGTCCCTTCTGCACGCTCCGATATGGGAAACGCACCTTACGAATGCCAAATCACTCACATGTCGGCAGCCTGCCGCCTTCCAGAACGAGAGCTCCCAAGTCGATGCCTAGCGTTGCTGCCAGGAGCAGGTCGTCAAGGCAGGGCTTGTCGAATCGGATGCCAACATGGAGCGGGCCAGCATCGCGGACCGGCTGCGCCCCGATCCAATCTGTCTTCGCAGGAGTCACGAGGCGAAGTCGAACAGATCTTCCAATCGGGAGTGGCTCTTCGACGGAGATCAGCGCGCCCTCGCGGCTGATGTTCAGGATTGTGGCTTTCTTTCTCCAATGGCTACCCTCGTTGTGGAACTCCAGAGCGGCTTGGTTCTTTACCGCGACACATCGGGGCGCGATCCTGCGTTCTACAGGGGCGTGCATTCCTGATTCTCCTTTCTACAGCGGAAGGTAATCGACAGTCGTGGCGCAAACCCTTGTAAAGAAGCGACTTGCTGCCATGCATTTCCGGTCTTGTCCGGACAGCTGTGATTCATGTGACGAACACGTTGTCACTCAAGGTCTTGCATCGACGACATTCATCAGATGTTCCGCTGTAGAAGTAACATAGAATACATTTAGGGTCTGGCCGTGGGTTCTCGCTACTTTGCCTCCGCGAAAACCTGCGGTATAGTCCGATATCTGAGACGGCAGACCATCCGTCTCGACCGAGATTGCTTACTTAAGGAGTCAGCAACCCATTCAAGGTATGAGGGCTATGAACACCGATTGTCCCCTAATCTCCGTCTGCCTGCCTGTCTACAACGCGCAGAAGTACGTTGCCGAGGCCGTCGAGAGCATCCTCAATCAGACGCTCGGCGACTTCGAGTTCCTGATCCTCGACGACGGCTCGACCGACGGCTCGCTCGAGATTCTCCGCCGCTACGCCGACCGCGACCCGCGCATCCACCTGACCAGCCGGGCCAACAAAGGGGTGGTCGCGTCGCTGAACGAGCTGCTCGACCAGGCGAGGGGCGAGTTCATTGCCCGCATGGATGCCGACGACGTCGCGATGCCCGAGCGGTTCCAGAAGCAGGTGGACTTCCTTCGCGCGCACCCCGGGTACGTCCTGGTCGGAAGCCAGGTGCAAGTCATCGACCCCGAGGGGGATCCGCTCTGCGAGTGGTGCACAGTGCAGGATCATGAGGTGATCGACTCGACCTACCTCCGTGGCGAGCGCGTCACGGTAATGTCACACCCTTCGATCATGATGTACCGCGACGCCGTCCTCGCCGTCGGCAAGTACCACCCGATCAAGACCAGCGAGGATGTGGACCTGTTTCTGCGGCTCGCCGAGTACGGTCGGATCGCGAACATCCCAGAGGTCCTCCTCAAGTACCGCTACCACGAAACCAACGTCTCGAACGCCGCGTCGTTTCACAAGACGCTTGACTGGGAGTATTGGGAGATCATCCGCGATGCGCATCGGCGGCGGAATCTTCCTGAGTTGTCGATGCCGCCGGAGGCGGTCCGACGGTCGCCGGAGGCGGAGACACCGCCACCCGAGACGCAGCAAAATAACACGGAAATCTGGGCATGGTGGGCCCTGGGTTCGGGCTACGTGCGTACGGCGCGGAAGCATGCCCGGCGGGTCCTGGCCAGCGCGCCGTTCTCGCCCCGTTCCTGGAGGCTCATGTACTGTGCAATCCGCGGATATTGATCGCGACCGCGAATCGGGCGGATGCCGGTCGCTCCCCCCGCTGCCGAGCGACCCGATGGATTCACACGAGGGAGGCCCCCCGCTGTCGATCGGCTACCTCAGCCCGGGGTGGCCCCTGGAGGGATTCGCGAACGGGATCGTCTCGTACATCGCCGACATGGCCGACCAGTTGCCGAGGATGGGGCATCGGGTGACGATCCTGGCCCACCATACCGCCGTGGGGGAGCTGGATGCCGGGGTCTACGACGTGCAGGAGTTCCACTCGGCTCGCGGCCTGGCCCGGCGCATCATGGATAACCTGGGATACCGGCTCGCGCCCCGATGGATGAACCGGTTTCGGTTCTCCCAGAGCGTGGTGGCCACGCTCCGGCGCGCGATCGCCGAGCGGGACATCCAGGTCGTCGAGGTGGAGGAATCCTTCGGCATTGCCACCTGGTTGCAGCGGGCGCTGGCGATCCCGGTCTGCGTCCGGCTCCACGGTCCGTGGTTCCTGAACGGTCCGGCGGAAGGGGTCCCCGAGGATGCCGCATTCCGCCAGCGTGTCTCCGCGGAAGGTCGAGCGATCGCCGAGGCAGTCGCCCTGACGTCCTCATCGTTCGACGTGCTGGAGCGGACGCGTGCCTACTACGGCCTGGCCCTGGAGCAAGCGGAGGTGATCTACCCGCCGACGACACCCGTCCCCGCCGCCGATCGATGGAGGCCGGAGGGGTGCAATCCCAAGGAGATCCTCTTCATCGGCCGGTTCGACCGGCACAAGGGGGGTGACCTGATCGTCGAGGCGTTCGGCCGGGTGCGACAGGCCATCCCTGATGCCCGGCTCTGCTTCGCGGGCCCCGACCGGGGGTTCGTGGACGACGGCGGGCGACGGTGGGCCCTCGAGGAATTCGTCGCCGACCGGCTGCCCGGGGCGATGGAGTCGGGCCATGTGGCGCTACTGGGGCAGCAGCCGTTCTCGGCCCTGCCGCCGCTGCGACGGCGGGCCGCGATCACCGTGGTCTGCTCGCGATACGAGAATGCCCCTCGCGCCCTGATCGAGGCCATGGCCCTGGGCTGCCCGATCGTCGCGGCGAGGGTCGGTGGCATCCCCGAGATCATCCGGGACGGCGTCGACGGCCTGCTGCACCGCGGCGGCGACCCGGACGACCTGGCGGCCAAGATCGTCGCCCTGCTGGGAGACCCGGCCCATGCCATCAAGCTCGGGCGACACGCCGCGGCACGTTGTGACGAGGAGTTCCATCCCGTCGCCATCGCGTCCCGGACGGTCGATTTCTATCACCGCGTCCTGCGGACGGCCACTACCACTCGCACCGAGTAAGACACCGTGACCTTATCGCCGCTCACCTTCATTGCCCTGTTCGGCTGGATTCCCCTGGTGATCGTCCTGTTCGCGATCCTGCCGTCGCAAAAAGCCGCGATGATTGCCGTGATCGGGTCCTGGCTGCTGCTGCCTCCCTACGGTCTGGCCCTCTCCGGCCTGCCCGATTATTCCAAGGTCACAGCGGCGTCGGGCGGCGTCATGCTGGGCACCCTGATCTTCGGCATCGATCGCCTCCTGAGTTTTCGTCCTCGCTGGTTTGACCTACCCATGCTCCTGTTTTGCTTCTCCGGGACCTACGCGTCGCTCTACAACGGGTTGGGACTGTACGACGGCCTTTCCGACGCGTTGAACCAGGTTTTGAACTGGGGCCTGCCCTACCTGATCGGCCGGTTGTACTTCAGCGATCCGGAGAGCTTGCGTCGTTTCGCCACCGCCATGATCATCGGCGGCCTCGCCTACGTACTCCCTTGCCTCTTCGAAATGCGGATGAGCGCCGTGATCATGCCCATTGTCTACGGTGGGGGAGGTGACGCAAGTATACGATTGGGCGGTTATCGCCCGAACGTCTTCTTCAGGACCGGGCTCGAACTGGGTTTGTGGATGACGGCCGCTTCACTTGCGGGCTGGTGGCTCTGGCGTTGCGGAACAATCAAGCAGATCGGGCAGTTCCCCTTCGGCTCGGTGCTCTTGCCGATCCTGATGGGGACGACGATCCTCTGCCGCTCGAGCGGAGCACTGGGACTCCTGGTCATGGGCTCGGCAGTCCTCTGGGGGTCTGTCCGATTCCAGACGCGGCTGATCCTGATCGGCGTCATTCTCTTGGGACCCATTTACGCGACAGTCCGCCTCACGGGCCTGTGGTCCGGCCAGCAAGCCGTGGATGTGGCCAACGCCTTGGTCAGCCCGGAGCGGGCACAGTCGCTGGAATATCGCTTCCAGTGCGAGGATCTGCTCAAGATCAGGGCCCTCCAGCAGCCGGTCTTCGGCTGGGGCGGGTTTGATCGTAGTGCCGCTTACTTTTATGCCGACACTCCGTGGCCGAAGCGCGTCCCGACTGACGGGTTGTGGATCATCTTATTGGGGATGAAGGGATTCGTCGGCCTGATCCTGTTCTACCTGGCCGTGATCTTGCCGGCAGCCTTGTTCGTTTGGCGATTTCCGGTGCGCGCGTGGGGAGCCCCACAAATGGCGGCTTGCTCGCTCGCTGCAGTGATGCTCGCCCTTTATAGCATCGACTGCCTGGTAAACGGCTTTGTGAACATCATCTACTTGACGCTCGCCGGCGGGCTCATCGGCATCGAACCCAAGCAATTTCGGGCGATCGCGGCGGGACGCGTCGGGGAGTCGGCGGATCGCCGGACCGCCGCGGCCGCTTCCCGTTCCCGGGTCGCCGCAATCGGCACCGTGGCGGCCGGGCCGGCTACGCGCACTGGTCCGATCGAGCTGGCGGAGCGATACCACAGACTGGGCCGGTCTTTCAAGCAGGAAGGGCGCCCGGACGAGGCGGAGTCCGCCTGGCGTCAAGCGCTGAGCATGCTGACCGCACTGATGCGAGCCGAACCCGATGCCCCGGAGATCCGCCGACTGTGGTGCGACTGTGCCAACGACCTGGCCTGGCTCCAGGCGAATCACCCCGATCCCGCCCGCCGCGACCCCGAAGCCGCCGTGGCGATGGCCCAACGGATGGTGGAAGCATGCCCCGAGGCCGAGACCTACTGGAACACACTCGGGGTGGCCTATTACCGGGTCGGCGACGACGCTTCGGCGATCGCCGCCCTCGATCGCGCCACGATCCTCGGAGGTGGCACGGCCTTCGACGATGTCTTCCTGGCCCTGGCGCGTGCGCGGATGGGCGACCTGGAGGAGGCCAGGCTGGTGTTCGCCCGTGCGTTGTTCCGCGCCGAGCGCGACTACCCGGGCCACCCCGAGCTGGCCCGATTCTGCGTCGAAGCCCAATCTCTCCTCGCCAACAGCCCGGTTGCCCCCCCGGCCAAGGCCCTTTGACAAGCCCGTGGACGTGAATCATCACTCAATGAATGGTAAAACATGCTGACTTATTCGAAAAACAGGCCGCAGATCGATGCTTCTTCGACGGAAGATCGCGGGGCTGCGCCGTTTTCCGGCGGAGACGTCGCGGCGATCGCCCTGATCGCCATACTCTGGACAATGCTGGCATTGGTGATCGACCCGCGCGGCGATTTCCCCTTGAACGACGATTGGGGTTACGGCCCGCCCGTCAAGGCGCTCGTGGAGCGGGGCGAGATCCGTTTCACCGAGTGGAACAACTCGATCCTGTTCTCGCAGGTATTCTGGGGGGCCTTGTTCTGCCTTCCGGCGGGCTTTTCCTACACGTCGTTGCGGATCTCGACGCTGGTCCTGGGGCTGGTCGGCCTGGTCGGGATGTACGGACTACTCCGGCAACTCGGGGTGAGACGATCCGTCGCGTTATTCGGGGCGGGGATAGTCGGTGCCAACCCACTCTATGTGAATCTCAGCTATTCGTTCATGACGGACATCCCATTCCTGTGCACGGCGATCATTTCGATTCTCTTCTTGGTCCGCGGGATGACACGCGATAGCGACGCCTCGATCTGGGTGGGACTGGGGTTTGCGTTGACGTCGGAATTCATCCGCCAGATCGGTTTCGGGATATTCCTCGGGTTCGCGGCGGCCTATCCGTTCCGGCGGGGATTCGGCCGGAAGTGGCTCATCCAGGCGGTGGTCCCGACGGTGCTGGCCTTCCTGACCCTCAAGGGCTGCGAGCGAGGGCTCATGGCCCTCGACAGGTTGCCCAAGCTCTATGGCATGTTCAACGTGTCACTGGCCGAATTCCTCGGCGACCTCATCCATCTGAAAAGGGGGGTACTGAGGACCCTGCTTTATCGCACCACGGACTTCTTCGTGTACCAGGGGTTCTTCACGGCTCCGATCTCATTGCTGTTCTGGCCGTCGACACTCGGTCGTCGGTCGCGGCGTGGCCGGATCTTCGAGCTCGCCTGGGTCGCAGGACTGACCGTCGCCGCCACGGCCGCATACTACCGCTACAGGGGCCTGATGCCCAACGGAGGCAACGTCATCCTGGATTTCGGTGTGGGGCCTCGGTTCAGCCTATCGGGAGAGTGGCCGGGTCAAGCACCCCAGGTCGTCGCGTGGGGTCTAACCGTACTGTCGATCCTGGGGATGATCCTCGCGCTTCGGGCCTTGGCCCTGGTGATCCGGCGAATCCTGATCGGTCCTCGGGGCCCCGAGGCCGCGGCGTGGCGGTCGTGTGCCATCTTATTGATCGTGACCTGCGTCCTGTTCATCGGCCCGTTGCTGTTCACCTACATCCCGATGTTCGATCGCTACTATCTTCCGGCCGTGCCGATGGCGATCGCCTTGATCTGCCTGGGCGCCGATATCACGACGGCCCCGGAGGTCCCCAGGACACCCTTCCTGCTCCGTCCGATCGGGATCGCCGCGGGAGTCCTCGGCCTCTTGTGCCTCTTCATCTACTCCGCGGCCGGCACACACGACTACCTCGACTGGAACCGAGAGCGATGGTCGGCGGCACGCCGCCTCGTTCGCGAATTGGCCATCACCCCCACCGAAATCGATGGCGGATGGGAATATAATAACC
Source organism: Isosphaeraceae bacterium (assembly GCA_052148775.1). GTDB lineage: Bacteria > Planctomycetota > Planctomycetia > Isosphaerales > Isosphaeraceae > CAVZRC01. The sequence continues at coordinate 10,241 of JBKQHM010000848.1, read as the reverse complement.
TCTTCCCGAACGAAGAGCGCCTCTACAAAAATCGCGGGGAGCGGGAGTCGATGAAGTCCGACAGGGAAGGCAAATCCATCGCGATTGCACTCGACAAGCCGTACCGGGTCGCGGTGAGCCCGATGACCGGGTATGAGGTCATCCGCCGGCTCCCGCTCTCGCCCTGGCTCCCCCTGGCCCCCCGCGAACTCGTCCTGCTGAAGAAGGTCGGCGTATCCTCCCCGGCCAGGTGAGGCCGGGCGAATCGCCGTCGTCCCCCGAGCGCTCGCGAGAAGTACGAATCTCCTGCCCGACCTTCGGCTCCAGTATGACCCGGCCGGCGCCAAGGGAGAGCTCCGCCGCAAAGCGGACGATCTCGAATTCGGCAAGGTGGACTCCGAGGACGATCGGTTCGTCCGCCTCCGCACACTCAAGGGCCGTTTCAACCTCCTCGGCAGAATGAATCAAGAACAAATCCACCGCCAAAGATGGTTCTTCGATTAGGCCATAATTTCGATGAGGTGGATGTTGCTTATTTACAACTTGTCGTCCGATCTTCGCAGTATACCCTTGAGTTCCCCGGGAGAGTGCACCATAATTGAATCCTTGTCCGTGGATTCACCCCGATTCATAGGCTGAGAGGATCCCCTGGTTGGTGCTCAGTTTCGATGAGCGCCTCGCTTAATCAATAACAAATCCCCCGTCTGTGCCGGTGAGACTCCTAAGGGCTCTGCCGTTCCCGGTGTGTATCGGTGGTGCTGGTTTGTCGGGGATCGCATACACGCGCTCCACTCGGCCGGGATACACGCCGCGACATGCTCCAGGAAGTCGGCACAACCGCCGAAGTCCCTACTCAGAGCCTCACCGTTGGCCGGGCGAGATGCCCCAGGATAGACCCGCTTGCTGCAGCAGCTATAATCGAGTCGTCGGGCTGCTCTCAAAATCGTCAATCAAGGTATGCGCGCAGCCTCCCCGAATAATACCATTTCCACATCGAGAATTCGCGAAATTCAGAGGATCTGGCATACATGGCACAAGTCACTGATGGTATTAATTCAGTTTTGTCGATTCCCAGCGTCTACACCATCGTCGAGACTGCCATGGGGGCGTTGGCGGCGCGCAAGACGATCATCCGGCAGTACGTGCAACCGCGTTGGGGCGATCGCATCCTGGACATAGGCTGCGGCCCCGGCGATGTCGTCCGCTTCCTACGCCCCGGGGTTGAATACGTCGGCTTCGACGAGAGCCCAGCTTACATCCGTACCGCGCGGCGGCGATTCGGCCGGCGAGCGGTCTTCCACTGCGATCGAGTGCGCGACAAAACGCTCGAAGAGCAGGGGACGTTCGACTTCGTCCTGGCCTTCGGCGTCCTGCACCACCTGGACGACCCGGAGGCCCTGGACCTGTTCAAGCTGGCCTTCCAAGCGTTGCGGCCCGGCGGGCGGTTGTTCACTCTGGACGGCTGCTACATGCCCGGCCAAGGGCCACTGGCGCGCTGGCTGCTGGACAAAGACCGCGGCAAGAGTGTCCGGACTCAGGAGGCATACATGCGCCTGGCCGAGGACGTTTTCTTCAACATCTCGGCCACTGTCCGCCACGATATCTTCTGGGTCCCGTACACGGCATTGATCCTGGAGTGCCAGCGTTAGACGATGGCAGGTCCCATAACAAGCCGGGGTGGCCCTCAAGAGCCTGGATCGCCCGGCTTTAGGTCATCGCCAAAGAGCGCCCTGAACGAAGTCCAAACCGATGGTCCCTCCGCGAGCAAGGAAAGGTCCGAATCGATCATAAAAGGGGGAGTCGAACCTCGGATAAGGATTCACCGCCGGTGGCCGTGGTATCGGGAATGCATCCGGGGGCCATTTCCCTATGGTACTCCTCTTGGGGTGGATGTCGGGAAGGCCCCGCCGGGCCCCGCGTGTTGATCGAGGTCCAGCTCACATTGACGGTCCTCCCGCTCTCCACGCTCGCGGATGGACTGACGACGCTCTCGAGCATCGTCCAGCGTGACCTTTGCCTCGGTGCGACGAAGGCGATGCCTCGAGTTCCCATCGGAGGCGCGGCGGGTCCGGAGTCGCTGAAGAGCTCACGAACAAATGAAAGATCCTACCCGCGAATCGAGATCCGAACCGCCGGTGCTCAGCGTCGTCGTGCCGCTCTTCAACGAAGAGCTGAACGTCGACCAGCTCTACCGCCGACTCGTCACCTCCCTGTCCCCGCTCGGCGTATCCTATGAACTGGTCTTCGTCGACGACGGGAGCCGGGACGCGACGCCCAGGATGCTCGACGAGATGCAGGTACGCGACCCCAACGTAACAGTGATCCATCTGAGCCGCAATTTCGGCCACCAGCCGGCGGTCTCGGCGGGGCTTGACCACGCCTTGGGCCAGGCCGTGATCGTGATGGACGGCGACCTGCAGGATCCGCCCGAGGTGCTCCCGCAGTTCATGTCGCGGTGGCGGGAGGGTTTCGAAGTCGTCTACGCCATCCGCCGGAATCGCAAGGAGGGATGGCTGAAGCAATTCTGCTACTTCGCCTTCTACCGGATCATGAATGCGATTAGCGACCTGGACATCCCGCTCGACAGCGGCGACTTCTGCCTGATGGACCGCAGGGTCGTCGATACCATGAAGTCCCTGCCCGAGCGGACGCGGTTCGTCCGGGGGCTCCGTACCTTCGTCGGCTTCCGGCAGGTCGGGCTGCCGTACGAGCGGGCCGAGCGCGAGGCGGGGCGCCCGAAGTACACGTTCCGGGCGCTCGTGGGGCTGGCGATCGACGGCCTGGTCAGCTTCAGCAGCTACCCGCTCCGGCTCCTGAGCTATTTCGGCTTCAGCACGGCGATCCTGGCGGTGATCCTCATGGCCTGGGTACTGATCGACGCCCTGACCAACCGGACGGCTCCCCGGGGTTGGGCCAGCGGGATCGTGACGATCCTGTTCATGGGCTCGGTCCAGATGATCGGCCTGGGGATTATCGGCGAGTACCTCCGCCTGATCTTCCTGGAGTCGAAGGGACGTCCTTTTTATATCGTGGGCGAGTATCGTTCCGGCATCGGCTCGCCGAACCACGGTCCCACCCCCCGGGCGGTCCTCGATGGCGAGGCCGAGGTCGGGGCCCATCAGGAAAGCGCCAATCCATGATCGCGCGGTGGTCGGAAGGCATCGCCGACGACAACATGGCCGAGGACATCCTCGTGGACCTCGGGACCCTGATCGGCCGGCACCCGTGGTGGCGGGCTCGCACCGCCTTGACCCTCGAATTGCTCGACCGGCTCGGCATCCGCCCGCCGGCGCGCGTGCTCGACGCCGGCTGCGGCTGGGGGACGACCCTGGAGGCGCTGGAAGCCCGGGGCTACCGGGCCGTCGGCGCCGACATCTCGCGGAAGGCCCTCGAATTGCTCGACCGGCCGGGCCGGGACCTGGTCGAGGCCGACTTGACCAAGCCGCTCCCGGGGAGCGTCGAGCCGTTCGACGCCGTGCTGGCGCTCGACGTGATCGAGCACCTCGACGACGACGCGGCCGCCGTCCGTAGGCTCGGGGCACTGGCCCGGCCGGGGGGGGTCGTGATCGTGAGCGTGCCCGCACTACCGGAGTTCTTCACCGAGTTCGACTCGATCCAGGGGCACCGACGCCGATACCTGCCCGAGACCCTCCGCTCCGCGTTCGAAGGGGCCGAGCTCGAACTTGAGCGGGTCTTCTGGTGGGGCTCTTGGCTGGTCTCGATGCTCCGATGGTCCCGGCGCAAGCCGAAGGCCGCCGTCGGCGAGTCGACCGCCCAGACCTACCGTCGCTACTTGGCCCTCCCTCCCTGGCCCGCACCGCTGATATTCCGGGGTGCGTTCGCCCTCGAACAGGCCCGAGCCCTCGACGGCAAGCTCGGCATCGGGACGTCCCTCTTCGCCGTCGCCCGGCGGGCCGTCTGAACACCCTCGACCACCCGACGACCGCACCGCCCGAACAGCACCATTGAGGCGATGCCCAGCCCTCCGCCCGTGGGCGGAAACCCGGATTTTTCGAGTCTGTAGCAAGGACGCCGGGGCGTTGGTAGGCGTTTGGGGCTGACAAGAGCCTTCGTCCGCTCCGAATACCAACCCGAAGCGTCAGCGAGGCGATCGGTGGCCGAGGCTGCGGATCGGAACCTCGCTGACGCTTCGGGTGAGTATGAGCGACGATGACAGCCGGCCCGGTCACTTTGCTACAGTCTCGTTTTTTTCGTTCGAAATCGCGACCGATCCTCAAACCCTACGTGTCATGGCGAGAAATATGAAAATCTTCGTGACAGGCCATCGCGGCTTCATCGGGGCCCACCTCGTCGACGTGCTGAAGCAAGAAGGCCATACCGTCGTCGGCTGCGACCTCCGCCTCTTCGACGGCTGCAACTGGGAGCCCCTCGTCGAGCCCGATCGGGAGTGGATCCGGGACGTCCGCACGATTGAGCCCCAAGACCTGGACGGGTGCGATTGCGTCATGCACCTGGCCGCCATCTCCAACGACCCCATGGGCGAGCTCAACGCCCAGCTCACCTTCGACATCAACCGTGATGCCTCGATCCGACTGGCGAGGATGGCCAAGCAGGCCGGGGTCCCCCGCTTCCTCTTCGCCGGGAGCTGCTCGGTCTACGGCAAGGGGGAGAAGCTCGACCTGGACGAGGACGATCCGCTCAATCCCTTGACCGCCTATGCCAAGTCCAAGATCGAGACCGAGCAGGCCGTCTCCGAATTGGCCGACGCATCCTTCACGCCGGTCTACCTGCGCAACGCCACCGCCTACGGCCATTCGCCGATGCTCCGCATCGACCTGGTGGTCAACAACCTGCTGGCCTCGGCCATGGCCTACGGCGAGATCCGCATCCAGTCCGACGGCTCGCCCTGGCGGCCGCTGATCCACTGCCGCGACATCGCCCGGGCGTTCGCCGCATTCGCCCGGGCGCCTCGCGAGGTCGTCCACGGCCAGGCCGTCAATGTCGGCGGCAACCGCGAGAACTACCAGGTCCGCGACATCGGCGACCAGGTCCAGCGACTCATCCCCACCGCCAAGGTCGTCTATACCGGCGAGGTCGGCTCCGATTCGCGGGACTACCGGGTCAAGTTCGATCGCCTCGCGCGCCTCCTGCCCGACTTCCGTCTCCAGTACGACCTGGTCAGCGGCATGGAAGAGCTCCACCGCAAGATGGTCGAGCACGGTTTCGGCAAGAAGGACTTCGAAGGCGATCAGTTCGTCCGCCTTCGCACCCTCAAGGGGCGATTCGACCGCCTCGCTTGAAGGGATGGCGACCCCTCCTCGCGAACGGGGGGGCTCCTTGGGCGACGGCTTGGCGGCTGTCCCCCCGCGCGTCGCCGCCCGAGGACGCGTGCGAGTCCGATGGGCACGGCGCACCCCGGCCGGAGGAGTCGATCGCGCGATGTCATACCGCCGACTGAAGAAATCCAAGAGATTCCTGGAAAGATATTTTAAATACTCCAAAAATCTCTTGAAGCAGCGCCTCCGCGGCCCCGGCGCCCGGACCGTCCGCATCCTCAGGATTAGCGAGGACGAGCCCCAGCAAACCAACGAGGCCCAGTTCGATCCGCTCTGGATCAATTCCGAGGGTCTCCGCGAGCGACTCGGCGTCGTCATCCGCCCGGTCAGGTTCGGTCGGGCCCTGCGCATCGCCCCCGCGGCCCTCGGCCGATTCGACGTCGTGGGAATCCAGTTCTTCTTCCGTACGCCGGCCGAGGAGGTCGAGCGGATCGTCGATACACTGCGAGCCCGGATCTCCCCCCACGCGAAGCTCGTCTATTTCGACGGCGACGACGATCTCGGCATCCTCTGGCCCCAATTATTGAAGAAGGTCGATCTCTATGTGAAGAATCACTTGATGCGGGACCGCTCTTTCTATCTCCGGTCGACGATCGGCAAGAACAACCTGACCGATTACGTCGCCACCCACCATGGGATCTCATTCGACTCGGACCCATTTCCATGCTCGGTCCCCGTCCCCGACCCGGCGGACCTGGAGAAGCTCTTCCTCGGATGGAACATAGGAACATCTAAATATATATACAATTTTCTCAAGAAGTCCGGCGATGGGCCCGCATCCGGGAGGGATATCGACGTCTCCTGCCGGGTGACGATCCCCGCCGGTAGCTGGCTCACGCCGCTACGCCTCGGCGCCATTGGCCACCTGGCAAACCTCGCGGGCGAATACCGCATCGTCGCGACGACGGACCGGATCCCGCCCTCGGAGTTCCAGGACGAGCTGCGGCGGAGCCGGATCTGCGTCAGCCCATTCGGCCACGGCGAGATCTGCTTCCGCGACTTCGAGGCTGTCCTCCGCGGGTGCCTCCTCGTCAAGCCCGACATGGGCCACCTCGAGACCCGGCCCGATATCTATATTCCCGGGGAGACCTACGTCCCCGTGCGTTGGGACTTCGCCGACCTCGCGGAGAAATGCCGGTATTACCTCGACCACGAAGACGAGCGCGCCCGGATCGCCGCCCGCGCGGCCTGCGTCCTGCGCGAATTCTACGACAAAAACACATTTGTCGATAGTTTCGGCCAACTCCTCGATCGACTCGGGCTCCGAGACCGCCCCGCGGTGGATCCGCGGAGGTCCCACACCGCGGATACCCGATGACCCGCCGATCCGGAGAACGTGGTGCGGTCTCGCCGCGACGGGCTGCGGACCAAGTCTAGCCAGTCTAGCCGTCTCCCGGCGGGACCCCGCGTCGTCGGGCGCAAGGGCACCCGCGATCCGTCCCCGACACGAGCCGCATCCGACCACGACCGACCGGAAGCCCTGCTTCGAGAACCGAATTCCTCCGCATACGAGGTACCCATGATCTTCACCGAGACGCCCCTGAAGGGCGCATTCCTGATCGACCTGGAGAAGCGCGGCGACGAGCGTGGCTTCTTCGCCCGCGTCTTCTGCGAGCGAGAATTCGGCGCCCAAGGGCTGGTGACGCATTTCGTCCAGGCCAACAATTCGCTCAGCGCCCAGAAAGGGACGTTGCGCGGCATGCACTATCAACTCGCCCCCAAGGCCGAGACCAAGCTCGTCCGCTGCATCCGCGGGGCGCTCTATGATGCGATCCTCGACCTGCGCGAAGGCTCGCCCACCTTCGGCCAGAGCTTCGGCGCCGAGCTGACGGCCGAGAACCGCCGGATGATGTACGTCCCCAAGGGCTTCGCGCACGGCTTCTTCACGCTGACCGACGACGCCGAGGCGTTCTACTTCGTGGACGAGTTCTACGCGCCGGAGTGCGAGCGTGGCGTCCGCTGGGATGATCCGCGATTCGCCGTCGCGTGGCCCGGCAAGCCGACCGTGCTCTCGGACAAGGACCGCGGCTATCGCGATTTCGATCCGACCTGGCACCTCACCCTATCCGTTTGAGACGAGAATTCTTGCCATGAAGATCCTTTTCACAGGCGGGAGCTCCTTCACGGGATCCCGGTTCATCCGGGAGCTGGCCGCCGCCGGCCACGAGGTCACGGCCATCTTCCGGAGCGGCGCCGGCGATTACGCCGACGAGATCCGTCGGCGGCGCGTGGCCATGGCCGCCGAGGTCTGCCGTCCGGTCCACGGTTGCTCGTTCGGCGACCAGCGATTCCTCTCCCTGATCGCCGAGGGCGGATGGGACCTCCTCTGCCACCACGCCGCCGACGTCACCAACTACAAGAGCCCCGACTTCGACGCGATCGCCGCCGTGGGGAATAATACCCACAACTTGCCCGGTGTGCTCGAGGCGCTCAAGGCAACGGGTTGCCGCCGGCTGCTCCTGTCGGGGAGCGTCTTCGAAGGGGGAGAGGGAGCCGGCTCGCAAGGACTGCCCGACTTCTCCCCTTATGGGCTGTCCAAGGCCCTCACCGCCCAGGTCTTTCGCTACTACGGCTCCCGCGCCGGGATCGGCCTCGGCAAGTTCGTCATCCCCAACCCGTTCGGCCCCTATGAGGAGCCGAGGTTCACCGCCTATCTCATCAAGAACTGGCTGGCCGGCTCCACGCCGAACTGCTCCAGCCCGGCCTACGTGCGGGACAATATCCACGTGTCGCTCCTGGCCAAGGTGTACGCCCGGTTCGCGCGGGAGGTCCCGGCCGAGGGCTTCGCCCGGATCAATCCCAGCGGCTACGTCGAGAGCCAGGGTGCCTTCACGATCCGCCTGGCCCAGGAGATGCGACCCCGCCTGGCACTCCCCTGCCCCGTCGAGCTGAAGAAACAGGTCGACTTCCCCGAGCCCCGCGTCCGCATTAACACCGACCCGCCCGACGCCGATGCCTTGGGCTGGGACGAGTCGGCCGCCTGGGACGAGATGGCCGACTATTATCGTCGCTTCCACGCGCCCCCGAGCTCCTCGTAACCCGAGCCCATCATCTCCGGCTCGGAGCGCGACGCCAAGGGCCGGGGGGAATTCCGGCCCTGCCCGAATACCCCAACTCGCCTCCCCGGCTCCGGGAGGCCCGATCGCCGAGGGACCTTTACTTCGCGATTCCACTCTCAGTATGTTGTTGATGTCTCGAGGATCGGATCCGACCCGCGAGCGATCGGGCGTCCCCCGATCACCGTCGATTCCCGTCGCTGGGCTCGTGGATCACCACTCTTTCTCTCAAGGGGGCGCGGCTCCTCCCCGCCACCAGTCGCCGGGATTCCTGCCGCGTAGGTATCGATGAAAGTCGTCATCTTGGCCGGTGGTCTTGGGACCCGGCTCACCGAGGAGACCGAGACCCGGCCCAAGCCGATGGTCGAGATCGGCGGCCGGCCGATCCTCTGGCACATCATGAAGCTCTACGCCTACCATGGTTTCAAGGAATTCGTGGTGGCCCTGGGCTACAAAGGGGACGTGATCAAACGGTACTTCCTCGACTACGCCAAGCTCCAGAGTAACTTCACCGTGAACCTGGCCTCCGGCGACGTGATGCGCCGCAGCGGGCAGCCCGAAGACTGGACCGTCCATCTCGTCGACACGGGGGTCGCCACCAATACCGGCGGCCGGCTCAAGAGGCTGGCGCCCATCCTGGGCCGCGAGACGTTCATGGCGACCTACGGCGATGGCGTCTCGAACGTGGACATCAACGCCCTCGTCCAGTTCCACCGCCGGCACGGCAAGCTGGCGACGACCACCGCCGTGCGGCCCCCAGCCCGCTTCGGCGGCCTGGTCTTCGATGGCGACCGGATCGTCGAATTCACCGAGAAACCCCAGATCGGCGAAGGCTGGATCAATGGCGGGTTCTTCGTGCTCGAGCCCGACGTCCTCAACTATATCGCCGACGACCAGACCAGTTGGGAACGCGAGCCACTCGAGCGGATCGCCAGCGAAGGGAACTTGATGGCCTATCGGCACGAAGACTTCTGGCAATGCATGGATACGCTCCGCGACCTCAGGCTCCTGGAAGGACTCTGGACCAGCGGGAAAGCCCCCTGGAAGGTCTGGGAAACCTGATCGGCGCGCCGACCACCCCAAATCGCCCTGACCGTCGCCGGTCACGGGCCGCGTAGGTTCTTTCGGGTCGATGCGGCGACCCGCCCTCCTCGACGCCGAGAACGATCCAGCCGGCCGCGCCCCCCCAGCCGGTTCGACACGGGGCAGTCCTTGCCCCCCGAGCATCTCGCCCACACGCCGGGACCCGCGCGGAGTGGACGTCGACTCCCTCGCGGCGACGAGTCCGCCGGGTCATTCCGAGGAGTTGGCGCGGCGAAGGCTCATACGCTTCCGTCTCGCTACCGATCGGCCGAAGGCACGGTCCCGGCCCGCAGATAAATCGAAGTTGACAAATCAAAATATTAACATAAATAACATTTTGATTTCGAAGGCGATCTGCCCCGGCGGCGCGACCGACTGCCCTTCCGGGCGAAGCCGATAGGGCGCATGAAGTAATGAACCATCGATTCTCGACCGCGAAGCAGGCCCACGAGCCGTCGGTCCAATTCACGTCCAGAGTGGATCGGTAAGCGATCGACCCGTTTGCGGCGATCCGGTCTTGCGAGCATCCTGGAGGGCCCGGGGGTCGGCCGTGCTCGCAACGCTAGGATAGGCCGACGCGCCGGATGGCGCGATAGTGACGGCGTTGGGCATGCTGGCCGCGTCGCCGATGATGTCATAGCCCTGCATGGCATCGGCCCCGATCTCCTGCGTCGTTCTGTCGTGCTCGACGACCGCGTCGGTCGTCACCGAAGTGGGGTCGAAGAACAGGCCATTGAGCACGGCATTCGGACCGGACAGCCTCGTGATCGTGATCAGGATGTTCCCGCTGACCGTCCACTCCAGGTAGACGCCCTTCGCGAACGAC
>JBKQHM010000847.1:0-10308 GCA_052148775.1 Isosphaeraceae bacterium | reverse complement strand
TACCGAAGGCCACCTGGTTCTGATTATTCGTGGCCTCGGGATCATTGAGGGCGTCCGCCCAAGTAAGAGTTGGATTGCGATTTGTGTAAAGAGCTTGCCCATGAAAGCGGTTGGTGCCGGACTTGGTGACCACATTGAGAAAGCCGGCGTTCGTTCTTCCAATTTCCGCTGAGGCGCCGGTACGCACAAGTTGGAACTCTCGAACAGCCACCTGCGGAAAGAAGTAAGCAGCAGTCGGACCGCCACGTTGGCCGTTTTGCAATGGATCATTGAAATCCACACCATCGATCGAGATACATAACACCGGGCGCCTCGCGGGGCCGGTTGCGGGAGTTGGGGATACCCGGTCGCGGCACGTGCGGATCGCCTGCGAGGGGGAGTGACGGGGGAGCCTGATCGCTCATGGCGTGTCTCCGGCCGGGTACTCCCTGCCCAGCCGACGGGCAGTCGGTCGGCCGGGTCGCAATTGCCCGGCCGATCCGCGATTCTTCTACGGCCAATCTCCCCGGCCGTGGAAAGATCGCAGGCGAAGTCACGGCCGTTGTTCAGGAGAAAACCATGGACGTCTCGCAACACCCGGAGTTCGATCGGATCGTGGAAGCCATGAAGACCTGTCGGGGCTCCGCGTGGGCCGGGATCGCCTATCGTTCGGCAAGTCCACCTGGCTCATGTCGGGTAAGTGGTGAAACTGTACTGTAGTCGCCCCGTGGCTCGTCGCAACCGGCCTAATATCCAAGAGATCCGCTTTCTTAGCCGGGCGAATGGCCGTGGTCCCACCAGTTACCCGACATGAGCCAACGAGGCTTTACAGTCCCCTGACGCGTCTCGCCGATCCTCAGCCGGGCGGGACTGACCTGCCAGAGCCACGGTTCCTCGGTGAAATAGCCCCTGTCTCAAGCCCCGCCGCCGGGCAAGTCGGGGGCGCGGAAAGCGCGTCGGCATAATCCGGGTTTCGGCATCATGCGCTCATGCGTCGCTCGGCGCTCAGTCCCAGCAATAGATCCGGCCCCGGTTCGATGCACCGACGTAGCCCCCTCCGGGCCGGATGGCGATCGACGTGCAGTCCTTCATGACCAGGAAGTGCTTCTTCTCGGCCCCGGTCGCGGCGTCGAGGACGCGGCCGCTGGTCAGCACGATCTCGCGGTTCTCCGGATCGTGGTCGAAGTCCTGGAGCAGGTCGGGCATGTCGGGGCGGTCCACGCGCCAGGCCTCCTTGCCGTTCCAGGAATCCACGACGCGGAAACTGCCGCGGAAGAGGACGGCCAGGTGGCTGCTGGGGGATTCTCGGTCGACATACTCGAGGCGTCCGGAACCGGCCCAGGAGGCTTCGAAGAAGGAGACTGGCCGGAGTTGCGAGGCGTCGAATTGCACGATGAAGCCGGCCTTGTGAGAGGCCAGGCCGGATGCGCAGGCGATCCGGTCGCAGGCGCGATTCCAGACGATGGCGTCGATGCAGACGCCCGGCAAGGCCGCGAAGGATCGGAATTCCGGCGATCGGTCATCCGACAGCTCCCAGAGCTCGATGCGGGCCGGCTGCGCGTCGACCGAGGGGGAATACGAGCCGGTACCGATGGCCAGGAATCGACCGTCCGGCGAGAGGGCCACGGTATTGACCGTGCCGCCCTGCTCCGGATAGACCTTCGACACAACCTGGCGATCGAGGTCGACGACGACGGCATACCCGCCTCGCGTGGCGACCGCGTTCAGTCCCCGGGGTCCGGCACGCAGGGAACGGAGGTTGCCGGTGAGCTGACCGCCCGTGACTCCGACGAAGATTCGGGCCAGTACGTGCTCGGTGGTGAGGTGGATCACGGTGAGATGGCCGGTGGCGTCGGCGACCACGCAGTGCTCATGATCCTGCGGGATGATGCACGGAGAGCCGACGTACTCCCGCGAGTAATGGACACAACGGGTCTCCATGGTCTGCCGGCTCCTGCTGATTCGTCCATCATACACGGCGCACGACGCGGGCATGGATCGCCCTCGCCGGCGAATTCGCCCGGGAGTTTCGCCAGTATCCTCCCATTTTACGAGAGTTGCGTTATAAAGGACATCCACGGGTCACGTGCGGCCCCGAACGCCATGGGTAGAACCGACATTGGGCTCGAGGAGAACATGATGACGTGCCAACTACTGCCCTGGGTGCTGGCGACGCTGGCGTGTGCCGGCTCCTGGAATGCCGACGACCCGGCCGATGACCCCTATCTGTGGCTCGAGGAAGTCTCCGGCGCGAAGCCGATGGCCTGGGTGAAAGAGCGTAACGCCGAGAGCACCGGCGAGTTGACCCGAACCGACGGGTTCCGGACGCTCGAGCACCGGCTCCTGGAGATCCTCGACTCCGACGCGCGGATACCCACAATTCAGAAGGTCGGGCGGTACTACTACAACTTCTGGCGGGACGCGAAGAACCGGCGGGGCCTCTGGCGTCGGACCTCGTTGGAGGAGTATCGCAAGGACAAGCCGGCCTGGGAGGTCGTGCTCGACCTGGATGCCCTTGCCAGCCAGGAAGGGGAGAACTGGGTCTGGCACGGGGCGCAGGCGCTCCGGCCCGAGTACAAGGTTGCCCTGATCTCGCTCTCGCGCGGCGGGGCGGACGCCGCGATCGTCCGCGAGTTCGACCTCGAGACGAAGTCGTTCATAAAGGACGGTTACACGCTCCCCGAGGCCAAGAGCCGGATTTCCTGGCGCGGGCACGACAGCGTATTCGTGGGCACCGACTTCGGCCCGGGTTCGATGACCGATTCCGGATACCCTCGGATCGTCAAGGAATGGAAGCGGGGGACGCCGCTGGCCGATGCGGCCGTCGTCTTCGAGGGCAAGGCGACCGATATGGCCGTGGGCGCCCATAGGGACCTCACACCCGGTTTCGAGCGCGACATCGTCGTCCGCACCCCGACGTTCTGGACCTCCGAGGTCTTCCTCCGCCGCGACGGGAAGCTCGTGAAGATCGAAAAGCCCGACGATGCCCGATTCAACCTGCATCGCGAGTGGCTGCTGCTCCACCTTCGTTCCGACTGGACCGTCGAGGGCAAGACCTACCCGGCCGGGGCGCTGATCGCCGCCAACCTCGAGGCGTTCCTCAAGGGGGCCCGGGCCTTCGACGTCCTGTTCGAACCGACCGAGCGGAAGACGCTCAGCCGGTACAGCCCGACGCGCCATCACATCCTGCTCAACGAGCTGGATAACGTCCGGAGCCGCATCGAGGTGCTGACGCACAAGGACGGCCGATGGACGCGCGAGCCGATGCCGGGGCTGTCCGAGTTCGTCGACGCGGGTGCCGGGGCCGTGGACTCCGAGGAGTCCGACGACTACTTCCTGCACTCCGCCGACTTCCTGACCCCGGACACCCTGTCGCTCGGTACGGCCGGCGGCGGCCCCGCGCAGCGGCTCAAGCAACTCCCCGCGCTCTTCAACGCCGAGGGCCTGGCGGTCTCGCAGCACGAGGCGGTCTCGCAGGACGGCACCCGCATCCCCTATTTCCAGGTCGCGCGCAAGGATCTCGCCCTCGACGGCAAGAATGTGACCCTGCTCTACGGATACGGTGGTTTCGAGATCCCCTCGCGGCCCGCCTATCGGCCGACCATCGGCGCGGCGTGGCTGGAGAAAGGGGGCGTGTATGTCGTCGCCAACATCCGCGGCGGCGGCGAGTTCGGCCCCAAGTGGCACCGCGCAGCGCTCAAGGCCAACCGCCACAAAGCCTATGAGGACTTCATCGCCGTCGGCGAGGACCTGGTCCGTCGCAAGGTGACTTCGCCCCGGCATCTGGGTGCCACCGGGCGAAGCAACGGCGGCCTCCTGATGGGCAACATGCTCACCCGACGGCCCGACCTCTTCGGCGCGATCGACTGCGGATCCCCCTTGCTCGACATGAAGCGGTTCAACCACCTGCTCGCCGGCGCGAGCTGGATGGGGGAATACGGCAACCCCGACATCCCAGAGGAATGGGCGTTCATCCGCACCTTCTCGCCCTATCACAACCTCCAGAAATCGACGAAGTACCCCCGCACCCTCATCACGACCTCGACCCGCGATGACCGCGTCCACCCCGGCCATGCGCGCAAGATGGTCGCCAGGATGCGGGAACAGGGCCACGACGTCATGTACTATGAGAACATCGAGGGCGGCCACTCCGCCGCGGCGGATAACAAGCAGGCGGCTTTCATGGATGCGCTGGCGTACGCGTTCCTCTGGAACCAGTTGCAATGACCGCGATCGGGCTTGAGCTCAAAGCTTCGGGCGTTCGAGAGATGTGGTGTTGTTGGGCGCGGCATCGAGGGACCTGGTCTCGATGATGATCTTGGCCCGGACGTGCTGGACCGACTGGCCGTTCGGGTTCGCCCATTCGTTCGGGATCTCGACCGAGCAGCGGGAGGACAGCCGCTGGCATCGGAAGGAAGCGGCGATTCTAAACTCCTGTTCACTTAGCCGCTTGCGTCGATCCGCCATAGAATTCTGTCGCGACTGACCCGGCACTGGCGAGGATCGCCGCCTTCAAGATCGCGGCGGCTAACCACATCGGAGATTGGCAATATGAAGATCATCCTTTCCTTGGTCTCGCTGTGCCTTGTGACGGCTACGGCGCACGCGCAAAGCGACTCGGACCGAGACAAACCCCTGGGCGAAGACACCGTGAAGGTGTCGGATCACGTTTGGCAGATCGTTGGCTGGCCGAACATCGGGATCGTCGTGGGGGAGAAGGCGACGCTGGTCGTCGACACCGGCCTGGGCCCCCGCAATGGCGCCACGGTCGCGAGAGTGGCGAAACGACTTGCGCCCGACAACACGCTCTATCTGACGACGACGCACTTCCATCCCGAGCATGCCGGGGGCGTGGCCGGTTTCCCGGACGGAACCATCCTGATTCGCCCCAAGGTGCAGCAGGACGAGATGGACAAGCACGGCGTGGAGATGATCCATCGCTTCGAGGGCATGAGCCCCAAGTGGAAGGAGTTCCTCACCGGCGCCAAACTTCGCGCCCCGGACAAGACCTTCGACAGGGAACTGGAACTGGATCTCGGAGGAGGCGTGAAGGCGCGGCTTCTGTGGCTTGGCGGCGCCCACACCAAAGGCGATGAACTGACCCTCGTCTTGCCCGACAAGACCCTGATCTCGGGCGACGTCGTGCAGAACAAGGTCGTGCCGAACATCTACGGCGACGGCGGCACGCCTGCGAGCTGGATCGCCGTGCTCGACCAGGTGGAAAAGCTCGGGGCCGAACACGTACTGCCGACCCACAGCCCTGCGGGCGACGGGTCGCTGGTGGCCAAGGAGAAGGCATTCATCGTCGATCTGCGAACCCGCGCCCTTGGCCTCAAGCAACAGGGCGTCGCCGCTGACGAGGCCGGACGCTTGCTTACCGAAGAGTTCAAGAAGACGTATTCCGACTGGCCCATCAAGGACTTGACGAACTTCGTGAAGAGCATCTACGGCGAATGAAGCCGAGTCGAGCAAGTCACCTCTGCCGACAATCCTAAGAATTCAATGTTACCGACGGCCCTCTCGACGACGGCAGCAGGCGCACGGAAGACGACTCACTCCGTGGCCTGTTCGCGCGATGGGCGTGCCTCCCCGCCGCCGTGTCCGCCTGACTCCGCCTGATCGCCGCCGCCCGCGACCTCCGATGTCCCGATGCCCAGTCGCGCAGCGTGCTTCGGTGTCATCGCCCGAAGGCACATCCGATCAATCGACTTCGGTGTCGGACCGACGCGCGCTCTGACCGCAGAGGGCAAGGAGGTAAGGCAGAATCCTCGATCGGGGGATTGACTCGGTTACAAACTGTCGCCATAATGGCGATTATTGGTAACCGATGGAGGATTGTCATGAGATTTCCCCAAGAGCCCTTGTCGCCCGCTCAGCAGGAGATCATGGAGATCATCTGGGAGAAGGGCGAAGTCGCGGCTGTCGAGGTCCGGCAACTCTTGGCGGAAGGCCGGGAGCTGGCGCGCGAGACCGTGCGCACCATGCTCGAGAGGATGGAAGAAAAGGGTTGGCTCAAGCACCGCGTGGTGGGGCGGACCTTCTTCTATTCGGCGGCGTTCCCGCGCGAGGCGACGGCGGGCCAGAAGGTGATCGAGCTGCTCGATACCGTCTGCGGCGGGTCGCCGGAGCGGCTGATGACCGCCCTGCTGGACTATCGCGGGCTGTCCGCCGAGGAGGCGGCCCGCATCGAGGCGATGATCAAGCGAGCAAGGGACAAGTCACCAGGTTCTCAAGGTTAGGTGCCATGCCGACACTTACCGGACTTCAGCTCGTGAGCACCGTCGACATCCTGATCCGCGTCAGCATCGTCCTCGGGGCTGGCCTGCTCCTGTCACTCATGGCGAGGAGGGATGCGGCGTTGCGACATGCGATCCTGGCCGCCCATCTCGCCGCGGCGCTCCTCGTGCCGGCGATGATGCCGACCATGCGGGCGCTACCAGTGCCCCGGTTGGAGCTCGGCCTGCTCGGCCGGACGGATCGCGACGAGTGGATCGCAAAGGCTTCGGTGAGTTCACGGCCGACGAACGAACCGCATCACGGCCTCGCGAGTCCGGACCACTCGGACCCGGCGATCGATGCCGTGAGGGCTGGCGAGGCTGGACCGGGACCAAGGACCCATGCGGCCCCGCGGTTCGAGCAGCGAGCTCCCGGCCCCGGCGAACCGAGATGGTTGGCGACCGACGGCGTGCGATTCTCGGCCGGCGTCCTGCTCGCGTGCTGGCTGCTCGGGGCGATCGTCAAGTTGGCGGGGCTCGGGCTGTCGTTGCTTCGCCTGCGGGGGATCGTGGCGCGGGCGCGCCCCGCCGCTGGCGATCAGATCGAGTCCCTTCTCGGCCTCGTCCCGCGGCGATTTGGGATGCGACACCCGCCGCGGCTGTGGGAGAGCGCGGAGGTCTCCGCTCCGGTCGCAACGGGCGTGATCGGCGACCATATCCTGCTGCCGGAGGGGTGGGCCCGGAGGTTGAGCGCTGGCCAGTTGCTCGCGGTCCTCTGCCACGAGGCCGCGCACCTCGCGCGACGCGATCACCGGGTGGTGATCCTCCAGGAGCTCCTCGCGAGCGTACTGTGGTTCCATCCCCTGGCGCATCTGTTCAATCGCGCGCTGACTCGCGTGCGGGAGGAGGTCTGCGACAATTACGTGATCATCATGGCGGAGCGCCCGGCCTACTGCGAGGCCCTGCTGCGACTCGCCGCCGGTCGCCCCCATTCGACTCCGCGTGGCGCCGCCACGATGTGGACGCGCCACTTGCGCCTCGAGGATCGGATCCGGGGAATCCTGGACGAGCGCCGCCCGACGAGGACCAGGATCTCGGGCGCCGCCCGGTCGGCGACGGCGGGCTTTGCCATGGCGATCTGCGGCCTCATTGCCCTGCCCCAATTCGGCGCGTCTCGGGCCGACGATCGTGGTGAGGCGAGGGATCGGCACGAGTCTCCACAATACGCAGTGCTCGGCCCGGTCGAGAACGAGATGACGAAACGTCTCATCCGAGCCTTCCCCGTGAAGGGAGAGCAGACGCTCCGCATCGAGAACCTCGCCGGCCGCGTCGAGCTCGTGCCCGGCGATGGGCCGACGGTCGGAGTCGAGGCGACCGTCCGCGTCGGTGACCTGGCGGAAGCCGAGCTGAATCGGCTTATCGACTCCATCCGATGGGTCGAGGCACCGAGCGAGGATGCAGAGCCGCGATGGGGACTAGCATTCCCGACGGAGGACTACCCGACGGTCCGGTACCCCGTGTCGGGTGAAACGAAGACCGACTCCGACACGGTGCGTTATCTCGGTCGCGAGGTTCGGATCTCGAATCGCAGAGGCGATTCAACGCCGTCCGTGGAGTTCGACCTCCGCATCTCACTGCCGCCCGGGGTGCGTGTCGCGGTTGACAACGCGGTGGGGCCGATCGACGGCGAGTCGGTCGATTCCCCGCTCAAGTTATCGACGAGGCACGGGGTCATTAAGCTCGGCCACGTGCGGGCCTCGGCCGACGCGACATCAAAGCACGGTGACGTCTTGATATCACGACTCGACGCCGACGCGGTCGTTCACACGGGTCGCGGCGGCATCGTGCTCTCGCGGGTCACTCAAGGCCACGTGACCCTCTCCACAGGCTCCGGCCACTGCCGGGTCGTTCAACCGCCCGAGTCCGGCTTCAGGCTGCAATATTCCGGAGCCCGTCCGCTCGAAGTGGTCGGCGGTGGCGTGTCACGCGTTTCGGCCCTGAGCGGCGGCCGATGGTCCGAATTGCTCTCTCGCGGGACGGGCGGACCGTCGATCACCGTCACCTCGGATACCGGAGACACCGTCATCGAAACCGGCCCGTAGGCCGGCGCCCGAGCGACCTCAAGACCCAAGACGGTAGCTTTTGAGTCCCCCAAGGTGGGGGCCGCGCCCTCCGTGCGCCTCCCTTTCCGAAAGGATGAGAAGAACATGCCGATGCGACCGCTTCGTACGGTGGCTCACCTCATTCCCGCGGCACTCGCGGTGCTCGTTCTGGCTGACGGCGCCGTCGCCGATGACCGAAAGGACGCGGCCGGGGGAGCGAACCCGCCCGCTCCCGGCCGGCTGACGACTAGAGACGATCACGCACGGGCGTTCGACGAGGAGCTCCGCTCGTTCGCCGGGCTGCTCGATCTGCCCGGCATGGTCATCGTCGTCGCACAGGACGGAAAGACCGTCCATCAACTCGAATGGGGCCATGCCGACGTCGACGCCCGCGAGCGTGCGACCATCGATCATTTGTTCTGGATCGCGTCGGTGACCAAGACGTTCGCGGCGACTCTAATCATGCAAATGGTCGACGAGGGGCTCATCAGCCTCGACGACCGGATGATCGACTACTGGCTCCCGGGGTTCTTCCCGGTGCGGATCACGCCGGATTACCGGCTCCGTCACGTCTTGGGCCACACCGCCCAGGGAACCCCGGGGAGGACGTTCGTTTACAACGGCGGGCGTTACGGCTTTACCTATGGCGTGTTCGAAAAGGTCGGCGGCCTGCCGCTGAAGGAGCGGCTGATCCGCCGCGTACTGGCCCCTCTCGATATGAAATCGACGATGCCCGGTATCGGGGACGAGCGCTACAAGCACTTGCGCGGCAGGCTGGTGACCCCCTACCGGTACGACCCGGTGAACCGTCGGCACGTCAAAACGCCGGACGTGTTTCAGGCGGGAGACCTGTTCGCGTCGACCGGCATGGCGAGCTCCGCCGTCGACTTGGTGCGCTACGCTCACGCGCTCGATACTCACGAGCTGATCTCGGCCGGCGCGCACGCAGAGATGACGCGGCCCGCCGTATCGACCGACGGTCGCACCCTGCCGTACGGCGTCGGCTGGTTCGTACAGGAGTGCGGCGGTGAGAAGCTGGTCTGGCATTACGGGTACGGAGCGGCCGACTCCGCCTTGCTGGTCCGCGTCCCCGGCCGCGGGCTCACCCTAGTCGCGCTCGCCAATTCCGACCAGCTATCGGCCAGCAGCCTGCTCGGCCACGGCGACGTGCTGACCTCGCCCGTCGCCGTCTCCTTCGTGAAGCACTTCGTCTCGCCGGGGAATGCCCCGCTGGCGTCTCCCGACTACGACGCGGCGACCGCCGCGGTCGAACAACACCTGGACGGGTTGCAACGGGGAGGGGCGTCGGCAATCTACGATGACGAAGTCTTCGCGCAAGCGCTGGCCCGCGACTACCTCGGCCGACGAGACTCGCGAGAGGACTCGAGGGCTAAGAACCTATTGCGATGGCTGCTCCACAAATCCCCTGGGCGGCTGGCACGGGCCGACACGGCCACTCTCAACCTTCTGTCGCGGCAGTCCGACCCCGAATTGCTCGCCTCGGCCGGCCCCCTCCTCGAATTGCTCCTGGCACGCGAGCCGGAGAACCCCGAGGTCCTGGCCGCGGCCGTCCAGTATCACGAAAAATCGGGGCACGAAGGCCAGGCCGTCGACGCGCGCCGGCGGCTCGCGGCCCTCAAAGGGTACGAGGACGACTCTCGCAAACAGGAAGCAGCCCTGTGGCTCGGCAAACACCTCAGCCGCACCGACCCGGACCTGGCCAGGGCCTACCTCTGGAACGCGATGACGTGGTCGTACAACTCCGGTAACGGCGACCTCGGTGGCCGGGTCACTCGTGCGATCGACAATCTGAGGCTCACGCGTTGAGAGGCGACCAAGCGGGGTTCGAGTGAGACCCTCCGCCGTGGTGATGCGCCCCGCTGAGGATCCACAACGCCGCCGGCCATCAAGCAGCCTTTTCAGCCGATCGTGTGATTCACAGGTTCCAGAAGGGTCGGTCTGTCCGGCCCGGATCACAGCGCGGCCTGCGGCCGCAAACAGTAGGCAGTAGG
>JBKQHM010000846.1:0-16671 GCA_052148775.1 Isosphaeraceae bacterium | reverse complement strand
GCGCTGGGGATCGAGCCGCCTGCGTGATCGGCTCCGGGCTCTTGGTCCCGCCGTTACTTCGCGACCCGCAAGTTCTCGAACAGGTAGAGCCCGCTCTTGCCAGGGCAGACGAGGTCGATGTCGCCGTCCTTGTCGATGTCGATGGCGGTGATCTGGAGGCCGGTGCCCGCCGTGCCGGGGGGGAAGTCCTTGAGGGCAAGGCGTTCGCCGCCCTTCGCCGGTGCGTTCCTGGCCGGCTCGCCCTGGAAGATGATGTGCCGGACCCATTCCTTGGAATTCGGGTCGAACACATACCAGGCGATGACCGAGCCATCCGTTGCGCCAGGCTCGACCTCGTGGGCGTAGACCCGCTTGCCGGTCACCAGCTCATGGGCCTTGCCGTCGCCGTCGATGTCGGCCCAGAGCAGAGTATGGACCGACGCGATCGTCTTGTCGATCGCCTGCTTGTTCCAGATCCGCTCGCCGCCGGTGCCTTTCTCCTGGCGGAGCCAGAACAGCCCGTAATCGTGGCCCATGCCGTAGACGACGTCGGAGAGCCCGTCGCCGTCGACATCGCGGGCGAGGATCTGGATGCCGGTCGCGCCGATCTCCCATTCGGGGTGCAAGGTCCAGGTGGCGTGGGCGGGATCGGCCGGGGCCTCGAACCAGCCATGGGGCGTGAGCAGGTCGACGCGACCGTCGCCGTTGACATCGCCCGAGCCGACGCCGTGCCCGGCTCCTTTTGCGCCGAGGTCGTGCTTCTTCAGATCATGCCCTTTGCCATCCCCCTTCTTGACGACCTCATACCAGACGGCCTCATTGACCGAATTCGGCAGCAGGTCGGGAACGCCGTCTCCCGAGAGGTCCACCATCCAGGCCGCCTCGATGTTGCCCGGCTGATCGACCTCGTGATAGGCCCACGTCGCGCCGGACTTGCCCGGGTTCTCGACCCAGCCCACACTCCGGCCGAAGTAGGAGCATGTCACGGAGTCGATATGGCCGTCGCCGTTGACGTCCAGCGGCAGGGTCGCGAAATCGTGGTAATACGTGCCGACCCGTGCCACTTCGCGGACGTGAGACGGCTTCCAGGCCGGCCCCTGGTACCAGGTGTCGCCCGAGAAGATGTCGAGCTGACCGTCGTTGTCCACGTCGAAGACGCCCGCGGCCTCGAACTCGCTCCGGCCGTTGATCGTATGCTTCTTCCACTTCGGCTCGTCCGCACGCACGGTCCCCGAAACGAAGACGATGATCGAGCAGACGGCGATGATGGATCGGAAACCATTCATGGGGCATCTCCGGATGTTGGATTCGAACGATTTTCCCGCGAGCAACCCCGTGTCTTGGGGTCGGTGCCTCTTCATCGCGGATCAGACGCTCGGCAGTGTCCAGGGCTTTCGATAATCCTTGGTGAGGAACTGGTTGGCTTCGGGATGGTTGAGGACCCGCTCGGCGACGGGGTCCCACTTCAGCTTCTCGCCCGTCCAGAGCGAAATGTTGCCCAGATTGCCGACGCTCGCCAGCCGATGTCCATAGGCGAACTGGCACGAGCAAGGCTTGCGCGACGCGATGGCATCGAGCCACTCGCGGTGATGGCCCACTGACCTGGGGAGCGTCCTGGGCGGCTCATCGATCTTCCGGCCCTTCTCGGGGATGATCTTGTAATGGCCGTAATCGGCCACCAGGGTCGCCTCGGTCCCCTGGAACATGATGCCCAGGCCCTTGTTCTCGATGCCGTGCGAGCTGGCGTCCGTCTGGCTCCAGACCATCAGGAACTTCTGATCGCCCTTCTCGTACTCATAAGTGACCTCGAGTGTGTCGGGCACCTCGGCGTTGTCGTCGAGGGCGTATCGGCCGCCGACCGCGGAGATTGTCCGAGGAGCCTCGACGTCCATCGCCCAGTGGACGAGGTCCACGATGTGACAGCAGAAATCGGTGAGGATTCCGCCGCCATAGTCCCAAAAGTATCGCCAGTTGAATGTGAATCGGTTCGGGTTGAACGGCCGATCGGGTGCCGGGCCGAGCCAGAGGTTGTAGTCGCATCCTGGGGGCGGCGGGCCGTCCTTGGGACGCCCCATCCCGCTCCGATCTGCGGCCATCCAGACCCGCGTCTTGCTGATCTTCCCCAGCACGCCCGAGCGGACGATCTCCACGACTCGGTGGTAGTTCTCGTCGGCGTGGATCAGGTTCCCCATCTGGGTGATCCGCTTGTACTTGTCGGCCGCATCGACCATCGCGCGGCCTTCCTGGATGCGATGCGCCAGCGGCTTCTCGCAATAAACGTCCTTGCCGGCCTGGCAAGCCAGGATGGCCAGGATCCCGTGCCAGTGGTCTGGCGTGGCGATGACCACCGCGTCGATGTCCTTTCGATCGAGAACCTTGCGGAAGTCGCCGAAGGCTTCCGGCGTCCCGCCGGCCTTCAATTGCGCGCGGCGGAGGTGCGGCTCGTGGACGTCGCAGACCGCGGCGATGGACACCTGCGGGAACTTGTTGAACGTCTCGATCAACCCAGTGCCCATGCCGCCGGTACCGATGAAGCCCAGGACGATCTTCTCGTTGGCGGAGACACGGGCCGGCTCCGGCTTGCCCAAGGCCTGGGACGGTCCGTCGGACGACCCCGCATAAGCCGGAGTCATTTCTCGACCAGCGGCCGCCAGCGCCGAAGCGGCCAGGAACTCGCGACGGGTCCAGTCTCTCATGATGTCTTTCTCTGCCTCCCCCCTTCCGGGGGAGGGTCCGGGGGGGGGTCGTATTTTCTCCCTCCCCCTCGATGGGGGAGGGTCGGGGTGTGGGGGTATTTCCGACGCCCCCCATCCGGCCCTTCGGGCCGCCTTCCCCCACGACGGGGTAAGGGAAAATCACCGTGCGGCCATGGGGATTCCGAAGTCGCCCAGCATGTTCCGCCACACCGAATGGATGTGGTTGGCACCATTCTGGGTGTTATTGAACTCGATGAGGAAGGTCGGTCCCTGCACGCGGTAGGCGTGGGGGCGGCTGCGGTCGGCGGGCCCGGCCCAGGTGAACTTGATCGACCCGAAGCCGGCGCGTTTGATCTCGCCGAGCCATGCGCCGGCGACCTCCTCGGTCATGTCCAAGGCATACGATTCGAGCAGTGCCCGGAGCATGGTGCGCTGGTCGCCGGTCATATCGGCGTAGGCGACCCCTTCGGCGGGGTTTGTGGGCGGCTGAGAGTGGGGGGCCGGGGTCACATCGCGGATCTCGCGGGGCGCCTCGGGCGAGAACATGGCCGCTTTCCGCTGGTTCTCGTCGAATGCCTGGAGCAGGCGCAAGGCCCGGTCTTCGCGATCGGCGAGGGTGCGAAGACCCTGGCGTGGGCCCTGACGGACCTCGGCGGGGTTGGAGCCGAAGAAAGCCGGCGTCCCCGAGATGATCTCGCCGTCTTCCAGGACGAAGTTCAGCGAGAGGTGATGCCCTTCGACCCGCCATCCCCAGCGGCCCCGATTCGTCGGCGTGCCGAAGATCGTCAGGTAGTACAATTCCGGATCGCGGACCGGGCCGCTGCCTTTCTCCAGCTCGCGGAGAATCGCCTCCAGGCTCATAATCGTGGTGACCTTGAGGAATCCGGAAGCCGCCGTACCCGACTGGATCAAACCGAACGCCAGCGCCTGCTGCTCGGGGCTCATTTCCTTGATGGGCAAGCCCTTGCGGGCTCGGGGGATGAAATGCCAGTCGAGCCGTTCGGGCGCGTCGAAGGCATAGGTGGCCTTCGCCGCCTGCTCCTTGGACAATGAGGCAAGGAACCGCTCGGCCGCCACCGCCATGTGGCTACCGGTCTCCTGGACGTACGCCCCCGCCCAGACGGCCAGCGCAACAACGGCCACCGAGGCCAACACCAGGCTAAGCTTGAAGCCACGCATGTGCTCAACGCCTTTCGGCTTCTGAGAGGATCGCATCACCCAACGCCAACCCCTACTTCTTCATCTCTGTCAGGGCGGAAGTCAAGACCGTGCCGGTTTTTCCCGGCGACCTGAGCCCTTGACGGGTCAGGGGAACTGGTGAGCCACGATCGCCGATTGAGATGAATCGGTTGTCCCACCCACCGAATATTCACGAAACACGCCAGATGGCGGGTCCAGGTTCTTGCCAGTTGTCGCTCTTGTCTAGATGAAGCCGGAGATGTTGCGCCGATTCCGGGGTGGTCGTGGTGCGCCCACATGGCTGATGCGCGCGGTCGATCCAGACCGAATGTGACGCCCGTTCCGCGATGAGCAACGATGTTTTTGCCGTAACCGGTGCGAGAGACGTGCAACATTCGAGCCGTCTTCATACAATGTTTGCTCCGACCCGAGGTTCCCTCCCATCTCGGGGCGCGTTCCTGCGCCATGAATCTTGAACCAACCGCTAAGTGTGTACCTCGAGTCCATTCGGAGATCCGCCATCATGCGAAGACAGCTCAAAATGACGGTCCTGCTGGGCATTACCGGTCTGATACCGGCCCTGGCCCTGCGCGCGCAACAACCGCCGGACACGGCTCGAACCCGCCAGCCCGCCCCCGCGGCCACGGCGAAGGCCGAGACCTCGACCGACCCGATCGACCGCATTAAGGAAGAGGGGCTGAAGCGGTCGCAGGTCATGGCCACCTTGAGCTATCTGACCGACGTGATCGGCCCCCGCCTCACGGGCTCGCCGAACCTGAAGCGTGCGAATGAATGGACGCGCGACCGACTGGCGGCGTGGGGACTGTCCGATGCCCACCTCGAGGCGTGGGGTCCGTTCGGGCGGGGCTGGACGCTGAAGCGGTTCTCGGCGCAGGTGATCGAGCCGCAATGCATCCCGCTGATCGCCTTCCCGAAGGCGTGGTCGCCCGGCACCGACGGGCCCCTCGCGGCACCGGTGGTCTACTTCGACGCCAAGACCGAGGCCGACTTCGCCGCGTTCAAGGGGAAGATCAAAGGGGCGATCGTCCTGGTGGCGCCGGCCACCACGGTTTCCGCCCACTTCGAACCCCTGGGCAAGCGTAAGACCGACTCGGAGTTGCTCGAGCTGGCCGATGCCCCCGAGCCGCCCGCCCGCGGCGGCCGTCGCGGAGGCCAGGGCCAGCCGGGGCCGGCCCAAGGACAGGGACAGCGGCAAGGCCGAGGGCGGCTCGCCGCCAACGGGGCCCCCGCCGCGCCGGGCGCCGGGGCCGCTCCCGCACCGCCCGCGGGGGGTCGTTTCCAGATGACCCCGGAGCGACGCGCCCAGATGGAGCTCGCCGCCAAGAAGCTCCAGTTCGCCTCCGAGAACGGGGCCGCAATGATCCTCGAGCCCAGCCGCAACGGCGATGGCGGCACGCTGTTCGTCCAGTCCGCCACGATCCCCGGCGCCCCAATACCGGGCATGGGCCAGGGACAGGGGCAGGGTCAGCCGCAAGCCCGCCGCGTCTCGGTCTATGACAAGAACGCGCCCAAGATCGTCCCCCAGGTCGTGATGGCCCAGGAGCATTACAACCGCCTGGTCCGGATGATTGAGCAGGGCGAGAAGCTCAAGATCGCCGTGGACCTCGCCGTCCAGTTCCACGACGACGACCTGATGGCCTATAACACGGTCGCCGAGATCCCGGGCACCGACAAGAAGGACGAGCTCGTCATGCTGGGCGGGCACATGGATTCCTGGCACAGCGGCACTGGCGCGACCGACAACGCGGCCGGCGTCTCCGTCGGGATGGAAGCGGTGCGCATCCTCAAGGCGCTCGACCTCAAGCCCCGCCGCACGATCCGCATCGCCTTGTGGACCGGCGAGGAGGAGGGCCTGCTCGGCTCGCGCGCCTACGTTACCAAGCACTTCGGTCGCAGCCCCGCAGGCATGTTCGGACCCCAGTCCGGCTCCAGCGAAACGACCAGCGACTCGGCCCCCAAGCCCGAGTTCGCCAAGTTCTCCGCCTACTTCAACCTCGACAACGGCACCGGGAAGGTCCGCGGCATCTACCTCCAGGGCAATGAGGCCGCCCGGCCGATCTTCCGCAAGTGGCTCCAGCCGTTCCGCCAGATGGGCGCGACCACCATCTCTCTCTCCAACACCGGCGGGACCGACCACCAGTCGTTCGATGGCATCGGCCTGCCCGGCTTCCAGTTCATCCAGGATGAGATCGAGTACGACACCCGGACGCACCACTCGAACCAGGACGTCTACGACCGCATCCAGGCCGAGGACATGAAACAGGCCGCCGTCATCATGGCCTCCTTCATCTACAACGCCGCCAACATGGAAGAGAAGATTCCCAGGAAGCCGGCTCCGGCCAGCACCGCGCCGGTTAGGGCCGCCGCCACTCCTTGATTTGGCCGCCGTAGGTCAGGCCCTCCGGCCTGACCTACTTTCCGGCCCCGAGCCATCGCACGGCATTCGTCAGGATCTTGAGCGGGATCGATTCGTTGTAGATCGCGCACGTCTCGTGGCCGGGGCGGAAATAGAAGACCTTGCCCCGGCCGAGCGTCCAGAGCGACCCGCTACGGAACCATTCTCCCGAGGCCCAGCGCTCCTCCAGGATCACCTCGTCAGGCTCGGGGACGTGGAACGTCTCATCATACATCTCGGTGTGTGGGAGCTCGAACTCCGACGGAATCCCGGCCACGATCGGATGGTCCGGCCGGAGCACCTTGAGAGAGCTCGGCTTCCCGTCATTGCGATAGGCCGGGAAGCAGCAATAGGGCAGGTGGATCGTCGCCCTGGCGGATCGTCCGGGCAACTTACGCCACGACACATACGGGGTGACTCGCTCGTCGGCCTTCGGGACGGTATAGCGGCGCGGCGGCGCGGCCTCGACGATCTCGACGCGGTCATCACCGGCCCCGGCCTTGATCGACTTCTCGGCATCGATCCGCGCCCGCTCGTTCATGGCCTCCACGAATGGCGTCGACCAGTGGGCCGAGTGGAGTGCGATGAGCGAGAGATCTCCCGCCTTGATCCTCCGGACGATCGCCTTGCCGACCTCAGGCGCGATCTCCGCTTGCCGCACGTGCCCCCACCAGATCAGTACGCGGCAATTCTCGAGCACGTCGCCCGCGAGCCCCTGCCCGGGATCATCGAGGCGGACCGACCGGACCGAGATGCCGGGTTGCTCGCGGAGGTGCGCGGCGATCTGGCTGCCGAGGAAATCGGCGTACGCTTGCTTCTGAGCGGGCTGCTGCTCGTCCCAGACGACCACGCGGACCGATGCCGCATCGGACGGATCCGCGGCCTGGACACGCTCGGCAGGGACCGAGAGGATCGCATCGGCAACGACGGCGGCCGTCGAAGCCTTGAGGAAATCACGCCTCGTCGTGTGCCTCGTCATTTTGGCCCCACAAAGGTGAAGATCAGTCGGAACTCAGACTCAGCCGGATCGTCTTGATCTCGAAGGGTCGCAAGTCAATCGCCACGGTGTCTCCCTCGACCTTCAACTCCCCTTCGGCGTCTTCCAGCAGATTCGCCATGCGCGCCGACGCAACCTTGGCATGAAGAGCGATCTTCACGCCCGACGCCGGTCGACCGGCCGCCTCGTAGACGCGCAAGACGGCGGCCCCGTCGCGTGCGGGCTTCAGCGCCGAGACGACCACATCGGGGCTCGACACCTCCAGCATGCCCCAGCGGGCGGGCAATGTCCCGGCGTGCGGGAGCACCTTGCGGCAAATCAACGGGTGATTGAACTCCAGTCCGTCGCGAAAGACGCGAGCCGCGCGCCAGTCGCCCGCGTGCGGGACCATCGCATAGCGGACGACCCGCTCCTGGCCCAGTTGGAACCCGGTCTCCGACGACATCCCCGGCTCGTATCCGCCCCCGAACCCATAGGCGCCGAGCGTGTGGGCGCGGAGCAGCGAGATCATCATCGTCCCGCCGGTCGACAGGTTGCCGGGAAGGCCGATATTCAGCAGGGCCAGTCCCCGGCGGCCGTCGCCGTGATCCACCCAGTTCTGCGCGGGGAACTCGATCGCTTCCGGACGCTCGATCGCCCCGAACGGGATCTCATGCGTGTTCTTTCCCCCAAAGATCGTGGTCGGGAACAGGACCTGGTAGCGGACATACTTCTCCTTGTTCACGAGCCGGGTCGTGATCTTGATCCGGCGCAGGCCCTTGTAGAGCCGGACCGTCGTCGCGAACCGGCCGGATCCGAACGGACGCGCCACCTGGAACTCGGAGAGGACCGGCCCGCTACGAATCGTCCCGGCCGGCGATTTGCCTTCGTCGCTGAAAGCCGACTCCCCGCGCCTGGGGACCGGCTGCTTCGTCGTCATGGCGATGCGGCTGCCGCCGTCCAGGCCCTTGTAAGGCTCCCAGAGGTCGCCCCGGTCGGCTTGCCGGGATACGACGTTCCCGGGTCCCGAGAGCACCTCCCAGTCGCCCGACTTGACCCGCAGGCCCGCGATCGCCCCAGTCGATCGATTGAGGGTCAGCCGGTAGAGGTCGTTCTCCAGCACGCCTTCGGCCGCGGCGGGCGCGGTCTTCGCGGCATCCCGACTCGGGGCGACGTGATAGGTCGCATACCCCATCGCCGGGACGTCGCGGGCGATGAATGCGACACGCGCCGTCTTTAGCCCGCCGTCGCCGTACTGGGTTGAATCCAGGATCTGGACCGGCTCGTGCTGGCCGCCGTTGCCGGTCACGTCGACGCCCATGACGCCCCCCTCGTCGAAGCCGAGTTCGACCTCGGCGATGTCCGAGCGTGGCCAGCCGAGGGGATTGAAGACGACGATCGCCGACCCCGGCCCGCGGGTATCGATCCGGGAGGACAGGACCTCCCAACGCGAATCGATGATCTCGTCGGACCGACGCTTCGCGTACTCATAGCTCCGGATCGTGTCCTCGTAGACGTGGTCGGTCATGACGCCCGAAGCAAGGTCGTGCGTCTGGTTGAAGAGCACGGGCTCCCAGGTGCCCAGGATCGCGGCGGGGTCGGCGGGCGACCCCAGCCACGCCGCGATCGCGCTCAGTTTCTCGGCCGTGAGCAACTGCCGCTCCATGACCCGCATCCAGTTCTTGAGCTCGATCCGGCTGCTGTAGATGCCCTGGAAGATCGGGTTGAGCTCCCCCTTGAAGACGGTCCGATCGGTGCGACGAGCGACGACCGCCTCGAAGTCGGCGGGGACCGCTATCTTGATCGCGAAGGGTGCCTTGGGATCCTTGTTGAAGGCGTCGACGTTCGGGACCAGGTGCTCCTCCGGCTCCGAGACGTCGGCCCCGGACTGCCCGACGCGGTCGGCGGCACCCTTGCTGTTGGGATTCAAGGCATTGAATCGCGCGATCGCGGCCTGTCGGAATTCCGCCGGGTCTTTCGGATTGGGATAGAAGAGGCCGTAGCCCTGGGGTAGCCAGAACGCGGGGATCCGGGTGCCGTCGAGCCCCTCCCAGACGAACTCCGAAGGGAAGTCTTGCCGGGGGACTCCGCGGAAGAACCAGAAGCTCTTGTATCCTCCGAGCGCGAGCAACTGCGGAATCTGGGCGTGATGACCGAAGGTGTCGAGGAGCCAGCCGGAGGTCACGTCGACCCCGAGCTTGTCGCGATAGTAGCCCTTGCCGTATTGCATCTGCCGGATAAACGTCTCGCCGCCGGGCATATTGTCGTCGGGCATGACGTCCAGCGCCCCGGCGAGCTGCAACCGGCCCTCGGCCAGGAACCGGCGGAAATCCGCTTCCTCGGCCGGGTATCGCTCGAGGAACGGCCGGACGTAGGCAACCTGATCGAGGGTGAAACGGAACTCGGGCTGTTCCCTCAGTAGCCGCATCGCCTTGAGGATGTTCGGCAGGCCCATGTCGAGGTATTCTTCGCGGGTCTTGAAGACCGCCCCCTCCCAGTGGGTGTGGGGTATGATCCACAGGGTCTCCTTCGGGTTCGCCGCCCCGGGCGCCTGGGCCCTCGACGGGGCTGCGAGGATGAACAGTCCACACGCGGCGATGAGAGAGGTTCGAAGACTCATCAGGATACCTACCCGGGTGTTTGGTGTGCGGAATTCCGTCGATGTGCCTTCACCTTACAGCGATGGCGAGG
Organism: Isosphaeraceae bacterium; assembly: GCA_052148775.1. GTDB lineage: Bacteria > Planctomycetota > Planctomycetia > Isosphaerales > Isosphaeraceae > CAVZRC01. The sequence goes on along the minus strand of JBKQHM010000846.1, from coordinate 6,734 downwards.
CCGGTTCCAGGCCCTGCGCCCGTGACGCTGGCGGTGAGTTGCCGCGAGAGAGTCAATCTCACGGGTCAAGGTTACGGACGGGACTTCTCGCCATCGAACGTAATTCTCAGATCGGTCGGCGCCTCGATCGTGGCATCGAGCCAGAGGGTCCGGCCGTCCCAGGCGTACCGCCGGGAATCGAGCGACTGCCCTCCAAGAACGACTTGAGCCTTACCCTGGGTCGCATGCAGGAATTCGAACACCGGATTCACGCAAGGCGGACCCGGCTTGATGATGAACGCGACCTCCCGCTCTTCGGCGACGAGCCGGATCGCCCGGCGCTCGGGGGCGTAACTCTCGAATGCGAGCCGGGCGCCGCGGAGCGATTCGATCGACGGCGGCGTCGCGAAGCTCCTGGCCCGGGCGCGGAGGCGGCCGTCGGATTCGTCGCTCATGCCGATCAGCCAGGCCCAGCGGCTCATCGTCATCGGCCGGGACCGGCCCAGGGTATCCAGGGTGTTGAGTTTCTCGGTCCGTAACGGCAGAGGCCGGCTGCCGGCCCAGCTCATCACGCTATTGTGGGTCGGGGTCAGTGCGATCCGGTCGTCGATCGTCCGGCCGGTCGAGTTTCCCCGCGCCAGTGGCCAGTGACTTCCCCAGTAGCACGGAGTCACCATCTCGCCCCGATCGAAGAACGGGGCGAAGACCACTGGAGGTAATACCGTGAGGTTCGGGTTGAAGGAGACGGCAGCGAGTGCCTCGCCCTTGCTGAGCCGCAACCGGTAGATCGCCGGCACGCCCCCCGGCTCGGGAGACTTGGCGGCGTTGCCGACGGGGTTCGGGAATCGGTACGCATGCTTCCGCCCGTCGATGAACAAGGCGTCGACCGGGTCGTCCGGCAGGACGTCGAAGGGATAGGCCCCCTTGGGCGTCAGGATGATGAATTCGGCCAGCTCGTAATTGTTCCTGGGGTCGGCCTTGAGGTTCACGACCCTCGTGCCGAAGCCGTCGGGGTAGAAGTCATAATCCTCGACGGCGGCGTCGCCCCAGACCTTGTACTCGAAGTCGGTGGACTGATAGCTCCATCGGACGTGGACCCGGGCCTCGGTCGACTCAACGATCTCGACCCGGCTATACCTCAGCTCCTTGTCCATTAGCGGTTCGACGCAGTCCACGGCCCCAGCGGGCTGCGAGATAATCTCGGCCCACTCGTAGCACGCACCGGTGTTGTGCCGGCCCGCCCAGAACGGGATGTAGCTGGAACCGCGCCAGAAGACGAATCGCGCCCCGTTCGGCAGCCAGACGACGACGTCCTTGAGATCCGGTGCCCATGCCCCTTCGTACGGCATGCTCGAAAAGGTCCCGGTCCTGGGGTCGCGCACCGAAATCGGGGCATCGTAACGGAGCCGCTCGTCAGTGGCGCCGAATCTCGGTCGCGCCGGCGGCTTGGAGACGATCATGACCGGGATCGCTTTGTGCCAGAGCCTTTGGCCTGTGCCGTCTTCGAGCACGACCGACAGCACGTCGCGGTCCGGGGACACCGGGATCTCGCCAAGCTTGAGCCGTTGCTGAATTCGCATCCCGGCCCGGAGCGAAATCGGAGCCGTTGCGACCCGTCCCGGCTCCGATTCGAACCATGCCTTCAGCGCAGCACCGGGTCGGTCACGGCTCCAGTCGATGGCCGCGACGTCGAGCGTCGCGGATTGACCCGGCCCCAGAAGTAGCCAGCCCGAGGGCACCAGGATCGCCCCCAGGTCCACGGGATTGACGACGGCATCGGGCCTGGCGATCGCGTCGGCCTCGATTTCGGGAATCTCGACTCGCAAGTGAGCCAGCTCGACCGGTCGGGTTTCGTCCCGCGAGAATGACGAGAGGATCAGCTCATCGGCGATATTCCCGATTGGAACACGAGCGGAGTAGGGGGGATTTGCGGGAAATCGCACGTCGTGGCGGCCGACCTCTTTCCCGCGGCTCAAGACGGTGAGGATATGAGCGGTTCCCGCCGGTCGATCGGCCGCCTGGACGACGACCTCAATCGGCCGTCCCACCCGCTGCAGGCCGAACGGAGGCCGCCACGGATGGCCGCGGTCGAGACGGATCTCATATCCGGCTCCAAGTTCCGGCCTTGAGTCAGCCGCCAGATTAGACGTTGGAAACGAAAAGAACAGCGCGACCGCTACCGTCCTATTCATCGCCGAGAAACGCCATCCCATCAGCATGTCCTCCCTCGTTGCTCAACACCATCGAAGCTCTGTCGTTGGACCTGGGACACCCTCTAGCAACGGCTGATAAGTTCCCGTTAGGATCGTAGCAGAGGAGAACGTTCCATGACTCGACCTGCCCATCAATTGTTAGACGAGGCGCTCCGACTACCGGATCCGGATCGAGCCGAGCTCGCCGCCAGACTCATCGAAAGCCTCGACCCGACCACCGATGATGATGCCGATACCCTCTGGGGTGAAGAGGTCCGGCAGCGCCTCGACGATCTTGACAAAGGACGGGTCGCAACGATTCCCTGGCCGGAAGCACGCCGCATGATCCTGGATGACGCTGATGAATCCACCGAAGCTTGAGCTTCACCCTCAAGCCGTCGCTTTCACTCGGTCACGGTCTTCCGCACTCCTTCGATGATTCGCGCTGCATCGGGCCGGTAGGCGTTTTCGAGCACGGGCGTGAACGGAACCGGCACGTCGGCCGACCCGACGCGGACGACCGGCGTCAGGAGGCTTTCGCCGAACCGCTCCATGATACCCGCGGCGATCTCGGCGCCGACGCCGCCCGTCTTCGGACCCTCCTCGACGATCACGACCCGCCCCGTTTTCCTGACGGACTCGCCGATCGCCTCGTAGTCGATGGGTGAGAGGCTGCGGACGTCGATCACCTCGGCGTCGATGCCCTCGGCCGCGAGTTGCTCGGCCGCCTGGACGGCGAAGTGGGCCATCAGCAGCCAGGCGAGGATCGTGACGTCGCGGCCCTTGCGGCGCACGGCCGCCCGGTCGAGCGGGACGGTGTAATCGCCTTCGGGGACGTCGCTGGTGGCGTCGACGGCCCCCGGCTCGGTCCGCGCACCCTTCGACCCATAGAGCAGCTTGTGCTCGAAGATCAGCACCGGGTTATCGTCGCGGACGGCCGACTTGAGGATGCCCTTGGCATCGTAGGCGTTGGAGACGGCGACGACCTTGATCCCGGGTACGCCGGTGAAGTAGCGTTCCATGTTCTGGGCATGCTGGGAGCCCCGGCCGGTGGCACCGACGGGGGCGCGCATCACCATCGGGACCGCGATCGTGCCGCCGGACATATATCGCAGCTTCGCGGCATTGTTGACGATCTGGTCCATCGCCAGGAACAGGAAGTCGCCGTACTGGACGTCGACGATCGGCCGCATCCCCATGATCGCCGCCCCGACCGCCGCGCCGAAGAAGCCCAGCTCGGCGATCGGCGTATTGAGCATCCTTTCGGGGAACTCTTCCTCCAGGCCCAGCGTGACCGTGAACGCGCCGCCCCAGCCGCCGGAGACGGCGATGTCCTCGCCCAGGCAGAAGACCGACGCATCCCGGCGCATCTCCTCGGCGATCCCCTCGCGGAGCGATTCGGCAATACTGAGTCGTCTCATGAATCGGGGTTTCCTTGCGTGGCTGGGCGGGCATGGCATTACTGACAAGAGTGCGGCACATTACGCCAGTACATCCGTCGTCAGATCCTCGAGCGTGGGCAGGGGCTGACGTTTGGCGGATTCCACCGCCGATCCGAATCTCGTCAGCATATCCGACCGGACCCGGTCGAGCTCCGCCTGATCGGCCAGGCCCCGATCCCTCAGTAACTGACCCAACCGATCGATCGGATCGCGACGGAGCCACTCCTCGCGCTCGTCTTTCGGCTGATAGTGGCAGGCGTCGCGCCGGGAGTGACCGGTCCGTCGGTAGGTGAGCAGTTCCAGGAGGACCGGACCGCCGCCGTGGCGGCACTCGGCCGCCGCCGATCGGGCTGCCTCGTAGACGGCCAGGACGTCGTTGCCGTCAACCGTCTCGCCCCGGAAACCATACGCTGAGGCTCGGTCGGAAATCCGGTCGTTACGCATCACGCGATCGACCCGCGTCGAGGCGCCGTAGAGGTTATTCTCGCAGACGAAGACCACCGGCAAGTCCCAGATGGCGGCCAGGTTCACGCCCTCGTGAAACGCGCCTTCGGCGATCGCGCCGTCGCCGAAGAAGCAGGCGACGACGTGCGGTTGCTTCCGCATCTTGAACGCCAGCGCCATGCCCGATGCCAGGGGCACGCCCCCACCGACGATCGCGATCCCCGGCACCATCCCTCGGGCCATGTTGCCGACGTGCATCGACCCGCCCTTGCCGCGACAGCAACCCGTCACGGCGCCGAAGAGCTCGAATAGCATTTCCTCGATGGTGAGCCCCTTGGCCAGGGCATGACCATGCCCCCGGAAGGTGGACGTGATGAAGTCGCCTTCCTCGAGCGCCGCGCAGACCCCCACGGCGGTCGCCTCCTGGCCCTGACACTGGTGAATCGTCCCGGGCATCGATCCCTCGAGGAACAGGAACTTCACCCCCTCCTCGAACTCGCGGATCGTGACCATTCGCCGGTAGAGATCCATCAAGAATTCGCGCGGGTATTGCGAAGGTGAGGACCCGATCTCCGCCGCCGCCGGAGCCGATCCCCTCGCCGCGCGATTCCGCGAGAAGAACGAACGACGATCGCCGCTCGGCTGTGCCGCGACGACCACCGCGGGCTGGCGAGTCGCCGCCAGTTCCGAACCCCCGGGAGAGACTCCGGCCGCACCGGCGATCGGCCCGGAGACGTCGGTCGCTGGCGTGTCTTCGGACCGTGTCGCGCCCTTCTCGCCGGCTTCGAACATCGCGATCGGCTGGCCCATCGCCACCTCCGAACCGGCCGGGACCGCGATGTCCCGGAGCGTACCCGTCACGGCTGATTCCACGACCAGGATCGCCTTGTCGGTCTCGACCTCCAGCAGGGGGTCGCCCCGCCGGAGGACCTGACCGACTTCGGCCAGCCATCGAATCAGCGTGACCGTCTCGTCCACCGTCGACAGGTCCGGCATCCGCATCACGAAGTCCATCATCAGCCCTCAAATCTCGGTGGTCAATCGGAGAGTCCAGTCCTCGCGGATCGCCACCCTGAAATTCGGGGCGGGACCGCTCAGGGGACGGGGTGCGTGGTGCCATGTGCGAGGGTCGTGAGCCCCCAATTTGAGGGGAAATCGCACCACGGGCATTGCGCTGGTTTGCACTCCTGTGCTACTTTTCGTCGGGTCGCCCTTCCCCATCTCCGGGGTCGGTCGGGAGTTGACGCCGCGTCCCCGCACGGTCCGGACAAGGCGGGTCGCGGCCGGCAAGAACCCGGTGGTCGTCGCTCGCGGGCGTTGATGACCCGACTTGTCCGATTGATATTCAGACGGACAGCTAGTCATGGTCCCCACCTCGTCGGGAATCGATTGTGGACTTGGGCGAACTCGAGGGAGTTGAAAACGAAGATATAGGCATCCAGAGGATAGCGGCGGTCCTCTTGCGCCAATTGAGCGATGGCCTGAATCGTATCGGGCATGTTGCGTCTACTCACGGCTCCGAATCGTCGGCCTCGATCGCAGCGGCCGAATGGGCCGCCTGGCCCTCGTCCAGTTGCACCAGCGGCAGTTCCTGTTGTTCATACATCTCGAATTCATAGCGCAGGCAGCACTTCAGCCGGCCGCAGCGTCCCGAGATCTTCGTCGGGTCCAAGGTCGCCTTCTGCAGCTTCGCCATCCGCATCGAGACCGGCGGCATCTCGACGAGATGGCTGTTGCAGCAGGTCGTCTTGCCGCAATCGCCGTAGTCGGCCAGCAACTTGGCCTCGTCGCGAACGCCGATCTGCCGCATCTCGATCCGCGTCTGAAATTCGGCGGCCAGCAGGCGGACTAACTCGCGGAAATCGACGCGGTTCTCCGCCAGATAGTAGACCACCAACCTCTCGCCGCCAAAAACCCGCTCCAACTCGACGAGCGTCATCTCCAGCCCTAGCCGGTCAACATACGTCTGGCAGACGTCCATCTCGCGGCGGGCCTGTTCGGCGATCCGCAGCAATTCGTGCTCGTCCTCGACGGTCATGGTGCGGAGAATCTGGCCCTCGCCGGACTCCTGCAACGCCGCCTGGGCAGTTTCCGTGGCCTCGCCCAGCACGACGCCCGCTTCCAGGCCGCGATCCGTGCGGACAATGACCCGCGTATCGCGGCAATATGTGGCCGAATTGGGGGCGGAGAACACCCCCAGGACACGCATCTCACCGTAACGCACGATGTATTTCGCCATTGCCACAGATCTCGCTGGATCGCTTGCGACCGTTTAGGGAAACCTCCAGTATACCGTTGCCGCGAGCCCTGGCAAATGGCGACTCCCCCGCGATTGCAGATTTCTCGCACGGTGCCGTGCGTTTTCCGAACTCCTGTAGGACGGATTGCCAATCCGTCTTACGGTGCCTTACTCGGCCTCGAAGCGATTCCGCAAGACGCCGATCCGCTCGATTTCGACCTCAGTCACGTCCCCCGGTTTCAGGTAGATGGGTGGAGTCCGTCCCATGCCGACGCCGCCGGGCGTGCCGGTGAAAATCAGGTCGCCGGGATTCAAGGTGCAGAACCCCGAAACGTAACTCACGATCGTATCGACCGAGAAAATCAGCTCGGCCGTGCTGGAGTTCTGCATCACCCGACCGTTGAGCCGAAGTTGGATTCCTAGCTTTCCCGGCTCGAG
>JBKQHM010000845.1:0-68060 GCA_052148775.1 Isosphaeraceae bacterium | reverse complement strand
GTCCGGGTCTACTCGGGATACAGCGTCAAGGAGCTGGAAGTGATTCGTGATTTCGCAATCCGGTCGCTGCGGCTCGCGGAGCAAGAGACCCGAAGGCTGCGGGAGGCGGGCGATGGAGGTGCGTGTCGAGAACGTCGTGACCCCGAACGACTTCCAGGCGACCCTCCTCCACCTCTTCGGCCTGGACCATGACCGGCTGGTCTATTACGCGAACGGCCGCGAGCAACGGTTGATCGACGGGCGATCGGCAAGGGTCGTGAGGGAGATCCTTGCTTGACCCGGATCAGCAAACCCGCGAATCATCGCCACGATACACGAGGCCGAACTGGTTCCCCACAGCCTCCGCACAAGAGAACGACCGGTCCACTGGCACTGCCGCATTTTCAACAGCAATCGCGGTCGCCCGGCGGACATGCCTTCTACGAGACCGAGAAGCGCAAGGCGAGGAAAAAACCATGAGATACTTCACACCGGAGATGAAGCCGATGGCCATCGCTGAGGAGCTTACCGCGGCCCGTCGATGACAACCGCTCGGAGGAATCCCGTTACCTCCTGCTCTGGTCTCTCGGCGGAGATGACGCGAATCGGGCGTGGCAGGATCTTTCGGGCCTCCGGCTCCGTGAGCCGAACCCCGTCCCCATCGATCGGGTTGACGATCAATCCTTCGGCGCGGGTCGAGGACATCAACCGTGGCAGATCCCAATGTCGTAATACATCGAAGGCGAAGAACGACGCGGGGATCTCGCGATTGAAGGACGTGGTCCGGTTGCCGTCGGCCGGCATCAGCCGGTAAGAGTCGCGCAGCGCTACGGGCCGCTCGAAGAACGCGCGGTAGGTCAGGTATCCGTCGCGCAGGAGATACCAATTGAGCCGGCCCTGCACCTCGCTCGCAATCGCGTAGTTCGCAATGAGCGATGCGTTCCGACCGCGGGCGTAGAGGCCGATCCGCTTTCCGTGAAACGCTCCCGCCGCGTCCATCTCTTGGATCACTCGGCAGAGGTCGTACGCCTGGCGGCCCACGAAGTTCTCGCCAAGAAGGAGGCTCACGGCGAAGACCCAGCCGGCCTTCGTTGTCGAAGACTCGCCGATGCCACGCGGATCGACGCCGCAGACCGCCCAGCCGCAATCGAACGCTTGCCCGATGACCGGGTCGGATGCGAGCGATTCCTTGCCGCGGTCGTCGACTGCCACAACGACGCCCCGGACCTCTCCCGGAGGCCGGAGCAGGAACGCGGATACTGCGAGCCCCGGTTCGGTCGGGATCATGAGCCGCTGGAGCCGGACGCCCTCGACCCGGAGCCGGGACGGTTGCGGTGCCGGCCAGGGTCCCAGGATCGATTCCAGGTGGACCTTCCGGTCCTTCGAGTCCGACGGCTGGTCGAGAGCAAGACGCTGGACCATGGCAACGATCGCCGGCCCGGCCGCCTGGTTCTGGCCCGGTGGGAAGCATCGGAGCTCCGGTGCGTCTGATGCGAGCGTCTCGGTCGGCGGCTCACTGAATGGACTGCCGTCGCCTCGGTCCATCAACCAGTGGAGGAACCAACCGTAGGCTGCTTCGCGCTTCTTTCGCTGGTAGCCATGCCCCTCGGAAGCGTCGACGACCCGGCCGATCCTGTCGCGCGCACCATAGGAATCGTAGAGCACTCGGCCGTAATCGGCCACGGCCCGCACACCCTCCACAGGAAAGCTCTGGTCTCGCTCGGCGGCGATGATCAGGATCGGCTTCGGCGCCGCCATCGCCAGCAATTCGTGATTGTTGGCGTACCGGATCAGTCCCGGAACGAAGTGGCAGTGCTCGGCGGCCTGGTACCAGTCGAGTGGCCGGCAGACGTGGATCTGCTCGCCGAAGTCGCTCGTGCCGACCACCGGGACCGCCGCCGCGATCCGGTCGTCGAGCGCCGCGGTGATCCACGTGTTGTAACCGCCCCCCGAGGCCCCGGTGATCCCGATGCGACGGGGGTCCACCTCCTTACGAGACAGGAGGTATTCGAGGGCACACCGGGTCTCGTATTCGGCGATCCCCTGCTGGGCAATCCCCACCAGGAGGGCCTCGGTGCGGCGATGGTCGCGAGAGGAGACCCCGCGCTCACCCTGGCCGAAGGGATCGAAGCTCAGCACCACGAAACCCAGCCGAGCCATGTTGATGCAGAACGCCTGGAAATCGGGCCGAGTCTTGCTGTCCGCCCACCAGTGCCCGGGATAGAACAGCACGGCCGGCGCGGGACTCGTCAGGCCGTTCGGGACGTAGAGGTGGGCCGGAACCAGTAGATCGGGCAGCGTCTGGTAGATAATCTTCTCGACGTGATAATCCACCCGGAAGAGATTGCCGACGACCCTCGGCCGCAGGTCGGGCGGCCAGGGCAGACGCTGGAGTCCCAGCGATCGCAATAGCTTCTGACGTAGCATCGGCCGTGCCTCGTCGGCTTCCCGGCGGTTGCGCGATCGCGGGACGGCCGCCAGCGCGCCGCGTGCTCGCTCCTCCAGGTTGTCCAGCATCGCCGACTCCTGTGCGGAAACGTCCTTCGGCCTCAACGCGGCTATCTCGGCTTGCAGACCGCCATCATCGGCCGCAACGTTAAGGGAAGCGATTGCTAGCAAGATAACGGCGATTGTCATCGCAGTCCTCAATCCTTCCGCCCGGCAGCTATTGGTGGATTCCAGTCGGCTCGTCTTGGGTCCGTCACTTCGTCGCGTCGAGCTCGATCCAACGAGGCTGCGAGACGACGGTCCGGAAGTTGGATTCGTTACAGTCGGGATTCCTCATCGGCGCGTAGAGCCGCTTCCCCATGAACGGCCGATCCTGGGTATAGATCCAGACGCGCTCCTGGTCCCAGAGGATGATCTCGTCGCGGGCGTCGCCGGTCACGTTGCCCACGTAGGCCGTCAGGTCGGGGTGGCCATCGTCGGGGAACATCACGACGCGACGGAGCTGACCGTCGATCAGGCCGCCCTCTCGGGCATTCCCCGAGAGCAACACGAATTCCTGGCCGTCGCCACGCCAGTTGACCGGCAGCATCGGGCTGCCCGAATGGATCGGCTCTCCCTGGGTCAGCAAGTTACCGTCGGCGTCGAACAGGGAGACGATCCCGGGGTTCTTCCAGTAGTTGACGCACATGAGCTGCAAACCGGGCAGATCTTGGCGGAACTTGCCGACGCTCGCGCTCTGGGCATGGCCGATCCGCTCGTGCTTCAGGATCTTGCCCCGTCGGTCGAAGACGAGGAAGCCTTCATCCGAGCCCCAGGCATAGACGCGGGGCTCGGCCTTCGGGTCGGCGCCGAAGTTGCCTACGGCCAGCCCGTCGGCGTGGTCGCGTAGATCCTCATCGTGGCTCCAGAGCCGGTGGCCGGTATGGTCCCAGACCGCGTAGCCGATCGCGACCTCCTCATGGCCATCGCCGTCGATGTCGAAAGGATACGGGTAGTGGCCGGTCTGGCCCTGTCCCTGCCAGAGCCGCTCCAGGCGATTGCTATAGACCCAGAAGTTCGAGTAGCGGTCCTTGACCAAGAATTCCCCGCGCCGGCCTTGCCCCGATAGGTCCAGGAAGGCCAGCGAGTCGCCATTGGTGAGCGTGTAGGGCTTCAGGCGATTATCGGGCAGTGCCGCCGGCATCGGGGCGGATTGCTTCAGTCGCCCCGTCGCGCCCTCCCGGATCTGGAGCTGGAAGTCCTTGACCATCACGACCTCGTTGCGGCCGTCGCCGTCCAGGTCGTGGATCTGGAACGGGGTATCCGCCGTCAAGAGCCCGTTGCGAGGGTCCGGGCGGCCGAGTTGCCAGAGCACCTTACCGTCGAATGTCACGGCGGTCAGGCAACTGATCTGGATGAAGTTGTCGCCGATCCGGGGGATATTCTGGGCGATCAACATCTCGGGCACACCGTCGCCGTCGAGGTCGCCGAATCGCGCGTTTCGCCCGGCCCCGAATCGGGGCGTCGCGAACGATTTCCAGAGCTTCGGCCGCGGGTTCTCGGCGCGGAGCCGGGTCAACTCCGCCTCGCGGCGGGCGATCCGATCACCGATCCCCTCCTTGACCTCATCGGAGGTGGTGACCCGGAAATCCCGGAACCGCGAGGGGATGTTGGCTGTAACTCCCGCCTTGCCAAGGACAAGCTCGCCGTCATCGGCCGTCAGGACGACTATCCCATCGACCGACGCCTTGATGGCCGATCCCGCGTTCTCGACGGCCAGGCGGTAGTAATGCGTCGTATCGTAGGGGAAGGGGACGCTGCCGAGTTCGCGCCATTGCGCCACGCGGAATTCCTTCTCCAGGGGGAGGCGCACCGCCAGGCGGGCCGTCTTCCCGCCCGTGAGCGCGAAGAGATAGTAGTGGCGATTGGTCTGGTATCGGAAGACGACTCCGGCCATGTCATCGAGCGAGAGCGGCTTCACCTGGACTTCGAGGGTGTAGTCCTGCCATTCAGGGTCCCCCGTGATGAAGAGCGGATTCATTAGCTCGGCCTGGACGTTCACCGTGTGTTGTTCCAGGTACGGCCTACCCTCCTCGTCGCCGACGGCCCAGGCATCCAGGTGACAGATCGCGTTGGCCCAGGGCCCCAGCGGCACGCCGCGGTGCGGCAGGTAGTGGTATTCCTGGATCGCGCCGTTGAGCTGTCCGAGGGGCCTTGTCAGCCATCCGGGCGGGTATCCGGAGAAATCGTCGCGGAACAGCTCGGCCCCCCGGCAGGGCCATCCGAGCAGTACAATGACAAGGACCCCGATCATGGGCCGAGAGGGGCGCGAATTCCTTGAGAGCTTCGACACGAGAAGTTCCTTGGCCACTTCCTGGCTGTTGATGGCGCCGCGGTGTGTCATGCCTCGCACCGGTTGAGTAAACCATTCCGAATCGGTCGTGAAAAGGGCCTGGGCCTTCGCTGAAGAGGGTCGGGCTATCCGGGGTATCGGCCCGTCGAGGAAACGTCCGAGCCGGAGTCGCAACATGGCTCGATCACAGTCTCCTCCCGCGACGAAATTCCTCATCCTTTCTGAGAGACGATCGACAAGAGAGCTTGACACCGGCTCCGTACGGCACTAACCTGGTCCCTATTGAGACTGAATCTCAGTTTCAACAACCTCATCCATCCGGTCCGGCCCTGGTCCCGTCGGCCCGGAGAGTCGCCCTAGCCAGGGGATCATCCGTGCCGAGCACCTACCGGGACGATTCTCTCGTTCCTCCTGTCCGCCCCGAGCGAGCCTCGATCGCTCGACATCCCGTATTCCGGAAAAGCCATCGATCGGCTGAAAACGCCACGAAGGGGTTCGCGATGACTGATGTCGCGTCCGCCGGGGAGCGCACATGGTCGAGTGGATCGTCGTGTGCGGGACCACTTCCCGGCGGCGCGGCGCCCCCGTCTGAGACTTCGTCTCAAGAGAAAAGCCGAATCCTGGTCGATCCCGAGAGGATAATCCGCATGAGTCGCCGATCGATTCGTCGGGCCTTCACACTGATCGAACTCCTGGTTGTGATCGCGATCATCTCCGTGCTGATCGCGATGCTGTTACCCGCGGCCCAGGGGGCTCGCGAGGCGGCTCGACGGGTCCAGTGCACGAACAACCTGAAGCAGCTCGGACTCGGGATGCATCACTACGAGTCCACGCACGGGGTTTTGCCGCCGCAGCAAGTGCTGACGTTCGCGGGGAGCTCGGTGTTCTGGAAGTCGTCGTGGGGCGTGACCTCGCGCGTCGCCCCTTACCTGGAAATGGGACCGTTGTATAACGCGATCAACTACTCGAACAAGACCACCGACCCGTCGAATGTCACGGCTGTTTCCGCGACGCTGGGGGTCTTGATCTGCCCGAGTGAGGTGGACCCGCAGCCGATCACGAGCACGAACAGCTCCGGCGTGACGTCGACTTATGGGGTATCGAATTACGGGTGGTGCGAGGGGGATTGGTATGTCTTCGGCGGTCCCGGTTCGGCCTCGAATCGGAGTGCCTTCGGACCCAATCAGAGCCGTCGATTCGCGTCGTTCACCGACGGCCTGAGTCAGTCGCTGCTCGCCGCCGAAGTGAAGACGTACCAGCAAGCGTTCCACGACTGCAATGGCGTACCGGCGCCCTCCCTGGCCAGTCCGTCGGTGCGCCCCGATCCGGCCACCGTGCTCGCGGCCGTCTCCGCGGCTACCCCGTCGTGCAAGTTGGCCTCGGGTCACACCCACTGGTCCAACGGCAATTCGTTCTACGACGGCTTCACCACGGCGCTGCCGCCCAATACCGAGGCCCTCGCCGGCACACCCGCCCTGGATTCCGACCTGACCTCGATCGACGAGGACGACGGCGGACCGACTTACGCCGCGGTCACCACGCGGAGTCATCACCCTGGCGGGGTGAATTCCCTGCTCGGCGACGGCAGCGTGCGATTCATCAAGAGCTCGATCAACTGGCAGACCTGGCGGGCGCTGGGGACGGTCTCCGGTTGCGAGGTCATCTCGGCCGAATCGTACTGAGGGGACAGGGCGAGGGGGATGCCGCACTGGGCGGCATCTCGCCTCGTCGACACGAATACCTCAGTGGATCGAGTAGCCCTTGCGATAGTCGCGGCGGATGAACTCGTCGGCATACGAGCAGTTCTTGGCCCGCATGCCCGCAGCATCCCACTCGATCTTCATGCCGGCCTTCAGTGCCACGACGCCCAGGAGGACGGTCTCGGTGAGCTGGGCCGCGTAGTCGAAGTTCGAGAGCGCCTTGGTCGGGTCACTGGCCTTGATCCCGTCGACCCACTCGGTGAAGTGGCCGGGCGAGCGCGGAAGTTTCGGCTCGGGCTTCTCGACGTCCTTGAATTTGTCCTTAGGCAGCAGGATGTGCTCCGCGCCGTAGTCGTTCCGCGTGTAGAAGGAGCCCTTCTCGCCGACGAGCACCAGGCCGCTGCCGTGGACCCGCTCGCCGGAGATCTTCTCCCGGTAGGCCCGCTTGCTCTCGGGGAGCTTGTTGCCGCCGTCGTACCAGGTGAGGGTCAACGGAGCCCGCCCGTTGCGTGGGCCGAACTTGGTCTTGATGATCGACCAGACGGGGTAGCTCGCGTTGTCGACGATCCCCGAGGTGTCCACGACCTCGATCGTCTCGGGGTCGAAGAGTTCCAGGGCCATGGCCGCGATGTTGATCGTGTGGCAGGCCATGTCGCCCAGTGCGCCGGTGCCGAAGTCGAGCCAGCCGCGCCAGTTGAAGGGCTGGTAGCTGGGGTGGTAGGGCCGGTCGTGGGCCGCGCCGAGGAACTCGGACCATCGGACCTTGTTGGGGATTCCCGGCGTGTCCTTGGGCACGCCCATGCCCTGCGGCCAGATCGGCCGGTTTGTCCAGACGTGGATCTCCTTGATCGGGCCGAGGATTCCCGACCGGATCAGCTCGACACCCTCACGGAATCCGTTCTCGGCCGTGCCCTGATTGCCCATCTGGGTGCAGAGCTTCTTCTCAGCCGCGAGGCTGCGCATCAATCGAGCTTCCTCGACCGACCAGGTCAGCGGCTTCTGGCAGAAGCAGTGCTTGCCCATCCGCATCGCCATCACGCTGGCCGGGGCGTGGGTGTGGTCGGGCGTGCTGACCGTCACCGCGTCGATCTTGTCGCCGAGTTCCTCGAGCATCTTGCGATAGTCGTAGTAGATCTTCAGGCCGGGATGCTTCTCCTTCAACCGGCTGGCCATCTTGCCGAGGGTCTCTTCGTCGACGTCGCACAGGCCGACGATCTGGCCGTGGCTGGCGGCGTCGAGCGTGTCGCTCTGCCCCTTGCCGCCGACGCCGATGCAGGCGAAACGCACTGTCTCGCTCGGCGCCGGGCGCATCGATCGGGCGTAGCCGGGCGCGCCTCCGAGCAGGAACGAGCCCGTGCCGGTCACTGCGGTCTGTTTCAAGAAATCGCGACGATCCATGTTCGGTTCTCCCTGGAACGTGTGGGTTCGCTGCAACTCGCCGGGCCGCCCGACGCGGCCCGGGTCACGTCATCTGATGGTTCATCAAGTCGGTGCTTTGCTCGACGCCTCTCGGCGTCGGAGAGTGGCATGGACGTTCGGGATGTCATCCCGGCGGGGGGGGCGGCCTGCTCGACGCCTTTCAGCATCAGACAGGACGGCACCGACACCATCAAGAACCCAATCAGCATGACCGACGGATCGCTCCTCCGCAACCGGGTATCGGTCCGCGGATCGCGGTCGGCCACGGGAGGGGGCGTTAACGATCTGACCGCACCGGTGCGCGGATCTGTCCGCCGTCTACTCCCCCGGCCGGGCGACCGCTTGGAGCAGGGCGGCCATCCCTTCGAACAAGGCGCTGAGCGCACCGGCGGCCTCGGCGGGGGCCTCGATCACGACCTTCCCGGTCGAAGGCTCGCGACGGACCTGGAGTTGCGAGAACAGCTCACGAACGCCGACCGCAGGACGCACCGCACCATCCACGCCCGGGTAGGAGGGTGAACCCGTGCCGTTCCGATCGGGTTGAGCCACCGGTGCTGTTGTCGGGGCCGAGGTGCTCTCCTCGAGTGTCGATTCCGGGATCGTGGCCAGCGCCGCGGTCGCCATCGGTTCCTGGGCGTGACCGCCGGATACCGACTCGGGCGGAGTTGCGGCCGACGTGCCGTCGTCGGACTCGTCGGTCGCATCGATCAGTTCGCCGATCGGGTCTTCTACCTCGTCGTCGAAGTCGATGTCGGCGTCGCCAGCGTCGGCTTCGGCCTCGGCCTGGTCGCCCCTCGCGGCGACCACGGCGATCGCGGATGGGTCGATCAGCTTCTGGATGCGCGAGAGGAAGCCCGAGGATTCCCCGAACTGGATCGTGTCGGTATCGCCATCGAACAGGCCCTTGAAGAACGCGTGCTTGGTGTCGACCAGCACGGCGATCCGGGACTCGATACCTTGCTCGGAGACGACGTTGTAGACGTCGATCGGGTTCTTCTGGCCCAGGCGGTAAATGCGGCCGATCCGCTGCTCCAGCACGGCCGGGTTCCAGGGCAGGTCCATGTTGATCACGCAGTTGGCCGCGTGCTGGAGGTTCAGTCCAACGCCGCCGGCATCGCTGGCGAACAGGACGCGGAATTCGGGGTCGTCGTGGAACTCGACGATGTTCTGGGTCCGCCGCTTCCGGCCTTCGGCGCCGGTGAAGAATCCGGCACGGTAGCTCTTCTCGGCGAGCAGGTCGCGAGTCGCCCAGTGGGCCAGCGTGAGCATCCGGCGCCACTGGCTGAACACGACGACCTTGCGTCCCTGCTCCAGGACGATTTGCCGGATGAGCTGACGCAGCTCGATCAGCTTGGGCATCGACAGGCCCGCAAGCACGCCCTCTTCGGGCTGGCGGTCGCGGATCGTCGGCCAGATGTCCTCGAACTGGAGCTGGGCCAGGCCGTTGCAGATGATCCGCTGGAGTGTCAGCAGGCTCATCAGGCGGAGGAATTCCACCTGGGTCAACGGACGGAGCATGGCCTTCTGCATCAGGATGACGATCGGTTGGTCGAGGGCGTCGTGCTCGCCCTGCTGCGCCGCGGTCATCTCCACGGGTACGCGGGTATCCGTCCGGGGCGGGAGCTGGTCGAGCACGTCTTTGCGCACCCGACGGACCATGCAGTGCTCGAGCCGATCGCGGATCGTCGACAGGTGGCGGACGCCGATCATCTCCTTGCGGCCATCGACGCGGATGGCATGAAACGCGCCCAGCCGCCACTTGGGCTCGAGCGCCATGTCGTCGACCCACTCCACGACCGAGGCCAGCTCGTCGATCCGGTTCTCCATCGGAGTCCCGGTCAGGACCAGCCGATAGTCCGGCGCCAATCCCTTGACCGAGAGCGCCGTCTTGGTCTGCCAGTTCTTGATCCGCTGTGCCTCGTCGAGCACGACCAGATCCGGGTCCCAGGCGCGGACGACCTCGAGGTCGCGGAGGAGTTGCTCATAATTGATGATGAGGAAGCCCTCCTTGCGCGCGGCATAGAGGGCCTTGCGTTCGTCGGGAGATCCATCGACGATCTCGATCGGCAAGTCGGAGAACACCGACCATTCGCGGGCCCACTGCGGCTTGAGGCTGGCAGGGGCGATGATCAGGCCGCGCTTCACACGGCCGCTGCGCCAGAGCATGTCGCACGAGGCGATCGCCTGCGCGGTCTTGCCCAAGCCCATGTCGTCGGCCAGCAGCAACCGGCCCGCACTCAGGAACCGTCGAACCCCATCGCGCTGATAGGGATAGAGCGATCGCTTCATACCCCGGAAACCGTCGCGGATCTCGGGGTGGGCCAGGGCCTTCTCGACCACAAGCTTGAGCCGAAGGCGCTCGTGGGACAGCAAGGCACGGAGCGCGGGATCGTGGCGAGTGCCCGCCGCACCGGCCGGTATCGCCTTGAGCAGATCATCGACCAGCTCGAGTCGACGAGGCGGATTGTCCCAATAGGCGCTCTTCAAGACCGCTCCGTTCTCGGTCTTGCGGAACCAGCGCAGTGCCTGCGCGGCGCGGGACGATCGCGCGGCGGCCGCGTCGGGCTCGCCCCGCCACGCGACGCGTTCCATCCAGTCGCCGAGCCCGGTCAAGGGGCGGATCGGGTCCCACCAGAGGCCGGCCCGTTCCTTGTCGACGGCCCATTCCTGCTCCTTCTGCGCTTGCTGCAAGACGCGAGGCCGCGCATGGAGGTGCTCGAGTACGACCAGGAGGTGCTTGCACAGGCCGAGCGAGTTCTTGAGGAAATCAGGGCAATCGCAACGGCCATCGATCGGATCAACGCCGATTAACATTGTACGATATGGCCGCGCGCCCAGCCCGGGACGGCGCGTCGCATAGGTCCCCAGCAGCCGGCCGCCGGCCGGGCGGGATTCGACACGCAGCTTCTCCTGCTTGATCGACTCGATCCGTCGGATCAGCGCGTCCATCGCCTCGACGCGCACCGGCCATTCCGTGGCCGGCACGATCCCGAGGATCTGGCGGACCAAGACCTCCGGGCGGATCTTGCCGGTCTTCTTGAAGGCGCGCGAGAGTAGCTCCTGATATGCCTCCATGTCCTCGAGAGCCGTTTCGACGTCGACTACGTCGGTTGACATTTCAACGCTGGATGACATCAGGGCGGCTCGCGTCCGGTGGTTCAGGGATGGGGTGGTTATCGAGACGTCTTATTATTTCCGCGACACCGGCCAAATACCAGCATTTCCAGGAGATTCATCTCCGGCGTTTTCCCCGCGCCGTAAAACCGGAATAATCGCTCTGCTCATGGGGGTGAGACGGTCTTTCCCGAGAGCCATGCCATCTCGAGCGGGCCGATCGTCTCGCGACTCGTTACGGGCTCGCTGAAGAAGCCCCAGGATCTTAGTCGTCCTGCCGTCCGATCGAACCGGCCGCCGCGAGTAGGGTCGGAGTCAGAAGGAATCGCGACCACGGATGTCACGAATCACATGATCCCGCGAGTTCCGCGATTCCAGTACCAGGATATCGGATTCGATCAGAGACGTATTGTGGCGTTTGCGGATCCGGAAAGCGATCTCCGCAATGAATGGGCGTTGCATGCAGAGATTTGGCCCGCCGATGTCCATCGATTGACGGGGGCGCTCCTGCAGGCAACGCTCATTCAGAATCCACTCCGGTGGTGGGCTTGCGGAAGTCGTCTTTGTATTGTGCCCCGGCCGGAGGACTTCCCCGGTCCGTTTCGATGCACTGCGCTGGCGCGGGGGCTCAGGCCTGATCGCCGTCGAGGGCTTTGTAGAGCAAGCGCCGCGTGCAACGGAGACTGCTCTCGATCTCCTCGAGACCGCCGAGGTTCATCACCTTGAAGAGGATCATGTCGAGGTCAGCCTCGAGAGAGGCCAATTGCGAATTGCGGCCCCCGGACTTCGCGCGAGGCTCGCCGACATGCTTGCCGTTGCTGGTAGCCGGGGCGATGCTCGGAAGTTCCGACTTGGGCTTCCGTCCACGCTTCTTTCCTGTGTACATGGGTTTCTCCGCGGTCGTCTTCGTAGACCCCTCGGAGCGGCCGCCCCGCAAGTTACCCGTAAGGCCCATTTCGGACCTCATCTTGTTGACAAGGGTCTCGCTGATCGTCCCCTCTCGGCCCGCTTCCAGCCACGCCGCGTTGACGGTCTTGGCATTGGCGTAGCGATTCTTCTTCAGGACGTCCTTGACGAAGTCAGTCTTTCCTTGGTTTCGTCGGGCAACTGTCGCCATGATTGCATCTCCGGTTTGGTTCGCAGTGAGTGTCGTTCTCGCGAGTATAACTTGCGAGTCAGTACAGAATACACAATTCAGAGGGGATGCGCGGAGCAGAAAGTTCTAGAAAGACATTTCGAGTTGTGTACCAGGATCGCCCAAGAGGATGTCTTGGAATCCCCATTCCCGAGAAGACGGACGATGGTCCGGATACATGGCCTCGACGAAAACTGTATTGGAGCGCAACCCCTGGCAATATGCCTCGGGCGGATGTTTTGACTCCGGTCGCTACGACTGCGATACTTGGACAGGCCCGAGTCGGCTTCATTCCCGTTCGAGGAAGTTGAAGCTACAAGACCGTGGAGGGACCCGCATGATCGGTCCTCAACCAGCCGGGCCACTCCGAAATCATCGCGGCGCCGATATGAAGACTCGGATGGAGGAATACGATGGTCCGCCGATCGTGATATGGCATTCACTGTGCGAACGCGGCAAAGACTTTGTCGGGCCGACGATTGAGGTCGAGTCGGAGTTCGAGATTCCCGACGGCAGTTTCCGAAAACTTGAGTCAATCGTCCACAATCTGAATCTCACGATGGCCCTTCCCGATCGATACCCAGGACAATCGAGGTCAGCCGAACGGCGAAGTCGAGAGACTCCAGTCATACTACTGTCGGTAGGAATTCGCGGTGAATCCTGATCGGCACGTTCCAACCTCGGGTTTTCGTGGGCTGCTTGAACGTGGTCGAAACACGAAGAAAGTCCCTGACCTCGGAGGGATGTCTGATCCCATGAAGACTCGACGTAGCCTGTCCATGCTAATCTTCCTTGGCATCTATACCCTGTTCCTCTTCGACCTCGCGCTCTTGCAATTCCCCTCTAAGAATCCGACTTACAACCTTATTCCGTTGCATACGATTATCGCCGACTGCACGACGGGTGGGAGGGGATTCGCGGTCAATTTCGTAGGAAACATCGTAGCCTTCATGCCGATTGGTCTAATGCCGGCGTTCGTCCGTCCTCGAAGTGCGAGGGCATGGCATGTGGCGTTGTTTTGCCTATCTCTCAGCTTGATGATCGAACTCGGACAGTATTTGTCCGGCCGACGAACGACCGATGTGGATGATTTGATCCTGAATACGCTGGGGGGACTTGTAGGGTACTGGATGCTCCGATTCATGCGGGGCCGAACCCCGGCATGGGAAGGGTCGGAGCCGGCCGATCGGGGGAGTTGAAGCCGGCTCGTTGCCGGGCAGAAACTCTCCCTCGACCAAACACGAAGGTCATGAGAGTCGGACCAGAGACCGCGAGTCGAATTCGGTCGCTTACGCGTACCGATCGACTCGCGGGGCTATCTCCGCCGGCTCGCAGTCGAACGACCGGGACTTGCCGAGCGATGCGAGGATTACTTCGAGGGGGGCAGGATCACGGTGTCGATGACGTGGATCACACCGTTGGTGCACTCGATATCCGTCTTGACCACCTTGGCTCCATTGATCGTCACCTTGCCATCATTCACGGCGACCTTCACGGTGCTCCCCTCGACCGTCTTGACGTCCTTGCCGTCGAGCCCGACGACGTCGGCGGCGAGGTTCTTGCCGGCGATGACGTGGTACTTCAGGATCGCGATCAGCTTCTCCTTGTTCTCGGGCTTGAGCAGAGCCTCGAGGGTGCCGTCGGGGAGCTTGGCGAACGCATCGTCGGTCGGGGCCAGCACGGTGAACGGCCCTTCGCCCTTGAGGGCGTCGACCAGCCCGGCAGCCTTGACGGCCGCGACGAGGGTCTTGAATTTCTCCGCGCCCACCGCGGTGTCGACGATGTCCTTCTTCTCATCGGCGAGGACCATCGCCGGGAAAATGAGGGCCACGACCGTCAGGATTCCAAGATGTTTGCGCATAGCATCGCACTCCTCAATAAAACGAGTTTCTGTTTCAGAACGAACTGTGACAGCTGGGACTGGTTGGGAAGTGAACCCGGCCGTCATCCGCCTGGAGTGTTATAGGCGGAGACGGTCGGGCGTCTAGAGGTCAGTTGTCGTTGACTCGAGAGCGAAGGGCTACGCCCGGGAATTCGGCCGACACGATCGAGGTCGGTCGGTGACGACGTTCTTGCCATTCACACGATGTGCGATGATCGATGGCGGGACTACTTGGAGTCGTGCTTGCCACGGGACGGTTTGGAGGGCGCGGGGTTGTCCTTGGCGGGCACGGGGCTCGCGGGGGCGGTCTTCTTGGCCGGGCTCGGGCCCGCAGTCGCCGACGCCACGTCGCCCACCTTCTCCTTGGGTGTCTTGGTGGCGTCCTTCTCCTTGGATGCGCGGGGCTTGGATCGGCCTTCAGCGGCGGCGTGGGAAGAGGCTTCCTGGCTCCGTGCCTGGACGAACGGGCAGACCTTGCGGAGCTCGCAACGGGGACAGTCCGGCTCGCCTTCGACGCAGGTGTCATTGGCGAGTTCTTCGAGGAGATCGAGGAATTCGAGGCCGCGATTCTTGGGGACAGCTCGCTCCAGCACGGCACGGAGGTCCGGGATGTTCGCCTCGTGGATGCCCAGCCGTTCGAGCGCGCGGTGCGTGTTCTTGTCGATCGGGATCGCGTGACCGCCGAGCGCCTGCTGGATGACGGTGGCCGTTACGAAATCCGACGCGAAGGCGTCGTAGGTCTGAAGGACCTTGAGGGCCTCTTTCAGGGGCTTCTTCGCCAGGGCATCGAGGTTGAAGCCATAGGTCCGATTGAAGAGCTGGCGGAGGAAACGGCGGATGCGACGTGCGCGCTCCTCGGCGTCGGGGATGCCGGCGAGGTTCTCCCGGATCTCCTCGACGCCGCTCACTCGCACTTCATTCCAGTCGAAGAACTCGTCCTTGAACCGCGACAGGGCCTGATTGGCGTGCTCGCGCGTTGTGTCCTCGTGGCAGATCCCGTAGACGACGGCCTTGAGGACCGATAGCCGGGCGGCGTTGCGTTCGGCCTTGGGCTTGTAGCGTCGCTTGAGCAGCGTGTAGACATCGGTCAGGAACTGGGCCTTGCTTTGTGTTGCCATGAGCCTAATCTGCTGGGTTTTGGGGCGGAACCTGGCGGGATCGGGAAGACCATCGACCGTGGCGGGCATCGGTGCCGAGGTGTCGGCATCGTCTCGGGTCGCCCCGATCGAGTACGATCGGGACACCGTATGGTGGAAGGGCCATTCCCCCCCGCCACTCGGGCGCCACGGGTCTAGGCGTCCTCCGATTCTCTTTCCTCGTCGTCGGCCTGCGCGTCCGGTTCTCCGGAGGAATTCCCCCCCCTGTGATCCGAGGCGACGGCTTCGTCGATCAGACGCCCGATTGCGACCGATTTCTTCACACTATCATCCATCTTGAAGCTCAGGATCGGGGTGAATCGCGTTTGTAGCCGAACTGCCACGCGCGACTGGAGGAAGCCGGCGGCGTGATTCAGGCCCTTGAGCGCCTGCTTTTGCTCCATCTCGGTGCCCATGATCGACACGAAGACCTTGGCCTGACGCAAGTCGCCCGAGACCTCTACGCCGAGCACGGTCACCGAACGAACGCGAGGATCGGCCACCTCGAATAAGATCGCGTTGGCGACCACTTCGCGAATCGCCTGGGCTATCCGGAGGCTGCGGTGAGACGGCATCTTCTGCTTTTGTCCTTCGTCACTGGTCATTGGTCACTGGTTGGACCGACCCGGTCTCTGACTGCTCATTTCCGCCAGGTGACGGTCTCTGGGTTCTCATTCGACCTCGTGGCCGGCACCGCGTTGCGAATGACCAATGACCAATGACCGATCAGAGCGTCCTCCGGATGATATCGACGCGGTAGGCCTCGATCACGTCGCCGACCTTCACGTCGTCGAAGTTGGTGATCTTGATGCCGCACTCGAAGTTCTGGGGAACCTCCTTGACGTCCTCCTTGAATCGCTTGAGGGCCTCGATCGCACCCTTGTAGATCTCGCGGCCCTCCCGGATGAGGCGGACCTTGGCCGATCGCTCGAAGGTCCCCTGGGTGACGAAGCACCCGGCGACGGCACCGACCTTGGAGATCTTGAAGACCTGACGGACCACGGCGCGGCCGAGGTGGACCTCCTTGACCTCGGGTACGAGCATCCCCTCGACGGCTTTCTTGACGTCGTCGGTGACCTGGTAGATGATGTCGTATCGACGGATCTCGATCTTCTTCTCCTCGGCCATCGACATCGCCCGCTCCTCGGGCGCGACCCGGAAGCCGATGACGATGGCCTGGGAGGCGTCGGCGAGGACGACATCGCTCTCGGTGATCCCGCCCACGGCCTTGAGCAGGATCCGGACGGGGACCTCCTCGTTCTGGAGCTTCTCGAGTTCCTTCGTGAGGGCCTCGATGGAACCCTGGACGTCGGCCTTGATGATGAGGTTGAGGCTCTTGACCTTCTGCTCGGCCATCTTGCTGTAGAGGTTCTCCAGCGTGACGGCCTGGCGATCGGCATGGGCGAGGTCGCGGGCGCGGTTGCGACGGGTCTCGGCGACTTCGCGTGCCCGGGAGATGTCGTCGACGACCCCGAAGTTCTCGCCGGCGCTGGGGACGATATCCAGCCCGGAGACCTCGACGGGAGTCGACGGGCCGGCCTGGTCGATGGACCGGCCCTTGTCGTTGAACAGGGCGCGGACGCGGCCGTAGCCGTCGCCGCAGACCATGACGTCGCCGACGCGAAGGGTCCCCTCCTGCACCAGCACGGTCGCCAAGACGCCGCGGCCCTCGGAGAGCGAGGCCTCGAGGCAGGTGCCGTTTGCCGGCCGGGTCGGGTCGGCCTTCAACTCATGCAGTTCGGCGATCGCCTCGAGCATCTCCAGCAGCTCGGGGATGCCCAGGCCGGTCGTCGCCGAGGTCTTGACCACCTCGACGTCGCCACCCCAGTCGACCGGGGTGAGGCCCTGTTGGGCCAGCTCGCCGTAGATCTTGGTGATGTTCGACGTCGTGTCGACGTTGGGCAGGTCGATCTTGTTGAGTGCGACAACGATCGGCACCTCGGCCGCCTTGGCGTGGGCAATCGCCTCGATGGTCTGGGGCATGACGCCGTCATCGGCGGCGACGACCAGGACGACGATGTCGGTGACGTTGGCGCCGCGGGCCCGCATGGCGGTGAACGCCTCGTGGCCGGGCGTATCGACGAAGGTCACGGCGCGGCCCTCGAAGACGACCTGGTAGGCGCCGATATGCTGGGTGATGCCGCCGCTCTCGGAGTCGACGACATTCGCCTTGCGGATGCGATCCAGGAGCGAGGTCTTGCCGTGGTCGACGTGGCCGAGGATGGTGATGACCGGCGGTCTCGGCTCGAGGTTCTCCGGTGCGCTTGAGGCCGCGATGGCCTCGATCATCTCGTCTTCGGGGGTGGTCTCGTGGACCACCTGGAGCTCGACGCCGAACTCCATGGCCAGCATGACGGCCAGGTCTTCCTCGAGGGTGGCGTTGATATTCACGAGCTGATTCATGGTCATCAGCTTGCGAAGCAGGTCGCTGGCCTTGATGCCGATGGCTTCCGACAGGGCCCGGACGGTGATCGGCAACTCGACGTCGGCGTGGGATTTACGCGTGGGTGCCAGGGACGTCCGATGGCCGCCTCGGGGCTTCTTGCCGGATCGGGATCGGCGGGTTTCCTCATCATCGGCGGAGAGCAGGGCGGAGGCCGGGACGGGGGACGTGACGCGGCGCTCGCCCGCCCTTTCGTTCCGCTTGGCGCGCCGGCCGGCCCGATCGGCGGCGGAGCCGAGGCGCGCGCTTTTGGCCTTGCGCTCCTCCTCGTCGTCCACGGGGAGGGGCGGGGGGGCGACCGGCGAGGAGAGGCCGCCGGGCGGGGAACCCGGACGACGCGCCGCGGGACCGCCCGGGGGGCTACCCGGACGCGGCGGCCCGGCGGGGCCGGTACCGCGGTCGCGCTGGGGCTGGCCGGGCCGGCCGCCCTGGCCGGTACCGGGAGTGGTGGCCGGCGACTGGAAGTTGTTCAGCCCTCCGGACCGCATCAGGGCCATCATCTCGTCCCGGGTCATCGATTTCTCGGGACGCTGGGACTTGGGTGCTGCCGGGGACGATGATCGCGGCGGGCCTGCCGTCCGCGGCGGCGGCATGATCGGCGCGGCCACCTTGGGCAGGGGGCGGCTCGGTCCGCCGGGTGCCTCGCGTCGCCCGCCGTCGGGGGGGGATTCCTCGCCGGTGGGACGACGGGTGGGTGCTACGGGGGGAGCCGTCGCCCCGCTAGCCCGTGGGCTCATTGCACGGACTCCTGCCGGGGGCATGTAGTCGTTCCGCCTCAGAGGTTGAAATCCCTGGCCGCCGGGCGCGCCGGCGGGTTGTCCTGGCCTTTGTTCGGGGCGCGAGCCTTGCGTCGACGCCGGACCCTGGGAACCTGGCCGAGGGCTGGCGCCGGCTGTCCCGTGCCGCGTATGTGCGGAGAGTGGACCGCCGCCGCCGCCGCCGGCCGGACGGGCTCCTGATCCTTGACCTTGACCGGCGAATCCGCTGCCGGGACGCCCTACCGACGCCGATGGAGCTGGACCCGATCGGCCGGGGGCCTGCGAGGCCGACCCTTCGTTCTGGGAAACCGGTGCTGATGGCCGCGACAGTCCGGAAGGGGACGAGCCGGGGACGAGCCGCTGGGCCGGCGGGGGGGCTTCGCTGCGCACCGGGGAGGCCGGGGCGGTCCCGGGGCCGATGGCGGGCGTTGCCGTTACGGATCCGCGCGCCGCGGGCGACGCGGTGGCCTGGGCCACGGGCGCATGCGAGGGGGCCGGTCCGGCCGGACGTTGACCGGGCATGGCCGGACGGGGCGGTTCACCGCCCCCTCGCAACGGCGGCGTCGGTGCCGTGCCCGTCGCGGTCGCAGCCACAGGCGGTGGCCCGGCGAGCGGCGCCGACGCGGGTACCGACACCTTGGCGGGGCTCGAACCGCGGGCTTCCCGACCGCCGGCCGCCGGTTGCACCAAGGCCCTGATACGCTCCACCATGGAAGGGTCCAGGCTCGCCAAGGCGCTCAGCTTGACGTCCAGTCCTTCCCTCTGAATGCGATCCAGCAGTTCTTGGCTCTTCATGCCCAGCTCTTTGGCCAGCTCATGCACGCGCATCGACAAAGGCAACTCCTCCCGGACGCGGCTCCGGTCTCCCGGGCTGGACTCGACCCGGGTGTGTAACGGGGTGTTCTCGATGATTCGTTCGGATCCCATAGGATTAGGGCGGATGGAGGCCGGCTCTTGGGCGGGCCCGTTGATAGAATTCTACCAGAATCCCGCGCGTCGTCCCATCGGAAGACGCAACGGGTCGAGGAGGCGAGCCGAGCCCGGGCGGAATCGACGGGTCATCGAATCGCCCGGCCGGTGTGACTGCGTTGCCGGAACCTCTGTTCATTCCGTGGGTTAGATCGAATCTCGCTCCATCCTGGAGGCTCCAAGCGGGTCGAATCTAGGCTGAGGTCCGCGTCCACCTCGCGTTTCGTCTGGACTAGGACACCTCGCCGGTTTGGTCCTCGCGTTTCTCCTGGGATCGTTTCGGACGGGGGGACGACGAGGTCGGTCGGTCCGATACGGTCTTGGACGGCTCGCCGGCCGACGAGGGAATCTCGGTCGGCTCTTGCGCCCCACCCATCTCGACGGCTTCGGTGACGATTCGGAGGGTTTCGCTCTGGTCGTCGTTGCGGGGCGGGGAAGTCACTTCATGGCCCTGGGGCGAGATGCCGGAGGTCTCGGCCGCCAGGGCCAGGTCGTGGAACTCGTCGTCGATAGCCTCGTCGTGCTCCGGGTCTGGACCTTCGTCGGTTGATGAGTCGCCCTCGGCCAGGAGGGATGGTGCGGTGGGCGAGGCCGGACCGGATTCCGCGGCCGAGGTATCAAGTAAGGTCATGAAAGAATCTGCGTCGGAGTTCGATTCCGCGTCCGCGTCCGAATCGACTCCCGTCGAATCGCCGTTGATGGAGACTGTTCCGGCCTGGCCGTCGGCTTCGGCTTCGTTATCCTCGGCCAATCGGCTCACGATGGGCTCAGAGGGGGCGGAGCGCTGCCCCTTGCGACGGGGAAGCTCCTCGGTTTGCTCTTCGGCCAGGGTCTCCGCCCTGGTCACGATTTCTACTGCCTGTTCTTCGGTCAAACCCTCAATAGTGTTCACTAAATCGGCGATCTCCATCACCGACAGGTCGTCATAACTCAGGATCCCTTGCTCGACCAATCGCTCGGCCAGCTCGGTGTCGACGACATCGATCTTCTCGAAGGCCTTGACGGCCTTATCGATCACCTCGTCGAGCTCCTCGGCGGTCATGATCTCGATGTCCCAGCCGACGAGTTTGGAGGCCAGCCGCACGTTCTGCCCGCGGCGGCCGATGGCGAGGGAGAGCTGATCGTCGCGGACCAGGACGATGGCCCGGCCGAGCAGATGACAGAGCATGACCTCGTCGATCTCGGCCGGCTGGAGCGCGTTGGGGATGAGGACCTGGAGCGACTCGTTCCATCGGACGATGTCGATCCGTTCGCCTCCCAGTTCGTCCACGATATTCTTGATGCGCGTGCCGCGCACCCCGACGCAGGCCCCGACCGCGTCGACCTTGGTATCGTTGGAGGTGACAGCGACCTTCGACCGGTAGCCGGCTTCCCGGGCCAGGGCGCGGATCGCGATGATTTGATCGGCGATCTCGGGAATTTCCAGCTCGAAGAGCCGGCGAACGAAGTCCGGATGCGTGCGGCTCAGGATGATCTTGACCCGCTGACCCACCTTGCGGACATCGAGGATGATCGCGCGGATCCGCTCGTTGGGATGATAGCTCTCGCCCGGGATCTGCTCGCTACGAGGGAGGATGGCGTCGGTCTTGCCCAGGTTGACGATGACCGCACCGCCCTCGAACCGCTGGACAGTCCCGGTCATCAGGTCGCCGCGTTGATCCTCGAATTCATCGAAGAGGCTATCACGCTCGGCCTCACGGATTTTCTGGATGATGACCTGCTTGGCCGTCTGGGCGGCGATCCGGCCTAATTCGGCCGGATCCATCTTGACGCCATCCTTGGTCGCATCAATCGCGCCCGAATCGGGATCGATGCGAACATCGATCTCGGCCGCCTCGGGATAATGTTTGCGTGCGGCGGTGGTGAGGGCCGATTGGATCCCTTCGAAAAGAATATCCTTGGAGATGTTCTTATCGCGGTGGATACTATCGACAATGCGAACCAGATCGACGCTCATTCATCTCCTCCGAGGCGTACTCAAGACACCGGGCCTGTGTGGGGCGGGACGCCCGAACAGGGCTTATCACGACAACCGCGAGAACCCCGAGCCTCGACGGTTGGAGGGCTCGGAGAACCTGACCGCGGTGTGCCGGAATGAGCAGCACCTCGTGTATCAATCCACTCCCGACGGTGAGATCGGGAGAAAGACCGGGCGCAGAGAACGAACCAAGCCCCTCGCGGACCGAGCTGGATTCGACAGTGTCCCCGACCCCGGCCCAAGCGATCAATCTAACACGTGGTTGACACGGCTGTCAAGCGCCCTAACAATGGAAAGGTGATGGCTCGAAGGGATTGTGGCCGGCGTCTCCGGGGCCTGGCCTGTCCCGTGCCTCGAGATGAGCGTTCAATGCAATGGACCCGGGAAAGAGCTCGGCAGGAGTGATGCGGACTGTCCACCTCGATCACGAATCGTTGCGTCAGGTCCTCGAAGTTGCGGGCTTGCGGCCCACGCCCCAGCGGCTTGCCGTGTATGACCATCTGACTCGGGCTGAGCACCATCCGACGGCCGAGGAAGTTTACCAGGCCGTCCGGCTGACGATCCCGAAGATCAGTCTGGCCACGGTCTACAAGGCCCTCGAAACGCTTGTGGCCACGGGCGTCGCGACCAAGCTGACCGGCGGAGACGGCGACAATAGTGCTCGATACGACGCTCGCCGCGATCTCCATTACCATTTCCGATGCCTGAGGACCGGGTCGGTGCACGACCTGCCCACGCCATTCGACCCCGAGCTGATCCGCAAGCTCGATCCCAAGCTCTCGGACTATCTCAGCCGCGAGGGGTTCCATGTGACCGGATACCGCCTTGAGCTGATGGGCTACCGAACCGGTGAGGCCGCCGAAATCGCCCCCCTCTCCCTTGATGGTGGAGGTTCCCCTGAAGGAGCGGATGGGAGTGAATGCGGTCCTCCCTCGGCTCCGCGGGCCGCTCCCCCCACACGTGGGGGAGAGGTGCCAGGGAGATGATCGACACGCACGCGCATCTGGACGACCATCGTCTGCGGGTCGATTGGGACGGGGTCCTGGAACGGGCGAGGCAGGCCGGTGTGCTTCAGATCGTGGCCATCGGTACGACGGCCGCTGACAGCGCCGAGGTCCTGGGCTTGGCCCAGGCGTATCGTGGTATCTATGCGTCGGTCGGCATCCATCCCAACAACGCCGCCGAGGCCGCCGAAGGGGACTGGTCACGCATTGTCGATCTGGCCGGACAGCCGGGGGTCGTCGCGTTGGGCGAAACCGGGCTGGACCGTTACTGGGACCGGACACCGTTCCCGACCCAGCAGGAGTGGTTCGGCCGTCACCTGGAGCTCTCCCACCAGCTCGACCTGCCTGTGGTGAT
This sequence comes from Isosphaeraceae bacterium, assembly GCA_052148775.1. Taxonomy (GTDB): domain Bacteria; phylum Planctomycetota; class Planctomycetia; order Isosphaerales; family Isosphaeraceae; genus CAVZRC01. Next base: position 45,408 of record JBKQHM010000845.1, on the reverse strand, counting down.
CCATTGCCGCGACTGCCAGAGCGAACTGATCGGGCAATTGCGACAACTCGGGCGGCCGATCCGCGGGATCCAGCACTCCTTCACCGGGAGCTGGGACGATGCCCGGGCCTACCTCGACCTCGGCCTGCACCTCTCGTTCGCAGGCATGTTGACCTATACGAACAAGAGCCTCGACGCCCTGCGCGATGTCGCCGCACGCATCCCCCTCGACCGGATTCTCGTCGAAACGGATAGCCCTTATTTGAGCCCCCATCCATTCCGCGGCCGGACCAACGAGCCCGCGCGGGTGGCCCTGACCGCCCGTCGCCTGGCCGAAATCCGAGGCCTGCCCGCCGAGGAACTGGCGCGGATCACGACCGAGAACGCGCGGAGCCTCTTCCGACTCCCCTCCGACGAGGCCATATGATCGGAGTTTTCCGCAAGGATTGCCCGGTCATCGAAACTTCACACCAACATGCTTGACATTCCTGAAAAAAGTGCATTTCCCTCCCTCGACCACAAACGTGAGGTAGTTTTATACTCATGGTGACGGGGGAAAAAACCGGTTGCCGCGATCGGCGCACGAATTGCTCACCGGCGTCACGGAAATGTTCTTCAGCTTGATTTTGCTCTCACGTCGACACGTCCTGGAGGTCACCACGTCATGCCGTCGAGGAGCTTGATTGTCGAAGCTTGGGAGGTTGTACCGATCGTGCTGCTCTTGCTGGGCGGCGGCGTGATCGCGGTTCCCAGCGGGGTGCGTCAACTGGCCTCCCGCAACGGTCTCCGCCAGCTTCTCGGTAATTTGTCGGGGATCCTTCTTCGGGTGATCGGCTACCTGGCCGCGATCTTTCTTGTCCATGACTGGATCGGACTGCGGCCGGTCCTGGGTTGGTGAACACGCCGAATGCCCTTCGGATTTCCGATCGGTACGAAGTCGTCCGATGCCGCTGGTCAAACTCCGCGGGCCGCGGGGTCCCAGAGGATCTTGTGCTGCTGGAGTTGAAGCCGGACCGGCAGGCGGGATTCGAGGATCCAGGCCGCCAGCTCGGTCGGATTGACGGCGCCAAAGGCCGAACTGAAGAGGACGGGGCAGCGTTCCGGTAGGCGATGCACGCGGATCAACTCGGCGGCCCAGCCGAAATCGCGTCGATCGCAGACGACCACCTTCACCTCGTCGATGGGCTTGAGCCGCTCGAGGTTGCTCCACACGTTGGCCTCGACCTCGCCCGATCCGGGCGTCTTGATGTCGAGGATGATTCGCACCCGTGGATCGACGGCCGCGATGTCGACGGCCCCGCTGGTCTCCAGCAGGACGGTTTTGCCGGCCTCGGCGAGCCGGGTCATCAGGGGGTAGACCTCGGGCTGCAAGAGCGGCTCACCTCCGGTGATCTCGACCAGATCATCGCCGAGTTCCTCGGTACGCCTGATGACCTCGTCGATGCCGAAGACCTCGCCCTGGGTGAAGGCGTGCGGCGTGTCGCAGTAGACGCACCGCAGGTTGCAGGCCGTCAGCCTGATAAATACGCAAGGTAGCCCGGCGAACGTGCTCTCGCCCTGGAGACTCCGGTAGATTTCGTGAATGATCAACGTCCCGGCCGGCTTGCCTTCGAGCGGCTTGAGCCGTTGCTGATGCTCAGCCGGGGTCGATATCACGGGCAGGGGCAAGCCGGCCGGAGGGGCCGTCGCCCGGAGCGTGTCATTTGTACCGTTTTGAATCAATAGTCCCGAAGACATGGTCCTGCCCGTCGTCTTTAAGAGTCTATTCCGGAAGCGTGGGCGGCGGTCTCGTAGGGTGCTCTGTGAACACCGAATTGGGCAAAGGTCCCCGGATCGGTGCTCACAGAGTGCCCTACAAGGACCTTCCGAGGCAGCCTCTTAGTCTCGCTGCACACCGATTCATGATACGGGTCGGTAGCCCCTTCGCCCAGACCAGCAAGCCTGGCGACGCCTGAAGGCGAACTCTGACACGAGCCCGGGATACCCGTGGTTCGCTACCACGTCCTCTCCGAATTTCACCCGGTTACTTCCGCTTGACGATCCGGTTGACGCGCTCGGCCTCGGTCTTGATGAATTCGACTTCGAGGAATGGGTCGGCCGAGATGCGCTGGAAGCGGATGTTGCCTTCCGAGTCGATCAGGATCGTGCCGTGGAGCGGCTGGTTCTCGAAGTCGTCGTAGGCCGTGTAGAGCTTGAACAATTCGAGCTTCGGGTCGGCCAGCATGGGCATGGGGAACTTGATGGCGTCCTTGTTATTCTTGAGCACCTTCGTCGCCTCGGCGTCGTCGCTGCCGATGGCGACCGTCTCGACGTTCAGCTTCTTGAGGGCTTCGTACTCCTTGCCGAAGACCTGGAGCTGCTGCATGCAGTGGGCACACTTGCCACCGAGGAAGAAGATGATCAGCACGTTCTTCCCCTTGTGGCCGGCGAGGGACCAGGGCTTTTTGGCGGTATCGGTCGCGGAGAACGCCGGGCTGGGGGAAGGGATCCAGCCCAGCGGCCCGAGGGTCGTCAGGTCGATCTTGTTGATGGCCGTCTCATCGGAGCCCTGACCGCTGGCCGGCTCAGGAGGCGGTGAGAGCCAGTTCTTGTCGGCCTTCCATCGGACGACGACCGACTCCAGGCGTCGGAAGACGGGCAGGTCGCGGTCGGCCCATCGGGCGATCGGCATGAGCTTGCGATAGGCGTCACGTGCGTCTTTATCCTTGCCGGCGGCCTGGAGGATCTCGACGAGGGCGGCCAGCGGCGCGACCAGGTTGGGGTTCTGCTCGACGCCCTTCTTCGCGGTGCTCTCGGCGAAGCCATAATTCCGGGCGGCCAGGTGGGCGCGTGCCAGGGCCTCGGGCCGCATCGAGGTCGCCTTGGCGAACTGGTCGAACGCCGGGCCGATCTCGCCGCGGGCCAGGAGCTGGTAGCCTTCGAGTTCCGCCAGGGCGGCCTTGGCCTGCGGAATGGTCAGCTTCTTCAGTGCCTCGATCTGCTCGGCCAGCTTCGTGGCGTTATTCTTGGCGGCGTACGCCTGACCCAGGGTGTATGCCTTCTCCATCTGCTCGATGGGGATGCTGGACCAGTCGAGCACCTGGGAGTTCGTGGCCTCGATGAGGTCGTCCCAGAGCTCGTATCGCGTGAGGATCTCGGCCCAACGCAGCCGGCCACTCCGCTGCGGCGATCCGCCGTCATTAGGACCGTTCTTCCTGGGGTCGCGGGGCTGCTCGACGAGGTTCCTCGCCACGGCGATCGCGTCGCGGACCCGGCCGATGTGGCTCAGGCTGGTGCAGAGCCACTGGTTGTTGTGGGCGTAGTTGTGGATCTCGAACGGCATGACCCGGTCGCGGAACATGTAGGCGTGGTCGACGCGGGCCGAGGCCTCCTGCTGATAGGCGGCGTCGGCATATCGCTTGAGACCGGTGTAGGTGTGGCCGGGCATGTGCCAGGCGTGAGCGATGCCGGGCGCGGCCGGTCCGAAGAGCGCCGCGGACTTCTCGGCGCGGATCGGCTTGACGCCGTCCCAGAGGTGGATGCGGTAGTGGTGCGCCCCGGGATGCATCGGCTCGACCTGCAAGACCGACTCGATCATGGCGTCCAGCGATTGTCGGCTGATGACCGCATTGCCGGCGAATTGCCAGGCGACCATCGCCACCCAGGCGCGGGCGTTGATGTCGTCGGGGAAGTCCTGGACGATCGTTTCAAGCCCCTTGATCAGGTTTTGCTGCCGGGTCTTGTCGGGGTCGCCGTCCTTGTAGAACGCCTCCAGCGCCTCGATGTAGAGCTGCTCGCGGCGAGAGACCGATGCGGCCCGTTTGCGGGCCTCCTTGAGGAATTCCTTGGCGCGCTTGGTGTTATTGACGTTGGACATCGCCATGCCCCAGTAGGCCGTGGCGCAATCCGGGTCGATCTTGGCGGCCTGGCGGAACGACCGCTCCGACTCCAAGTAATAGAAGGAATGGAGCTGGGCGACGCCCTGATCGATGAACGCCTGAGCCTCGGGCTTCTTGGTGGTCGCCGGGAAGTGGGACTTTCCCATGCCGGGCATGATGTGAGCGGCGTGTCGCGGCCCGTCGTTGAACGCCTCGCCGTGAACCGAGTGGCCGGGCGCCGGGATGGCCGGATTGGCCTCGGAGGCCGGTGTGGTCGGCTTGTTCGGCTCATCGCCGCGGAGCAGGGGAGCGTTGCAGAAGAAGCTCGTCGCGGCGAGGAACGCCCCGAGCGGATGCAGGACCGTACGCATGAGGAAAGTCTCCGGGAGGCAAGGCGGCGGCAGCAAACACCGTCCGATTCTGCGGTCACTCAACCGAGCCGGTCAGTCCGCGACCACCCTCGAGCGACGCCGAATGGCCTGTCAATTGTTGCCGAATCTCGGGATGAATGCGAGAGTGCGCTTGGAGGTGAATCTCTTGCAGGAAACGAGAAGCCATGCGGCGACCGACGAGGAGACCAGGACGGGTTGCAGGCTAGTTTTCTAGCCCTGGGGAGGTGCTCAGGGTTTGCGCTGGTTTGCACTCGTCGGCAACACTTCGCCGGGTCTCCTTCGCTCCCCGCGCCGTTTTTCGAGCTTTGGAGCGGGTTGCGTTCCTGTGGTGAGGATTTCGAAGGATCATTCATGGAACTGCGTCGCTGAGTTGCACTGGCGCACGCGGGCTCGTTGGCATGGCTTCGATGGCTGCCCGCGGATTTTTTCGGACCGATCGGCTCTCTACATATAGGATGCCGCGATTTTCAAAATTCCTTAATGCACCTACCGGTGATGGAATGATTTTTTCGTCACAACTCTCTGGAAGGTCTATAGATAAAATTTTTCAAAATAATTCCAAGTTGCGCGCCGTGCAGGGAGGGACCTCGCCCTCAGAGAGCCTAATTGACCCATGAATATCCCCGCCGCGTGCTGATCGCGGGCGGATTGGACAACTCCTGTGCATGCTCCACGGCTTGCAACTCCAGCCCTATCCGAAGGACTCGCCCGAGGGCCCACCGCCTCCAAATCAGATCGAAATCCGCTCGACGATGTTCCGCGTCAACTTCTTCTGCCGCCGGTCGTAAAGCCCGATCGTTCGCGGCACCGCGTGCCCGGCCAGGTGCGACTGGCCATTGCCCGTTCGAAAGAACGGTCGGTTTTTATCCTCACGTCGGACAACAGCTCATTCAAGAGCGGACCGTTGCATTTCGCCCCGCCCGCCCAGCCAGCGGCCCGCCTCGCCGCTTCGCCGAGGCCCCCGAGCCGCCGGCGCGACCGTCGGTCGTCGGCCGATTGCTCGACGCGCAGGGGAAACCGCTGGCCTATGTCACGGTCGGGATGATCGATAGAGACTTATCTCTCATGCCGCCGTTCTGGGATAGTCTGTTGAAATGGACGCGCACCGACGCGGAAGGGAGTTCAAGCTTTCCGAAGGCGAGACACGCATCGTGATGCTGGCCGTGCCTCCCGTGAGGGGATCGCGACCCGCCTGCTTCCCGCTCGCCGATCCCCAAGCCTGTGGAGCGTCGATCCGGATTATTGAGCTACAGCAAGCTCGCGGGGTCACAGACCCCGCCTACAACCCCAAGCCTATGGAGCGTCGATCAGGATCATTGAGCCTGAATGACGAGTGAGGTCGGCTTACTTCATCAGGTGAGATTTTGCAGCTTCGCGACAGCTTTTTTAGTCAGCCATGGCTTGATGTCAACGTGAGCTGGCGGGCCCTTCGGGAGAAATCCCGGCTGGAAGTTTCGAGCGTTCTTGCCTTTCAAGGAAGCGCAGTCGTGCGCATATGGGGCTCATGACCGAATCCCACTCCGAAGACTTTCAGGGACCGTCAGCAAAATAAGGCGTCAATCTGAGAAGCGCCTTGAAATGCTTCAGGCGATGTGACAAAATAAGCTGGGCATGCCAATCATCGCGTCGACGAGTTGGAGTCGGTCCACGATGTCGTAAGGCTGACGAGAAAGGTCCGAACATGGCCATCGCCGTTCATTCGATCCCGCTACGTGTCCTGGTCGTCGATGACCACACGACGATCCGAATCGCCGTGCGAACGCTTCTCCGCAAATTGGGTCATCAGGTCGATGTTGCTGAAGATGGCCGGACGGCCCTCGATGTGGCAAGCCGCAGCCATTATGACGTGGTGATTCTGGACATCCGTATGCCTGGGATGAACGGCATGGAGGTGGTCCATCGGCTCCGCGGCCACCTGCCGCCGGGGACGAGCACGCGGATCTTCGCCCACACGGCCGATGCCGATCTCGAGGATCGCGCGTACTACCGCGCCTCCGGGGTCGACGACGTGCTCGCCAAGCCGGTCCGGATGGCCGACCTGGTGACCACCTTCGGCCGATGGTTCCCGATTCCATGCGAGTGCCCGTCATCCTGGAACCGCGAAGCAATGTGTTGAACAATCCCATGCTCCGGAACGGCCGTCCACGTCTGACCTAGATTCCAGTCGAACCATTCGGCGAACGGATCGCCCGGATTCTGCGCGATCCCACCGTGATCGATCGTCGATCGAGCCGAGTCCGCGCACCGACGCGTGATCGTCCGGATCCATCCGGCAGTCCGTGCTGAGCCCGCCGAGATCCAGGAGCCGACCATGAGAACTCATCTGGTGAGGTCCGTTGCATTCTGGTTCGTCCTGATCGCGGCCGTGTCGCTCGCCATCGGCCTGGTGAAGTTCGTGAATCTCGCCGAAGTCGGTCGGAAGCAGGATCAGGTCAAGCATTCGCAGTCGATCCTCCGCGAGCTCGCGTGTGTCCTCGGGGAGATGACCGATCTCGAGACCGGTGTTCGGGGATTCGTGATCACGGGTGAGGATCGGCACCTTGGTCCTTACGAGCTTGCCCTCCCCAGGATCGAGGCGAGTTTGGCGGTCCTCTCCCGGCTGACGGCGGGCGATTCCGAAAACCGGGACCGTGTGGCCACCCTCAAGCGTCTGGTCGATGATCACCGGGCGATCCTGCGGGAGATTCTCGTCGTCTTGCGCTCCGGGATCCTCGATCGACGGGGGACAATCTCGCTGATCGACGAGGGCAAGGATGCCATGGATCAAATCCGTGCCCTGATCGAGGGGATGGAGACGATCGAGGATGGGAGACTGAATCGTATGGCCAACGAGGCCAGGGCCCTCAGCCTCACGACGACTCGATTGCTCGTCGGCGGGGGGGTCGTCAACCTGGGGTTGCTCGGCCTCGTGTTCGGTCTGGTCGTGCACGAGACGGCGACCCGCCGCAGAGCCGAGCTGTCCCTGCGCCAGAGTGAGGAGAGGTTCCGCAGCGCCTTCGAGTCAGCTTCGACGGGAATGGCCATCCTCGATCCCCGGGGCCGGTTCGTACGCGTCAATCCCTCGTTTTGCGCGATCCTGGGCCACGACGAGCCGGAGTTGCTATCTCGCGACTTCCAGTCCATCACCCACCCGGACGATCTCGATACGGACCTCGCACTCGTGAGACAGTTGGCCACGGGGGAGATTCGCTTCTTCCGCCGCGAGAAGCGGTACTTGCACAGGTGCGGAAATCTCGTCCACGCAACGGTCAGCGTCTCGGCGGCCCGCGACACGGCCGACCATCCGTTGACCTATCTCGCGTTGATCGAGGACATCACGGCGCGCCGTCGTGCCGAGGCGGCGCTGCGCGAGAAGGATCGACGCTATCGCGCGATCTTCGACCAGACATTCCAGTTCAGCGGACTGTTGGCCCCGGACGGGACCGTCCTGGAGGTGAACCGGACCGCCCTCGATTTCGGCGGATTGACCCGCGAGGACGTCGTCGGAAGGCCCTTCTGGGAGACGCGGTGGTGGACCATCTCGCGTGAGGCCCAGGAGCACCTGAAGGGGGCGATCGCCGATGCCGCCGAGGGCCGATTCGTCCGGTTTGAGGTCGACATCCGCGGGGCCGGGGATGTGGTCGCCACCTTCGATTTCTCGCTCAAGCCGCTCCGGGACGACCTGGACCGCATCACGATGCTCATCCCCGAGGGGCGCGACATCACGTCGAGGAAGCGGGCCGAGCGCGAGCGCGACGCCTACATGACCGAGCTCGCCCAGGCGCGCGACCAGGCCCTGGAGGCGACCCGGATCAAGAGCAACTTCCTGGCCAACATGAGCCACGAGATCCGCACGCCGATGAATGGCATCATCGGCATGGCCGAGCTGCTCATGGAGACCGACCTCGACGAGGGCCAGCGCGAGTATGCGACGACCATCGTCAACAGTGCCGACACCCTCCTGACCCTCATCAACGACATCCTTGACCTGTCGAAGATCGAGGCGGGCAAGCTGGTTCTCGATGCGTTGGACTTCAAGCTCCGGACGCTCATGGAGGATGTGACCGACCTGCTGTCTCCTGCCGCTCACCGCAAGGGACTCGAGATCTCCTGCCTCGTCCCGACGGATGTCCCCGAGTGCTTGGTGGGCGACCCGACTCGCATCCGCCAACTGCTCATCAACCTCGCCGGCAATGCCGTGAAGTTCACCGAGACCGGCTCGGTCCTTCTGGAAGCCCGGTTGCTCCGCGAAGACGAGCGGGAGGCGGTCATCGGCCTGGCCGTGCGGGATACCGGCATCGGTATCCCCCAGGATCGTCGTGAGACGATCTTCAACAGCTTCACCCAGGCCGATGAGAGCATCAACCGCCGTCACGGCGGCACCGGCCTGGGGCTGACGATCTGTCGACAGTTGGCCAGCCTCATGGGTAGCCGGATCGAGCTCGAGAGCGAGCCGGGAGTCGGCAGCACGTTCCGATTGGAACTGAAGCTGCCGAAGTCATCCCGGGAGGCCCTGCGATGCGGAGCGGAGCCGTCGGAGGATCCCGACGGCCGGAAGCCCGACCATCGGGATGCGAGTCTCGGCCTGCACGTACTGGTGGTGGACGATCACGAGTCCAACCGGAAGGTCGCCCTGAGGATGCTGGAGCAACTGGGCTGCCGCACCGGCCTGGCCGCGAATGGCCGGGAGGCGCTCGAATCCCTCGAACGCGCCAGGTATGATATCGTGCTGATGGATATCCAGATGCCGGTCGTCAACGGACTGGAAGCCACCAGGGCGATTCGAAGCGGCGAATCCGGGACAGCTCGCCGGATGCCGATCATCGCGCTGACGGCCCACGCGATGGAGGCCGACCGCAGGCGCTGCCTGGAGGCCGGAATGGACGGCTACCTGGCCAAGCCGATCAAGAAGCAGGATCTGCTCCAGGCCCTCGGACGCTGGGGCCGACGGCCGACTCAGGCTCCCTCGGCAGAGTCGGCATTCACCCCGTCGTCGCCCCCAACCGACGACTGGCTGGATCACCTCCGTTCTTACTTTGGCGATGATGTGGACTCGATCAGCGCAATCCTGCGTTCATTTCGTCATGAAGTCATCGAGGGCTTCGCCGAAATCGAACGGGCCCTGGCGAACGAGGACGGGACGCGGTTGGTCGAGATCGCCCATGGACTCAAGGGGATCAGCATGACGGTCGGGGCTCGAACCGTCGCGCAGCGCTCGCGCGAGCTGGAATTCCGCGGGCGTCAAGGCGACCTCGACGGCGCGCGGTGTGCCTTCGAAGGCGCCAGGCAAGAATGGGCCAGACTCATGCCGGAGATCGAAGCTCACTGGAAGCCCTTCCTACCTCGAGCGGAGCCGATGAACAGACAGGACCGGTCGGGCTGCGTCGAAGCGGAGTCGGATTGCGAGTCGAGATGACAGGCAAGTCGTTCCCAAGCCGGTCGGTTGGAACGAAAATGACGCGATGACTTCGCGACAGACGTTCCACCAAGCGAGGGTTCGACATGAACTGGATCGACCGGATATCACATCGCATCGCGCGCTGGCGTGCCCGGGGCCTGGGGGATACGTGGGTCGTGGGCGTGTCGGGTGGCGGTGATAGCGTGGGATTGTTGCGCGTGCTGCACCAACTGGCGCCGGCCGCGGGTCTGCGACTCTGGGTCGCTCATCTGGACCATGGCGTGCGCGGCGAGGCGTCGCGGGCCGATGCCGCGTTCGTGGCCGAGCTGGCCGAGTCGCTGGGCTTGCCGTTCGATCTCGGCCAATGGCGGCCGATCCGAACCGGGCACTTCGAGTCCGAGGCCCGCCGCGCACGATACGAATGGTTGGCCGAGATCGCCCGGGCCCGCAACGCGCAGGTCGTGGCGGTCGGCCACACGCGAGACGACCAGGCCGAGACGATCCTCCACCGCATCGTCCGGGGCACCGGGCCTCGCGGTTTGATCGGTATCCCGACTCGGAGGGTCCTCGCAACCGAGCCGCCAATCTCACTCGTGAGGCCCCTCCTGGAAGTCTCCCGCCGGGATTTGAGGGCTTACCTCGAGGGGCTGGGGCAACCTTGCCGCGAGGACGAATCCAATGCCGATCTCTCGCGGACACGGGCGCGGATTCGACACGACCTCATGCCGAAGCTGGCGGCCGAGTACAATCCGAAGCTCGTCGATGCGCTGGTCCGGCTCGGTGAGCTCACTGCGGCATCTCATCACACGATCGAGGCCGACGCTCGGGAGATGGCGAAAGCCGCGATCATCACCCAGTCAGCAGATTGTGTCGTGCTGAAGCCGGGCCTGCTGAGTGCGGCCCCGGCTTTTCTTCGGGCCGAAGTGCTGCGACGGATCTGGCGAATCGCGGGATGGCCGGAAGGGGGCATGTCGGCGAGGCGATGGCAGCGGATGGCAGCGCTGGCCCGAGCGCGGGAGGTCCCTCGCGTCGCGATCGGGGCCGGGGTGACCATGGCAACCGAGAGTTACTTCCTGGTGTTACGACGCTCGCAGCCGGCTTCTACGGTTGCGCCGCCCATTCAGCCGATTGCCCTGACGGTTCCCGGATCGGCATCCGTCCCCTGGGCCGGCTGTCGGGTCGAGGCGACGTCCCCGGGGGATGGGTCATTCGACGAGTCGGTCGACTTCGACCAGGTGGCCCTCCCCCTCAGTATCCGAGCCCCCTTGCTGGGCGATCGGTTCGAGCCCCTCGGGATGGGGGGAAGGAGCATGCCGCTGGCCGACTTCTTCCGGGGCCGGCATGTCCCGCCTGAGCGGCGATCGGACATCCCCCTGGTTTGCGACCAGGTGGGCATCATCTGGGTTGTCGGACATCGGATCGCCGATCGGGTCAAGGTCACCGGAAAGACCCGAAACCGGCTCGGTCTGCGCTGGTTGATGGCGCCGAGCTAGGGCCGATCCTGAGTGTCCGATGCCGCTTTCATTACGCCCTCGGCCTCTCGGAGGAAGGCAAGGGCTTCCTCGTTGTGGGCCCATCGTTCGGTTTTCGAGAGGGATTGAAGCCGGTCGAGGGCGACTCGTGCATCCTGGTCGCGTCCGAGCCGATGATTGGCCATGACGGTGACGGCCAGGTCGAGCGGCTCGGCCGGCTGACGGGGCGCCGCGACGGCCAGATCGTGTAGGGTTTCGAGCGCGGTCGCGGGCTGCCCGGCCCGGTAGAGTGCCAGGGCCAGCTTGTGGCGGTATTCGGCCAGGCGCTCCGGGTCGTCGGCGACCACGCGGCAGGCGGCCTGGATTCGCTCGAGGGCGAGCCGGTAATCGTCGGGCTGGCCGATCGGCCGGCCGATCGTCAGCCATGCGGCCTCGAAGAGCCCCGAGGCGTTCTCCGCGCGCCGATTGGCGATCTCCATGGCGGCCTCCCGGAGCGGGCTTGGGGGCTGGTCGGCCTCCAGCTCCGCCAGGACCCTGGATTTGAGCATGTGCCTGGCGAAGAGTGACTGGACCCGCTCGACCGCCGCGCGTCGCAACGAGCGTTCGAAGGCGGCCTCCCCCTCCGGCGATTCAATCGTCCAGATCCTGGCGGTATAATCGATACTCCCTGACGCGACCTGGAGGCCGTCGCCGCTGATGGCCAGGCTGACGACGCCGCTGGTGTGGCCCCGCAGGGTCAGCACCTCATCGCGGGTCTGCACGTCCCATAATTTGACCGTGCGATCGTCGCTGGCGGTCGCGAGCCGGCGGCCGTCGGGAAAGAAGGCCACTGCGGTGACCAGGCCGGTATGCCCGTGGAAAGCGCCCGCTTCCCGGCCGAGTGGCCATTCCCAGAGCTTGACCTCGGCGGGTGTCGGGCCGTGATAGCTGCCGCCGACCGAGGCGATGTGGCGGCCGTCGGGCGCATAGGCGAGGTCTTGTACGCCGGTGGCGTGGCCGGTCAGGGCCTGGATCGGCTCGCCGGTCGAGGCGTCCCAGACCCGGACGATCCGATCCTCGCCGCCCGTTGCGATCGTGCGGCCGTCGGGTGCGAACGCCAACGCCTTGGCGCCGCCGGGATGCCCGGACATTGTCCGCACGATCGCACCTCGGGCGACGTCCCAGAGTCGGATCGTGCCGTCCTCGCTGCACGTGGCGAGGACCGATCCATCGGGCGAGAAGGCGGCATCGCTGATCGGCGAGGGCGTGGCTTCGGGCACTCGGCGGGTCCATGTCGCGGTATCCCAGAAGAAGAGCGAGCCGTCGGGGCCGTCGGCGGCCAGCGTGCGGCCGTCGGGTGAGAAGGCCAGGCCGACGTGGGCGAGCAGCCCACGCCGGCCCATGATCCGATTCAGCTCCTCGCCGGTCCGGGGGTCCCAGATCCGAATATTCCCGTTGTGTGCGGTGGCGATGCGATGACCATCGGGCGCGAAGGCCAGGGTTCCGACCCATCCCGAGCTGTTGCGGAACGTCACCTGGGAGTCGGGCGCGGCCGCCGGCCAGACCTTCACCGTCCCATCGAGGCTGCCGGAAGCGGCCAGGACGCCGTCCGGTCCGAACGCGACACAGTGGACGAATCCGGTGTGGCCGTGGAACGCCGCGTTCGCCCCGAGACCGTCCAGGTCCCAACGGCGCACGCTCTTGTCCTCGCTCCCCGAGATGAGCTGCCTGCCATCGGGCGAGAATGCCAGGCCGCGGACGAAGCCCCGATGGCCGATGAGCGTGTCGAGGTGCCGGCCCGTCTGGCGGTCCCAGATCCGGATCGTCTGATCCCAGCCGCCGGTCGCTAGCCGGCGTCCGTCGGGGCTGTAGGCGACGGCGTACACGAAGTTGACGTGTCCGCGAAGCTGACGGGCCACGGACCGGACCGGACCGGAGATGTCCCAGAGGTCGACGACGTCGCGCCCGGACATCGCGATCTGGCGTCCGTCGGGCGCGAAGGCCAGGCCGAGCACGCCGCCAGGGGACCCGGCGATCGGCTCGCCGAGCGCGCCGCCGGTCCTGGCGTCGCGGAGCCGGGCGAAGCCGCTGGCCGAATATTCGTTGAAGTGTCCGCATCCGGTCGCGATCGTGCGGCCGTCGGGCGCGAACGCCAGGGCCAGGATCTGGACGCCTCGCTCGTTCGCACGCCAGAGCTCCCGGCCGCTCTGGGAATCGAACAGGATCAGGACGGAGCCTCCAACCATGCCGTCAAACCCGTGGGCCGCCGCGAGCGTGCGGCCGTCCGGAGAATAGGCCAGGGCCTGGACCGCGCCGGCCAGCCGGCGAGCCGACAGTACGCTTGTACCCGTGTGGATGTCGCGGACCATCAGCTCGCCGGTCCGACCCTCACCGGGCTGGCCCCATGGCCCGCTCCCGGCGGCGATCCGCGTCCCGTCGGGGGAGAATGCCACGCACCAGACGTCCAGGGCCTGGCCGGATGCCACCCAGGTCTTCAGGTCCGAGTGGCCCAGCCGGCGTGCGTAGGACCACTCCCACGCGCGGAGGTCGGCCGGGTAGCCATCCAGCAGCTCATCGGCCAGGGCGACGTTGTCGTCGAGGTACTCCCGATAGGCGAGATTCACCCGGCTGACCGCGTCGCGACGGCGGAGGTCCTCGGCCTTCTGGTTGGCCTCGTGCGACTTGGCGATGGCCAGGATGCGTTGCTCGTCCGCCCGCCGTCGCTGGAGTTCGGTCCGGTGCTGCTCTCGGCCGACCAGGATCACCCCCGCCGACAGCGCGACGACCGCCGTGATCAGCAAGGCGGCCGCGCCGGTCACGATCGACTTGTGCCGCCGTCCCCAGCGCGCCAGCCGTGCGGGTGCGGGCTCGCGGTAGGCCGAGACCGGATCGTCGGCCAGCCAGTGTCCGATCTCCTCGGCCAGCGCGGAGGCCGATGCATACCGGTCCTCGGCCCGCCTGGCCATCGCCTTCATGCAGACCGCTTGCAGCGCGTGGGGGACCCGGGGATTCACTTGTCTCGGCGGCGGGAATTCCCCGAGCTTGACCCGTTCGAGCAGCGCCGTCACGTCGCACCAGACAGATTCGAACGGAGCATGGCCGGTCAGCAGGGTATAGAGCATCGCCCCGAGGCTGTAGATGTCGCTGGTTGGTCCGAGTTGATCGACGCGGCCCTCGGCCTGCTCGGGGCTCATGTAGGCCGGCGTCCCGAACGCTGTCCCCGCCGCCGTCTCGGTCGAGCTGGAAAACTCGAGCGGCGGCGCGCCGCCTCGGCTCGGGCCGGCCGCATCAACGTCTCGACGCCTCGATGGGCGGTCCGCACGCGGCCCGGGTCGATCGGGCTTGTCCTCGCCGGTGACTCGTCCCGGTTGTGGTGCGGACGGCGTGCCCGACGGATCGCCCGACCCGGCGTCCAGCACCTTGGCCAGGCCCCAGTCGACGACCAGCGACTCGTTGAACGGCCCGAGCAGGATGTTGGCCGGCTTCAGGTCGCGATGCAGCACGCCCTGGCTGTGCGCGTAGGCGACCGTCTGGCAGACGTCGGCGAACCGGTCGAGCAAGTGTCGCAGCGCCCGGGTCCGCTCGTGGGGATCGCGGCGCGGGTCGGCGTCGGCCCGATGAAACTGAGCGATCGCCTCTTCGAAGCTGATCCCCCGGACGAATCGCATCGCATAGAACGGACGGCCCTTGTCGTCGTTGCCCAGCCCGTAAACCGGGACAATCCCGGGATGCTCGAGCCGGCCGGTGACCTCGGCCTCGCGAACGAACCGGGCGCGGCTGTCGTTGTCATCGGCGCGTTCCGGCTTGATCTGCTTCAGGGCCACCTCGCGCTGGAGCTCGGCGTCGAGGGCCACCGAGACCTTGCCGATCCCGCCCTGGGCATGGGGCCGGAGGATGTGGAACCTCATCCCCTCGGAGGTGGTATCTCCCAAGGACCAGTCACCGTAAGGCTCCGTGTCCGACTCATTGTGGAGGATGCCGAACGGTCCCGGGAAGAACGAGTCGTCCTGGTCGTCCTGCCGCGGTGCTGACGCCGGGTCGAGCCCGTGTTCGTCATGCCCGCCCTTGATCGGGATTGACGGCAGGGTCGGATTGGTGCTGAGCCTGTCGGACCCGGGGGTGCCCCCGTGAGCCTTCCGTCGCTCCAACTCGGCCCTGAGTCGGCCGAAGCCGCTCAGTGCATCGAGGCATCGGCTCAATTCGCCGCCGTGACGCTCCATCAGCCCATCGGCCACGGTCTCCAGGAGCGCGAACTGCTCGAGGGTCATGACGGAGCTATCGACCAGGAGCTGGCCGATCGGCCGCGCTCCCAGGTCGGAAGGATCGTCACGGCGGGCCTCGATGAAGTCGACGAGGGCTTGCCTGGACATGAAGCCCAGATGCACGGCCAGGGATTCGATGAGCAGCTCGCGATCGGAGCGATCACCCGTCACGGTGGCAGCCCTTCATTCCGACTTCCGGAGCGATTGAGATGGGGACGAAGTGGAGTGGACGGACACCCCGGACCATTACGATCGTCCAGGGCCCGACTCATCAACACGCCCATGATGATATCAATTCGGACCGGCATGGGCCAGAAGGGGGCGGCGGTTGCGATTGACGGTCCTCCGGCTTTGGCATACCATCCGTTCACAGTTCGATGACGGCCCTCGACCGTCGGGAAGCTCGTTTGTCGTGCAGGTGTCTTGCCTGCCCATTTTCAGGCCCGTCATCGGGCGACATCGTGACGCTGGGGTGAGCGCCCCGGGATCATGCATGGCCGAGCCGATCTCTCCGGATCATGCCGTTCCCGGCCCGGCCCGCGCCGGGCGCTGGTGGCATGCGCTGGGCCGGATGGCCTCGCTCGTCCTTGTGCTGGAGATCGCGATGGCCCTGCGCGTGGTCGCCGCCGACGCTCTGGAGTGGTACGTGCGTCGCGGAGACTCGACCCAGCTCTGTCTCTTCCTCGATACCGTCGGTTACTGGGAGCTCGCCCGGACGATCCGCGCGGGAGGGCCTTACGAGATCGTGGACTGGGCCGACATCCCGCACTTCGCGGTTCGCACCCCCGGCTACCCATTGATGCTGGCGGCATGCCAGGCCGCCTTCGGAGAACGTACGCTCCCCGTACGGCTGGTGCAGGCGGTCCTGGGGACCCTGTGCGTTTATCTGATCTATCTGCTGGCGCGACAGTTCGCGCGTGGGGGAGACTCACAGGCCGAGCCGGACGGACCGACGATGCCTGGTCGCTGGACCGTTCCGCTGGTTGCCGCGGCGATCGCGGCGGTCAACCCTCATTATTTGGTGATGTCGTCGTTGATCCTGTCCGAGGCGGCATTCGAGCCCCTGATGCTGGCGTCGCTCCTGGGCCTGGCGGTACTCTGGCCGGCCTCTTCGTCCGGCCGGAAGGCGATGCTGATCGCCCTGGGCACCGGGGCCTCGGCGGGCGCCGCGATCCTGGTACGACCGTCCTGGGCGCTGTTCGTGCCGGCGATGCTGGCCGCCTGGATCGTCGCGAGCCTCGGCGATCGCCGCAGGCTGGCCGCGTCGATGCGAGGGACGGTCCTCTGCACGGTCGGGGTCGTGGCCATGATGGGCCCCTGGTGGGCACGTAACATGCAAGTCTACGGTCGGTTCGTGCCGACCGCCTTGTGGATGGGGGCCAGTCTGTACGATGGCCTCAACCCCCGTGCGACCGGCGGCAGCGACATGTCGTTCCTGGCCGATCCTGAGATCTGGCCGCTCGACGAGCAGGACCAGGATGCCGAGCTGACGCGACTGGCCGTCGATTTCGCGCGCGATCATCCCTTGCGAGTGCTGGTCCTGGCCGTGTCGAAGTTCGGTCGTTACTGGAGCCCCTGGCCCAACGCCCAGGGTTTCCGATCGCCGATCTTGGCCGTCGCCAGCACGGTCGTGGAGTTGCCCCTGTTCGGGCTGATCGCCGTGGGACTATGGGGGCGACGCCGCGACGCTCGCGCCTGGGTGATCCTCGCCGGCCCTCTGCTCTACTTCTGCGCGCTGCACATGGTTTTCGCCAGCTCGATGCGATACCGCATCCCCGGCGAGATGCCGGGCCTGGGGCTGGCGGCCCTCGGCTGGGCAAGGCTCGCGCGCGGCCGTTCATTCTGGTAGGGACGATCGAGGAGCGGGACGGAGCCCCCATCGACGGCGGTCAGCGTCTCCAGGGAAGGAGGTCCGCGATGAAGCATATCGGCCGACGCGTGGCGAAGGTGATGGCCTGGGGCCTGATGCTTTGCCTGTCGATCCTGAGCGGTGGGCTCTGGTTCGCCTACACCTACGTGACCGACAGCGAGACGGCGGCGCGATTGATCAAGAACTATGTCGCGCGGTACTTACCCGGCTCGAATATCGATCCGGGGCGGGTGCGGCTGCGGCCCTTCGCCGGCGAGCTGACGCTTAATAATTTCCAGGTTTACCAGAGAAACACGCTGTTCCCCACCGTCAGGGTCCCCTGGCTGAAGATCGCGGTCAATCCGCGGAAGCTGCTCCGGGGCCAGATGGAACTCCGCCAGATCTCCGTGGTCCAGCCGTCGTTGCGGCTCTTTCGCCGCCGGGATGGTACCTTCAACCTCCAGGGTTTCCTCGCCGATCCCTGGCCAGGCCCCTACCTGGAGAATACACCTCCAATCGTCATCGAGCATGGGACGCTCGCGGTCGTCCCTGACGAGGAGGACCCTGCCTCGGCGGCATCTCCTGGGCTCGGATCCTCGCCCGGAGCGACTGAGTCGGGTTCGGAGCGGGACTCCGCGGAAACGCCGCCATCGCCTCCCCGGCCGGTCCCCGGCCCGGGGATCATGGTCCTTCGCGATATGAGCCTCAAGATCGAGCAAGTGGCAGGGATGCTCTTTCGGTTCGAGGGCACGGCGCAGGGCGATAGTCTGGAACGATTGCAGGTGAGCGGATCGGTCGACCTGGAAACGGGTCGCACCGCCCTGAACGGCAAGCTGACCGGCCTGACGCTGTCCGACGGACTCCGGCGAAGAATGCCGCGCGAGTTGCGTCCGGCGATGAAAGACCTGGGACTTACGGGCGGGGTGGTCGACGTCGAGCTGAAGCGATCCGTCTTCGATCCGAAGGCGCTGCCCGGCAAGCAGTTGCACTACGCAATGGGCGCCTGGCTCCGCGACGGAACATGGGAATGCCTGAAGTTGCCTTTCCCTGTCAACAAGGTCTCGTCGCTGATCAGCGTGGAGGACGGGCGGGTCACGATCGAGCGAGCCGAGGGCTTCAACGGCCGGACGACCCTCCGAGCCCGGGGCGTGATGGATGTGGGCGACCCCCGGCGCGCGCCGATGGACCTGCACGTCGAGGTGGTCGACCTGGAACTCGACTGGCGGCCCAACAGTCGACTCCGCAGCCGGACGCCTCCCGAATTTGACGAGCTCTGGGACGTCTTCCAGCCGAGCGGGATGGTCGACGCCAGCGTCGACCTCACGCGGTCGGTGCCCGGCGGACCGATCGAGCTGGCCACGAAGGTGACCTGCAAGGACATCGCCGCGAACTATCGCCATTTCGCATATCCGATCGATCATGTGCGGGGCCAGCTCGAGCTCAAGGACAAGCTCCTCACGGTCGATGTACAGACCCTCAGCATCGGCGGGCGGCCGCTGCGCCTCAAGGGGACGATCAACAACCCGGGCGTTGACGCCGTCGTCGCCCTGGAGTTGTGGGCGGAGTCGGTGCCGATCGACGAGCCGCTCCTCAAGGCGTTCAAGCCAGAGGTGCGGAAGGTCGTCAATCAGTTCTCGCCGAGGGGGACCGTCCGCGCCCATGCCAGGATCTCGCGCCGGCCGATCGCCGGCCGTCCCGAGGGGCTCATCGGCATCGACGCCGAGATCGACGCGAGCGAGCAGTGCGAGATCACCTGGGACAAACTCCCATATCC
This sequence comes from Isosphaeraceae bacterium, assembly GCA_052148775.1. Taxonomy (GTDB): domain Bacteria; phylum Planctomycetota; class Planctomycetia; order Isosphaerales; family Isosphaeraceae; genus CAVZRC01. The sequence goes on along the minus strand of JBKQHM010000845.1, from coordinate 26,467 downwards.
GATCCGCAACCTGACCGGCCGGCTAGAATTGCATCCCGACCACTGGGTCTTCCGCAACGTCCGCGGGCGCAACGGCGAGGCGAAGATCGTCGCCAGCGGCGAGGTGATCAAACTGTCCGATGAGAGGCTGCCCAACGGCGACTTCCCGCTCAAGGTCCACGTCGACTTGCAGGCCAACAACCTCCCGTTCAGCCAGGAGTTGCGCAAGGCACTCCCGGGCGAATGGGAGATGAGCTGGAGGACCATCAATCCCTCCGGCTCCTGCGACATCGAATCGGCATCGGTCGACGTCGAATACGGACACCCGGATCGGACGCACATCGTGGTCGTCCCGCGCCCGGAGTCGAACGTCCGGCTGGTCTTCACCCGTGCCCCACAGCCGGGCATCGATCCCGGCGGCGTGGTCGAGTTGAGACTCGATGACGTAAGCGGCCGGTTCGTGTTCGACAACGGTACCGTGGTCATGAACGATGTCGGCGTCCAGTTTCGGGGCTCGCCGGTGCGGTTCGACCGCGGGAAGGTCTTCGTCGGGGATACCGGCCGGTTCGACCTGAGCATCAATGACCTGTGGGTCCAGGACATCCGGATCGACCGCGAATTGCGCAACAAGATGCCCCCGCTGATGGCCGCCTTCGCCAAGAAGTTGGACGAGCAACGGACCTTCACCGCGCACGGAAATTTGAAGATCGGCTGGTCGGGCCTCCTGAACGAGACGGCCTGGTGCCAGTGGGACAATACCCTGGTCGTCCTGAACGACAACACGCTCAAGACGGGCATCCCGCTGGAACATATCCAGGGCCAACTCGATCATGTCAGCGGATGGTCCAACGGCCTGGGCGTCCGGGTCGAGGGGATCATGTCACTGGAGAGCGTGGTCGTACTGGGCCAGCAGTTCACCAAGATCGAGTCGCCGTTCCGGGTCCACGACGGCGTGGCGGAACTCGTGGACCTGCGGGGGCGATTCCTCGGCGGCGATCTCTGGGGCAAGGGCTGGGTCAGCCTGGATGCCACGCCGAGCTATTACGCGACGATGACGCTGCATGGCGCCCAGCTCGAGGAATACGCGCGGACGCTCGGCGGCCGTCAGGCCTACCGGGGCAACATCGAGGCGCAGTTGGAGTGCAGCGGACTCGGCAGCGACCTCCGGACGCTCCAGGGGCACGGCGAGGCTCATATCACCCACGGAGACCTGGGCACGCTCCCGGTCGTCTTCCGCATCGCCAGTCTCTTGAATCCCACGCGCACCCTCTCCGACGCCCCGAAGGCGAAGATCAAGACGGCGTTCGACTCGGCCGACGTGTCGTTCACGATCGCGCACGGACTCTCGACCCTGGATCCGATCAAGTTCACGGGCAACGCCTTCAGCCTTCAGGGGCGCGGTACGCTCGATCCCCAGGGCAATCTGGATCTCCGCCTCCCCGTCCTCCTCGGCCGGGACCGTTTCCACATCCGGGGGCTCAGCGACCTCGCACGCGAGGCGGGCGGCCAGATCCTGAGCGTCCGCGTTACGGGCACCCTCTCGGATCTCAATTACGATGTGGATGTGCTCCCGCAGCTCAAGCGCGAGGTGAGCCGGGTCGTTCCGATCGATCGCTGATCACATCGTTCAAGACGAGGGAACGGCCTTCCGCGAGCCCCAGATTGACGGGATGCTCCCATGCTGGGAAACCAGCCCCTCTGGCATGGCGAGATGCGCCAAGCGTTGACCGCGGGGATATGGGCTCCGATAATTGTAAGTTCTCTCGGAAGTAGACCGAAGCGTGGACGGCGTAGGCATTACGCCGCACGCGGATCGGGTTGGAGCGGGCGGCGAGGGAGACGTGCAGCTTTGAAGTTCCTCGGCCGGGCAAAGAAATTCCTGCAAGATCTCGGCACCGAGACGCCGTCGAAGGTCCAGTACTTCAACGTGACGTGCGCCTCGGGACATCGGGTCCGGGGCGAGCGGACCGAAGGCTACCAGGCGATTCGCTGCCCGGCCTGCGGAGACGGGGTCTTCGTCCTACCCCGGAGCCCATTGCCGGAGCCGGCGGCCCCGCCGCGCGCCCAGGGAGCCAGGCGCGCGAACGCCTGGCCGGGCGATCGGTTCGTGGAGGAAGGGCCGGTCGAATTGACCGATCTGCCCCACGTCGGCGTCGAACTGGCCGATCGACAGACGGGTCAAGGCGAGGTCGAGATCGTCTGGGATGACGAACCGGCCCCGGCTCGATCGCGTCGTGAATCGCCGGAGTCTGCGGCGGACGGGGCCGATGAGGCGCCTGAGGCCGATAGGGACAACGATATCGATGAGGCTGAGCGACGCACCGTCGCCCGAGTGGCCGACCCCGCGGAGGCCCCCAGCCGTGGCCGGTCTAAGCCGAAGGATCGAGCCGGCTCCCCGGCTCCGGGATCCCAGCCAGGGCGCACCAGTCAGGGCCGTCGCGAGGCCGCCCGGAGGCCGGCGACCGCCGCGGCTCGCCAGGCCAGCAGCCGCCCGGCGGTCGATTCGAAGGAGCCGGTGGTCCCCGCGTTGCGCGTCGCGACGCGCCGGCGATCCCGGATCGGCCTGATCTTCCTGCTCCTTCCCCTGCTCATCATCGCCACGGTCGGCTGGCGGGTCTGGAAGCAACGCCGGCAGGATTATCCCCTGATCGCCGAGAAGGGGCGGCTCGAGGGAATCCCGGCCCTCGATGCCGGCGAGTTCGATCGGGCGTATCAGCTCCTATCCGCCGCCAGGACGGCCGTCGACGCCCTGGGCGGCAACGTCCAGGATGCCGACGAGATCCGCCGTGCCGCCGGCGAGGCCGCCATCTTCAACGACCTCTGCAACGAGAAGCTCGAGGACATGCTCGCCGAGGCGGCACGCACCGAGCCCGATGCCTGGGCGGCCCGATTCGACCTGAAATACAAAGGCCGAGCCTACATCTTCGACACGTCCATCACGGCCATGCCGCCGGAGGGGTCCACCGAGGGATATGAGGTCGAGTACATCGTCGTGCCGCCGGGCGAGTCGAGCCGGTTCGGCGATGTCGCCATCGCGCGTCCCGATCGGTTCGCCCGCATCGACCTGACGGGCTTCGAGCTGTTCCAGTCGGCCCGCCCCAACCAGGGTGATGTCGTCAAGTTCGGATGCCGGCTAGCCTCCTTGAAGTACGACGTTGACAAGAAGCATTGGGTGGTGCAACTCATTCCGGGCAGCGGCGTGTTTATGACGCATTCCCGGGCGCTTGAGGCGGTCAGCGGCCCGGTGACCGAACTGATTGATGCACCACGTGAGGAAGCACAGCCGTGAGACGACGGATTCGGGTACTCGGGGCCCTGTTGCTTTCGCTGTCGGGATTGGCCGGCCTTGCCATGGGGCAAAAGCAGTCCGATCACCATGTCGAGCCGCCAGAACTGGAGCGGAGGGCCGACCTGATCGGCCGCGAGGTGGTCGTGGACGACCGGGTGAAATACTACGTGATCCGCAAGGGGTCGGAAGACGACGAGCTCGAATTGAAGCGGACCCCGGTCAGCTTCCGGGTCCCGCGACGGCTCCGCCCTCCCGAGATTCCCAAGGCCGGGGTGGTCGTCCGGGGCATCCTGAAGCGCGAAGGGACCCGACTGGTCTGCGAGGTCACGAACCTTCAGCTCGTCCCCGAGGACCTGGAGCGGCTGGAACGCGGGCTGGCGATCCTGGGCCCCCGCGACTACGCGTCCCGCAAGGCATGGGCTCGCTGGGCCGAACGTCGGGCCACGGATTTCGGCGAAGCGAACGGGCCGCTGATGAAGCGATCCCGGGAACTGGAGGCCGAAGTCCTTCGAATGCAGGGCGACCTCAAGCGAGTGGCCGTCGATGCGCCCCAGGAATGGCTAGCGATGGCCCAGGACGCGCGTCGGCGGAAAGTCGCGGAGCCGGAGCCCTCGGCCCTGGCTCACCGTGCCTTGCGTGCCCAGGTCGCGTCGGCCCGGAGTGCCGACGAAGTGAAGGCCGTGATCCGGGAGATCGAGGCGTTCTTCCCGGCCGCCGCGAAGGATCGGGCCTCCGCGCAGATGAACCTGGCGCGATGGGAGGCCCCGTATGCCGACGACCCGGCCGATGCCTATCGCAATCCGACGGCCACGGCCGCCGTTCGCGGTGCACTCGATCGTCGGCTGTGGGCCGACGCCGAGGAACGGCTGCTGGAACTCGAGCCGATCCCCGACCTCCCGACGGGCATCGCCCTGTCGGAACGGGCGGCGAGCCTCTTGCCGGAGAAGCCCGACCTCGCGGGTCGTCTGCTGGATCAAACTTTCGGCAAATTCCGCAAGGAGCTCGCCTCACTGCGGCTCGATGAAGTCAAGGCGCTGGCCGAAGCCTATCGGGAGAAGTTGCGACAGCCCGAAGAGTCGCGGAAAGTCCTCCGCGAATGGCTCGAGATCAGGCGGGCGAGACTCAGCGACACCGACGCCGAGGGGCCAGTCTTGCTGGCCAGGTCCTACGAGGATCTTCTCCAGGACCGGGTCACGGCCGTGGAATTGCTCCGTAAAGCCTGGAAGATTGACCCTAAGTCCCGGGAGATCGAGGACGCATTCCGCCGCCGCGGTTTCCGGAAGCTCAAGGGCGAATGGGTCGATTCCGACCCCAATTCAGAACCTGGCCCGACGAATGCCGCCCGCCCCATACCGACCGCCTCGCAGGGGCTCCTCGGGCTCACCCCGGAGGAAGTCCGACTGAAATTGAACGGCAGACCGACGCGCGTGAATCATGCCTACTCTCGAGGCCAGCTCATCGAGCAGTGGATCTATCACCTTGACAACAATTCCGCTCGTTATGTAAACCTTCTCCACGCACCTGGCGAATTGAAGCCCCGTGTGATCGCGGATTATACCTTGCCCCGAATCAGCCGGAAGGGAGCGATCGGTACGGCCCGATGAACAGTCCCATCAGTCCGTTAACGTCCACGAGGTACTGCAACCGAATAAGGTACGACCGGATGTCGTCATCCCTTCCGCTACCGAACGGAGTTGGACCGGCCTTCGCCCCACCCTCCCGATCGGCGTGAGCCCAAGCCCGATGCTTCTCCGATTTCCCTCGTTGTCCTGAAATCCAAGGTGGCCCAAGACGAAAAGATTTTTAGAATTTTGGGCAACTCCTTGGTGCCTCACGGCGTATTATTTCTGAGGATGGCCGGAAATGGATTGTATCCCTTGTCCATGGCGCATAATGTGCTAGTGAGGAAACGTCCGGGGGTTTTGGTCGTTCGCCCGTGACCATGGGAAGTCGCGGTGGCAAACTCGTTCAAGACCCAGCTTACCCAGTTCGAGCTATCATTCTAAAATCGTACGATTTTTTCGAGCGCTCGGGTCGACTGGGAATTGCTGGTAATGCGGGTCTGTCGGACCGATTCCGACCACCTATGATCCGCGACTGATAGGCACCAGGAGGTGTTTCATGGCCCGCAAAGATGCCTTGCTGAGACTGACGAGCCGCCTGATCGCCCGAAGAGATGCGCTGCGCAAGGCCCTCAACGGCGACCTTGACAGCTTCCGGAAGTTCTCGGAGCTGAGCGTGGTGGGTGATAATGTCGACGCAGCCGTAGATTCGGCCAATGATGAAATCTGCTCGCAGCTCGTGGAAATCGAGAGCCGGGAGCTCGGCCAGATCGAGCATGCCCTACAACGAATCGGCGCAGGAGTTTACGGCCGTTGCGAATATTGCGGCGGCAAGATCTCCGAGGCACGACTCAACGCTCTACCTTACACCAATAGCTGCATCGACTGCCAGCGCGAAAATGAACGGGCTGGCCAGACGAGGGCCTTGGAACCCGACGCCAAGCGTTGGGCCAAGGTTTATGAAAAGCCTTCCGAGGAAGGCGAGAGCGATTCTCAGATCAATCTGAGCGATTTCGAGATGGATTTCAGCGAGTCCCGCTGATCTGACCGTCCGTTTCGGACCGTTGGTCGATCGCCTCACCGAACCTTGCGAACCGCCGGAGAGCCTCCGGCGGTTTTTTTTTGTGCCCCGAGCGACGGCCTCTCTCCGAGGCATCCGAGAGACTTAGCGAACCGAGGTTGACGCAAACCCTTGAAGGAATTCCTACAAAATCCGGAAAAAAGTCGACACGCCTCACCCCGTACTTGACCCGCCGATGGCGTGATGACAAAGGTCTGTAGCCGAAATCCCTCTCCATGGGGAGTCACGGTCCAAGGATCATTGGATAAGCGCCTGCCGGCGGAACGATCTTTGACTTGGACTCGTGGCAGGCAGTATAGTAACGGGGTGAGAAGCCAAAGGTCGATGGAGAGGGGACAGTCGCCAACCGGATGCAACGACCGGTTCCCGAAACGTCTCCCTGGCCTGGAGTTACGTTTATGCTGTCGCGATCTTCTGCGATCATGCTTTCCTTGACTTCCCTCTGTTCGGGGGTGCTTCTCGGGATCGTCCTGGCTCGGGGAGGGCCGTCACTTTCGGCACAGGTCGCGGCACCCGCGCGGACGGAAATCCAGGCCGTGCCGAATCTCCAGCCCGCGCCGCAGACGCCTACCCATTCGAAGTCGCAAGATGATGCGATTTACGACATTCTCGCCAAGCAGTACGAAAAGTTTCAGCAGATCGATCGTACGTTCGAGTTGGTAGCCCGATCCGTCTCCCCCACTGTGGTGCACATCGTTGCCCAGAAGACGGTGAAAGCCGAGGAGGGGCGGAGGTCACGTCAATTCGAGGAGACTGGGTCCGGAGTGATCATCCGGAGCGATCGCGCACCAGGCCTTTACGTCCTGACGAACTATCATGTGGTCGAGAATACCAAGACCTCCAAGATCCGGATCTTCTTGAAGGATGGACGTTCGCTCTTTCCGGTCAAGATCTGGAGCGACGAGAAGGCGGACATCGCCGTTCTCAAGCTCGACCAGGAGGATCTTCCGGCGGCGCGGATGGGCAACAGCGACGAGGCGCCGGTGGGTAGCTGGGTGATGGCCCTGGGGAGCCCCTTCGGATTGATGCAGTCGGTTAGCCAGGGGATCATCAGCGCCCGGGGCCGGCACATGGAAGAACTCCAGGACGTGGAGAATCAGGATTTCCTCCAGACCGACGCCGCGATCAATCCCGGCAACTCGGGTGGTCCCCTGGTGAACATGAAGGGCGAGGTAATCGGGATCAACAATTCGATCGCTTCCAACGGCGGGGGCAATGAAGGGGTCGGCTTCAGCATTCCGATCAATCTGGCCCGCTGGATCATGAACGAGTTGATCGTCAGCGGCCACGTCACCCGAGGTGCTTTGGGAGTGGTCCTCCAGTCCGAGTTTCGCCAGGAGCATGCCGTCGATCTGGGCCTGGACCGGCCGCGCGGCGCCTGGATTCGAGGCGTGAACCCATCCTCTCCGGCCTCGAGGGCGGGGCTTCGCGATGGAGACGTCGTCCTCCGGTTCAACGGCGTGGTGATCGCTGACCTGAACCACCTGATCAATACGGTTTCGATGGCACCGATCGGACAGCCGGCCGAGGTGGTCGTCTGGCGCGATCATCGCGAGCTGACGTTCCGGGTGACGGTCGGGAATCGCGAGCAGACGTTCACCCAGCTCGCGGGCGATCCCGAGAGGGATCCTTCCGGACTGGTCCGCCGCCCGAATCGGCCCGGTGCATCGTCCAGCTTCGCGATGGGCCTGGAGCTCGCAACCCTCACGCCGCAGCTCGCGCTGGGCATGGAACTGCCCGAGAGCTGGCGTGGCGCCCTGGTCCTCAACGTGGACGCCGAAAGCCCCTTGGCCGATCGCGTCAGGCCGCGCGACGTGATCTCGGCCATCGACAATCAGGCCATCCAGTCGGCCGAACAGGCCGTGAAGATCCTGAATCAGCGGGCCGATCACGTCCAGTCCGTGATCAACCTCGATCGTTCGATCAAAGGCAAGATCGAACGTCAAATCATCCGGTTGCCCTGATGAACCCCGTGTTGGAATCCCTCCGGTCGATCTCGAGCGGCGTGACGCTGTCGGCCGATGAAGTCGAACGCGCCGTCGGTTGCTTGCTGGATGGCGAGGTCTCCGAGGCGGTCACCTCCGCATTCCTGACCGCCCTGAGCATCAAGGGGGAGACCGACGACGAGCTGGAAGGTGCCGTCCGGGCCGTACGAAGCCGGATGATCGCATGGGAGGCCGGGAGCCACCAGGGCCGACTGCTGGATACCTGCGGGACCGGAGGTGATGGTGCCGGCACCGTGAATATCTCGACGGCCGCGGCCATCGTCGTTGCGGCCTGCGGCGTTCCGGTCGTCAAGCACGGTAATCGTGCGGCCTCGGGCAATTCGGGCAGTTCGGACGTCCTCTCGGCCCTGGGCGTATCGGCCGATCCAGGGCCGGAGGTCCTCTCGCGTTGCCTGGCCGAGCTCAACATCGCGTTCCTGTTCGCACCGCGGTTTCACCCGGGTTTGAAGCCGGTCGCGGCGGTCCGTCGCCAGCTTCCGTTCCGGACCCTATTCAACCTGGTCGGACCGCTCTGCAATCCCGCCTGCCCGTCGTACCAACTGGTCGGCACGCCCAGCGAGTCCCAGGCCGATCTCCTGGCGGCGGTCCTGTCTCGGCTGGAAAACATCCGCCGCGCCGCCGTCGTCACGGGTTCGGACGGTCTGGATGAGGTCACGCTGGCGGGTCCGACGCGGGTCCGTGTCGTCGAATCGGGCCAGGTCCGCCTCGAAACGTGGCAGCCGGAGGACTTCGGCCTGCCAATTTGCCAGGCCGACGGGCTGCGGGTCCGCGGGCCGGAGGAGAGCGCGGAGCGAATTCGATCCGCGTTCGCGGGCGTGCCGGGTCCGGTACGCGACTACGTGCTTGCCAACAGCGCCTCAGCACTCTGGGTCACGAGCCAAGCATCGTTGGGTGAGTGCGTTTCACTCGCCGCGACGGCGATCGATTCCGGTGCCGCAGCCGGATTACTGACCCGGTGGACCTTGATCAGCCGACAGGATGTTGGCGCGTAAAGGGAGGCCACAAGGAGGTGGGATCCGATCCGGCTCCAGTTCCCGGACGATTCAAGTCCTGGGCGCAGCTCAGGTCGTGGGGCTCGCGCCGATTCCCGCGAGCAACTCTCGTAACGGAAGGGCTCGACCTGAAAGCCTGGAACCGGATCGCGCCGATTCTCGATGGATTGGCTTCCGAATGGCCCGGCGTCGCCGGAGAATTGGGATGGATCACGACGAGGCATCCATTCTGGGAGGATAATTCACAGGGCGCCGTCGCGGCAGCCGACTCGCTCTTCGGCGAGAAAATCGCATTCAATCCCTACTACTTCAGATCACCACGGCGGATCGCGAAGGCAGTTGCGTACGGAGATGGGATTGGCCTTTATCCAGCAGGGGCCAAAGATGTCCGAGAATTGTACTTCGTCACCCACGAATGGGGCCACTTGGTGCACGCCGGGCTCCGTCGGCATCACGGGGAGCGGTGGCGCAACCTGATGGCTCTGTTCGCAGTCGATCCGGAGGATCCCCAATCCCCGTTTGACCAGGACAAGGCCGTCGAGATTTCCCAATATGCGAAGCGAGGGATCTCCGATGCCTTTGCCGAGGCATTCAGCGTGATACAATGGCGCCAGAAAAGCCTCTGGCCCGAAATCGTTCGCCAATTCGATCGGATACTTGGAGAAGAGCAATGATCGGCGAGCCCCCTATTTGCATGTGGTGCAAGCACTACCACCGATCGGGTCCTATCGCATGTGACGCCTTTCCCGATCGGATTCCCGATGAGATTTGGTATAGTTGTAATCCCCATTCGGCGCCTTTCCCCGGCGATCACGGCATCCAGTTCGAACTGGACAAGGAGCAAGATGCCGTTGTCCGACTACCCTCTCATTTTCGGCGTCGCAATCGGTCCAGAATCGGTTCGCGATGATCCGAGACCGGGAATCCAGAGCTCTTCGTAGACCGAGTAGCCGCCGGGCTTCATTCCGAGAGCCTGGTACGTCCGCTGCGCCGGATGGTTGGCATCCTCGACGTAGAGGCGAAGTCCGATGACTTCGGGGAGAGACCGGGCCTGGTCGCGGATATGCTGATGCACGGCACGAAAGACCCCTCGGCCCCGGAATTCCCGGGCGACGTAGACGCTCTGGAACCACCAGATCCAGCCCATCCGCCAGTCGCTCCACTCCCGGGTAATCGCGGCCTGTCCCACGACCCGGGCGGGGTCTCCCGCCTCGGCGACCCAGTATCGAAGCCGATCCGGGTCGGCGAGGGCGCACGCGACACCCGATTCGAGGGTCACCGGGTCGAGCACCTTGGACTCGGTCTCGAGGGCCAGGAGGCGGTTGAACTCGACAATCGTCGCCAGGTCGGCGGGTGAGGCCGGCCGGATGCGGTGCGGGGTAAGGGCAACATCCATCAAGGGCGGTCACTCCGACGGATTCGCGCGCGACGACTGGCCTCCTGGAGGACGCGCTGCTCCTCTTCGGTCAATCCGGCACGCCCTTCCCGCGCGATCTTGGCGAGCACTTCATCGAGGCGTGCGTCGAGTTGCTCTTCGGGCAACACGGAGACCGAGGGCGTCTTCCCGGCGCCCCCGACGCTGGTCGAGGTGCGCGCGGGGCTGGGGGTGCGAGGCCGGGCCTGATCGTAGGAGACCGGCGAGAAGATGCGGAGCTTGGGCCGGAACGCCCGCCCCGACGTCAACCGCGACCATCGCAGGTCGAATTGCTTGAAGAGGGCCGCGTACGCCATCCCGGCCAGATGCGCCTCGACGGCAACATTCGGCATGCCGACCTGGATCCCGACCAAAGGCAGGAGCGGGACGACCAGGTCGATGGCCACGAGCATCCACATCGGCATCGGGACGAAGAAGAAGAAGTAGATCTCGCGCTTCGGATAGTACATGGCGAACAGCATGACCGTGGCCAGCACTGCCCCCGACGCCCCGATGGCATGTGGGAAGGAGTCGGGGAAGGGCAAGCCCCGGAACTCGAAGGCCTTGATCAAGACCCAGGCCAGCATGCTCAACACGGCCGCGCTGAGATAGAACACTAGGAAATCCCGGCTGCCGTAGAGCTGCTCCATCTCTCGGCCCACGAACCAGAAGAACATCATGTTGAAAACGATGTGCATCGGGTTGGCGTGGCAGAAGGCCGCCGTGAGGAGTTGCCAGAAGCGGAAGTGGCGGAGCGTGAACTCGGGCGAAGCGGCCAGCCACTCGGCGGTGAAGCCCGTCTCGTCCCAGTGGAGGCCGCGCTGGAGAATCAGGAAGACGAAGGCATTGATCAGGATGATCCACTTGCAGACCGGCGTGAGGTTCCAGATCCAACTGGGCCCCCCCGACTCACCCCGATAATACTCGCGGTCGTAGATGCCCATGACGACTCCGCTCCGGCGGGACGAGATTCCCGCTCGCGCACCTGAATGCGGGTCGCGACCGTTCTGGTCGTCCCTAGTCTCTCATTTCATCATCCGACTCGTCGTCGAGCCTGTCAACGGCGCGAGCGACCAGTTCCGGATGGATGCGATCGACGGCGCCACCCGGGCGATGTTCGGAAGTGGCGACGGAGGGCACCGCGTGTCGAATCGAGGTGGATGGCCGAGCCGACCACCCTGGACCTATTGCAGCGCCTCGATGGCCTCCCTCTTGGTCCCATACATGGGCCAGACCATGTCGAGTGATGTCACTCTCAGCAGTTCCCGCGTCTTCTCATTGACCCCGGAAAGGACCATAGTCCCACCCTGCGCCAGGACGAGCTTCCAGCACCGGATCAAGAGTGCCAGGAACATCGAACCGAAGAAGTCGACCCGGCTCAAATCGAAGACGATCGAGGGATTCTCCTGGCGACGGATCGGTTTCAGGATCAGATCCGAAACCAATTCTTCCAGGCCGAATTCAATGCTCTCTAACTCCTTCGTTGCCGTGATGACCGTCAGATCTCCATGGCGCTCGATGGTGAACGCCTCGTCGGACGGATTGGATTCGTTTGGTGTCATCGCGGGGACTCGAACGGCCGAGCCGGTTCGCCTGGGGCCATCGCCAGGCGTACCAGCTCACAAGACTAAAGTAGGATTTTCCTATGTCCGCGACAAGCCCATAGCCGGCCCATCACGCCGAAGGACGGCAGTTGGAGAACGCGCGGACCACCTCGTAGAGGTCGTTGCTCACCAGAAGTTCGTCATCCTCGAAGTCGCGCAGCCACGTATAATTGTCGTGGTACGCCTGGGCCAGCAGCGGATACAAGTCGCTGAGCCTGATGGAGATGACGGGATCGTTGATATCCTCTCGTTCTTCCTCGGGATGAGGGAAGACGCGCAGCCGCGCAGTCGCCATCGATTTCCTCCTCCGCCTCGCGGTCCTGTGCAGTTCCTCGGCCCGATGCAGGGGATTCTCCAGCATCGGACTCGTTCAATGACCTGAGAGTTGGGCGACGAAATCTCGGCGGTACCATCGCGGACTTCCCTATCCCTGGTCCGGCATGCCTTAGAATCGGATAAAGTGAGCCATGAGGATCAACCTATCCCGAAACAATCTCGAGCCCGGTCCTGGGCTCCATCCAGGGCGATAATTTGGGGCGGCCCCAGCATCGCCCTGGTCCGGAGACAAGCCGGAATACCCCAAGAATCGACACGGATGCGCCGCCACGATCAATCCCAGTAATCGTCAGCACCGCAAGGCGAATTGACCTTCCGTGATCCTGGGAGGGCCAGGCTCCGTCCGAGCCGGGTCGCGGCAAGGCTCGCCGGAAGGCTCGCCCTCCCGGAATCGTGCAAACTGATCGAGGCCGCATCCGCTCCCCGGCGGCGATCGATGAATCTCGGGAGCTATCTGACGCTATTCGGATCGGCGATGTCCGTGTTCGGGATGATCGTTGAAGCCGTTGCCATCATCGGCATGTCGTCGTATCGCGTCCGACGGGTGCTCCCGGTCGACTCGCCGATTGCACTCCAGGCGTTCAGATGCACGTGCTTCTGCGGCGGAGCGTGCTGCCTGTTCGTCGGCCCTTGGCTGCGATGAGTCGTCAAGCCAACGACCCACGTCGGCCGAGGGTACGTACGCCGGCATCGCGACGGGGTGTGTTTACACGCCGGCGCGACCCTCGACCGCATTCCGATCGGCGATCGACGCCTCGTTAACACGTGCGCGCGGTATCGAGAGATGCGGCTCGGGCGGCGTGCGGGCGGCCGAGTCGTGACGAAGCGGCTGCGTCGGCTCCCCGGCTCGGATCCCGTCATCCGGCATCCGGCTGACGTGCAGCTCGTGCGTCGGCAGTGGGATCACGATCCCATTCTCGGCGAATCGCCGCTGGATCTCGGAGCAGAGGCGGTGCCGGACCGGGCCGACCAGGCTGGGATCCGGGACGAACGCGTAAAGGGCGAAGAGGAGCGAGGACTCGCCGAAGCCTTCCAGGGCCGCCGACGGCGCCGGGCTGAACAGGACGTCGGGGTCGCGGCGTGCCACCGAGAGCAGCAGGTCGACGACCTTGTCCGGCTCGGTCCCGAACGCGACCCCGAACCGGATCGGGACTCGGAGGATCTTGTCCTTATGCGTCCAGTTGACCAGGTTGCCGGTGATGAACTCCCGGTTGGGGACGATCATGCACTGGTTATCCCCGTTGATGATCGTCGTGGCCCGGATGTGGATCCGGTCCACGCGGCCGGTCGTGCCGGCGACCGTGACGACGTCGCCGATGCGGATCGGCCGCTCCAGCAGCAGGATGATGCCGCAGACGAAGTTGGAGAGGATCTCCTGGAGGCCGAAGCCCAGGCCGACGCCCAGCGCCGCCAGGACGACGCTGATCTTGGCCATGTCGAGCCGGATCGCGCCCATCGCGCCGATGGTGGTCAGCGCCAGCACGGCGTACCGGCAGAGCGTCACGACGGCGAAGCGGACCCCGGGATCGTCGGGAATGCGGTGGAACAGGGTCAGGGCGAAGAGCGTGCTCATGTAACGCCATGCCAGGGCGCCGGCCAGGATGAAGGCCGCGGCCTTTGTCAGGTCGCCGATGGTCACCGGCGACTGGTCGTCGAAGGCCCACACGGGCATGTTGAGCAGGAACCGGCCGAAGGCCAGGTCCAGTTCCCAGAGCCAGGCAACGACGAGGAACCCGACGGCGGTGAGGGCCAGCGCACCGAGGTGGGAAAGGCCGACGGCGACGTCGTGGGGCTGGATAGCCAGGTCGGCAGCATCCGCGGAATCGACCGGGCCGACGGGCGACTCGTGGGCCAGGGCGGACCCTCGCGATCGAGCCCTCATCGCGACGGCCGAGGTGAGGGCGAACGCCCAGGACCGTCGTCGTGGCCGCGCCCACCGCTCGGCGTTCTGGTTGATGGTCCGCACGAGGATGCGATAGGCGGCGACGCCCAGCGCGATCACCGCCCCGGTCTGGGAACCGCCGATGGCGAGCCGTCGGGCGGAGAAACTGTATCCGCGCACGTCGAGGACGATGACCGCGGCGATCGCCGCGAGGACGACCGCGGCGGCGATGCGACGCCTCCGGCTGATCCAGACGAGCCCGGCATAGACCCGCGAGTTGCCCCGCCCCGCATCGGCCGCTCGCGGCGGTTCGGGCGAGGCATCCGCCGCCGGGGCGCCCGCCGGACCGACGGCCGGCGCGACCTCCGCCTCGATCGCGCACCAGCACAGCAGGGCCGAGCGTCCTCGGAGCAGCCGGACCCATGTCCCCCAGACCAGCAGTTCGAACGCGAGGACCAGGAATCGGCTGAGGGCCTGTGCATGCTCCGTGCGGCCCTCCGGCATGATCAGGCCGCTGTCGAGCAGATAGGCCGGCAGGATCAGCACCGCGGCCGATACGACGACGAACTGCCCGGCGCGGCCGAGTTGCTTCGCCACCGGCGCGGGCATCTCCAGGTAGTGCTCGGCCCAGCCCGACGGCCGCGTCAGCCACCTCAACAGTCCATGGACCAGGAGGGCCAGCGACAGGCCGACCAGCTCCGCCGAGACGAGGATGGCCACGCTCCGCGGCCATGGGGCCTGCCGCGCCATGTAGGCCAGTAGGATCAGGTACGCCGGCCAGATCGCCGCCCTGACCGTCCCCAGCGCCAGGGATCGCAATCCACGCAATCCAGTTTCGAACTCGCCTGCTCGCATCGCCTCACCCCATCGCCTGGCCTTGACCGGAATCCATCATTCCTGACCCGCTCAACCCGGCCCGGGCGGACGCGCCGTCGGGAGGTCTCGCTCGATCAGCACGCGCAAGAATCGCCGAAGGCGGAAGAGGCCGAACGGCAGACCGAGCGCGGCCAATGTCGCGGCCACGAATTCGGCCGAAGCACGACCCCAGTGCCTGGGCCGGACCGTCTCCTGGGCCATGTGCGCCAGCGACTTGATCAGATGGTTCAATTCACGTGCCCCCTGCGTGATCGTTGCCAGCCCGATCGGTTCCTGATCGCGGACCCAGAAGATGTGGGTGCGGATGAAGCCGTACTCCTCGTCGAGGATAGCCAATCGTCGCGCGATCTGGTCGAGTGTCTGGGTGGTGCAGTCGGTCAGTCGCTCCAGCGACGCCCGGCGTCGCACCAGCAGCGTCCGATGTTTCTGCTCGAGCTCGGCCAGGAGTGCCTCGCCCTCGGCCCATCGCGACGACGGCAGCCGTTCCCGGAGGAGGTCGTGCTCGAACCGGTCGTGCAGCGAGTCCTGGAGCAGCTCGATCTCGACATTGGTCAAGAGGTCCTCATAGAACTGGAGTCGCGTCTCGACGACGGCCATCTCGTTGTGGAGGAGTCGCTCGCGCTCGGGGCCGATGCGTCGGAAGTCGTTGTTGAGCCGGATGGCGTCCAGCCGGCTGACCCGGCCGTCCTCGAGCAGGGCCTTGATCCGCGCAAAGTCGGCTTCGGCGTGGTCGGCGCGGCTGCGTTCCTCGTCCAGCGTCGGCGGCGGGCTGGCCACCTCGGCCTGCTCGTTCTTGACGACCTGGGCCTCGAGTTCCAGCAGATCGGCCAACCGGTGGGCATGGAACCGCTCCAGGAAATCCTCCGATTGTCGAGCCGTGTTCTCCTCGTGCGCCGCCTTTTCCTTGAGTTCGTGCTCCTGTCGTTCCGCCGACGCACGATAGCGCTCTTGCATCAGCCCGAGCGCCTTCTCCAGGACCTGGATCTGCGCGTGATCGACTTGCAACCTCAGTTCGCGAACGCCCGCCAGCTTGGCTTCCAGGGCGATCTCGGCCTCGATGGCCCGGAGTCGCAGGGCCTCGACCCGAGAGGCCCAGTCGGAGTTGAGCTGCCGCTCCTGGGCCAACTGACGCGCCCGGGTCGTCGCCGCTCCGGTGACGGCCTCGCGCTCCGTCACCCGGACTTTCAGGGAGGCCACCCGCTGGAACAGCTTGTCGCGCTCGGTCCGGCGTGCATTCTGAGTACTCTCCCAGTTCACGATCTCGGTCCGGAGGGACTCCAGCTTGGAATTCCAGTCCTTCAGCTCGTTGGTCGCCGCTTCCAGGGCGTCTTTCATCTCGCTATTCAGATGAGGAGACGTTCCGGCCTGGAGGGCCCGATAAGCCGGCGGCAGCATGGTTTCCGGCCGGGTCGCTGCCTGGCTCAGGATGGCCTGGAGCCGCCCGAGCTGGTCCTTGGCCTCATCCAGTTGCTGCTCGGGGCTCCGATCGGGATTGGTTGCCTTTTTCAGCGCCTTCGCGGCCTTGTCATATTCAGCGAGCCAGCGCAGGCGATCCTGGAGCAGTTCGCGGAACTGCTTGTCCATCGATGATTCGACGGCCACGGGGGGAGATCCGGACGATGAACCCGCCGAGGGATCGGGCCGTGAAGGACCGTTGCCGGTCGTCGCGCTCGTCGTCGATCCGGCGGTCGCAGCCGCGTCGAGGGCCCTGAGCTGCCCCTCCGTCAGGGTCCGTAGGGCTGGGATATCAACCTCGTTGCCTCTCGCCGAGCCGGAGGACGCCGAGGGTTCTGCAGCCCTGGACGTCGGTTGCGACCGGGCTTCGGGCTCCGCTTGCCGGCCTAGCCCGGGGGGTGGCGCGGCCATCGTGAGAATCAGCACGACCATCACACCCGAGGTACGGCGGATCATACCTCCGGGACAGGAAGATACGTCCGGCGAGGATTCCGCAGCAACGGCCCGATTCCTGGATCCCCGCATCATGCGGACTCCCTCTCGATGGACGTGGAATCGCTCGGACGTAGCGAGCCCGAGGGAACATGACACGGACGAAGTGCGAGAGTGCTCGGACGCAGCCTCGGCCTCTCGATCGCGATATCCATCTCACCGGGACTATGCCGGGACATGAAGGGGCGTAAGGTAGCCCGTGTTGCCCCATCGGACAAGAGGAAACCGAAGCGGGCCAGAAAGTCGCCCGGGCTCGCTTGCTGGCGTAATAGCCCTTGACCTGACCCTTCGCGGCTCTATCATTGGAACGTCCGCGATATAGCGTGTTGGATTGAGGATCAACAATCAATCTCGATCGAGACGCTCCCCTCGAATCATCCTTATCAAATGCACCGATCCCGCGCACGATTTCGTGGCTCGCGGCCCATGCTGAGTGACTTCAACTGAGCCGCGGAGACCCGAAGAGGGGGATCGGGGGTTGTAGCGATCGATCCGGATCTCTTCGGCAAGAATGAGTTGGGTGGAAGGATCGGTGTCATGCCAGCCGGAACATGCCGCGATGCATTGAAAAGAGCCGAGGCAAGGAGAGCTTTCGCATCCGGCCGACCGAGCCCGGAGGAGTTCCATTGTGCCCCGTCCTGTAAGTCCGCGAGGCGTTGAAAATGAGCTTCCGCGACTGGGATTGGCGACATGCTCATCCGGTCCGGAGCCCTCGGTAGTGTCCCTGGCGATGCTGGCCGGGTTGACTCAAAAGCGTTGGCGAGTCCAGCATTTCCGGACCCGAGCGTGTCCGACGGCCATGGAGTCCGTTGGTCATGTGACCGGACTACCTGGCCGTCATCTCGACGCCTGGCTGATGCCCGGGCCGGTCTGCTGCGGGTTATTTGCCAGGGCTGCGGCCTCTGCCGACCTGTCCCTGGTCGAAGGGACACTCGAGCTTCCGAAGCCGAAGTCGGGTCTCACTGTTGTATCATGCGATCACCCGGGCGATCTGCGGCCGATCGCCGAGGCGCTGGATCTCCCTGTTGTCTCGGTCGTTTCGTGTCGTGGGAGCGACTCCGAGGCGTTCCATCTACCGCGATTATCGGAAGGGGTCGATGCTGTTCTCCTGGACGAACTGGCCGATCCGTCGGATTTGCCGAGGTTGAGGCGACTGGTCCAGTTGACGACCGGCTTGCCGGTCGTAGGTGCTCTCGAGGAGATGCCCGAGGTCCGTGCCGCGCTGGAACGCGTGCCCAGCGATCGTCGATTGCCGGACGACCTGATCGATGCGTTGGCCCAAGGCTTCCTGAAGCACGCCGACTTGTCGGCGATTCGCGAGCTGGCCCGCCGACACCCGTTTCCCCGCACGGCGAGATGCGCCGGGCTGTCGGGACGGGGACGACGGCGCTTCCGCGTGGCCTACGCTCAGGACGAGGCCTTCGGCCGATACTTCCCCGATACGATCGAGGCGCTGGAAGCGCTCGGCGCCGAACTCATCGAGTTCTCGCCGCTGCGCGATGAGGGCCTGCCGGAGCGGGTCAACCTGGTGATGATCGGCTGTGGCAAACCGGACGACCACGCCGACGAGCTTGTCTCGAACCATAGCATGATTGCCGCCCTGGGGAAGCATGTCTGCCTCGGTCGGCGGATCTACTCGGAAGGTGGAGGGACCGCCTACCTGGGACGCCGCATGTTTATCCGCGATCGATGTTATCGGGGCGCGGGGATCCTGCCATTCGACGCCGAGTTCCTCCCCGACGCCCCGCCGCCGGGCCCGGTCTCGCGGCGACTGCTGCACGACTGCTGGCTGGGCACCCGGGGGACGACCGTCCGCGGCTACAAGAGTAACCGATGGCGTTTGATCGCCGGAGTCGAGCCCTTCGAATGCCCGAGCTGTTTCGGGGCCCTGTCCGCCGAGGGTGACTGGTTCTATCATCATCATGCCGTCGGGAGCCTCTTGCACCTGCATCTCGGCGCCCTGCCGGAGGTCGTCGCGGCCTTTGCCGGTCCGCACCGCCCATCCCTCCGTCGCCCTTCGGCCCGTGGACTGGCCGAGCGGGAGTCGGACCGCGCCTGGGACTGCAATGATGGGCCCGATGCACCCGAGAATTGAACTCGACCCCGACCAGGAGGTCGAGGCCGCTGGCTCGTGGTCCGACCAATCAATGCGATCCTTCGGGATCGAGCTGGGCCTCGATGAGCTTGATGCTGGCGCGGACCTCATCCCGGTACGGCTGGATCTTCAAGCCTCGGCGTAAAGTCTTGAGGGCCTCGGCCGGCTGGTTCAGTTGGAGCTGGCACTGGGCCATCCCGCCGATCGCACCGAAGTGATATGGGTTTCGATTCAGCACTCGCTGGCAATCCAGGGCACTTTCGGCGAACCGGCCTTGCTGGAAGTGGATGATGGCCCGCTGATTGTACGCCTCGGCGAAACGAGGGGCGGTGACGATCAGGCGGGTCGCAAGGGCTTCGGCTTGCTCGAACTGCCGAAGGCCCGTGAGCCGGACAACTTCCTGGAGAGTCCGATTATTCTCGGGCGTGCCGGCGCGGAACCAGATCGACCAGAGGGCGTCTTCGGCGAGTTTCCGCACGGTCGGATCACTGTCTTGCAACGCCCGGCCCAGGACGGCGTTGCTTCTCGGGAATTCGCCCAGGAAACTCAGGGACACCACCGAGGCCCGACGCGATGTGATTGTCGGAGAGCCCAGCAGGATCTCGCAGAGCGTCTCCTCCGTGTAACGCGCGGCGACGCGATTGCGGAAGGCTTCGAGGTCGTGATCTTGAAGCAGTTTCTGGAAGTAATCGACGAGCAGGATTGAGGTGGTCGCCTCACCACGGTCGCCGAGCCCGATCCGCGGACGATTGATTTCATCGCGGGCCCAGGCGGAATACGGGTTCAACCACGTCACGCATACCACGAGCACGCAGACGCATGTTAGCCCTACCGCGCGATGAGGCCCGCTCCGCGTCGGCCGTAGCCATGGAGGCGTTTCCGGGAGATCCCCAGGAGGAGTTGATCCTGCCATGCCAATGTCTCCCCGGCTCTCACTCCGTCCGCACAGGGTCCGTATTCCATTAGTCTATCAAGGCGGAAGCATTGCATCCAGGACCATTCAAGGCGCGCGACGGCGCATCGCACGGAGGATACGCCTGGAGTGCGAGAATGGCGGCAAGGGGTAGTCGGATGTGACCCTGGGCGTCGCCCCCCTGGTTGGCTCGGTCTTCCGCTTCCTCCCCGGCGAGCGTCAATCCATGACGGACGTCGAGGTCGACCAGGCGGCCGGCCCGGGTGCCGGAGGGGGTGGCGACGCGCACGAGGCGTCCGATATGCTCGCTCAGGGCACGCCATGAGTCGTTGAGGATCTCGCAGCCGGACGCGAGGCTGGCGTCGTACCAGTGATCGAGCCGTCGGATCAGGTCGCGTGCGACTTCCGAGCGATCGACGAACTTCCCGTCGCGTTCGATTCTCAAGGAGGTCGCCCCGGCGCTGAGGTCCGCGGGGAGATCATCGCGGTCCACGTTGACGTTCAGTCCGATGCCGATGACCACGCCGCATGCCGGCACCGCGGCATTACCGTCCCCGCGAAGATGCCCCGGGGGCGATGCGCGTTCGACGAGGATTCCGGCGATCTTCCGGCCGTCGACGCGGACATCGTTGGGCCATTTGATCCTGGCCTCGCGGCCGGTCCATGCCAAGACGACCTCGGCCGTCGCCACCGCACCCAGTGCGGTCAGCCAGGCACAGCCGAAGGCGGAGCCGGGCACGGCCAAATCCAGGTCGGGGGGTGGGAAGAGGAGGACCGACATCAGGATCGAGGAGCGCGGCGGGGCGACCCAGGATCGGCCGCGACGGCCACGGCCGTCGGTCTGCTCCTCGGCCAGAATGACCAGTCCGGCACCCGAGGCCGAGGCGCCGGCGCGGGCTGCCAGGTCGTTCGTGCTGGCCACCCGGCTCCAGACGCTGATCCGTCGACCGATCCATCGCGTGGCCAGCTCGTGTTCGATCTGGTCCGGACAGAGCCGGTCAGCCGGCCCGGCGTAAGCCGCGCCTCGATAGGGGTGGCGCTCGATCCCGAAGCCGAAGGCGGCCAGGGCATCGAGGTCGGCGCGCACCCTATCCGTGTCAAAACCCAGACCGTCCAGCGGTACAAAGTCGCCCGACGCGGCGCGCAGGCGATCCAGGAGCGGGATGTTCAATGCCTCGATGGGGCTTTTCATCACCTCGGCATCAAGTCCCTGAGTCATGGGCAACGAATCCTGGGTCTTCGGTCTTGACCATCGGCCTCGATCGCTCATGGTCGTTCAAGGACTCGTCGAGAAGTCCATCGCCAGATCGAGGGCCGGGGCTGAATGAGTCAGCGCACCGACGCTGATCCGATCGACACCCGTGGCCGCCAGGGCGCCGACCGTCTCCAGGGTCACGCCGCCCGATGCTTCGAGCCGGATACCCGGCGCGACGGCATCGCGACGGC
Source organism: Isosphaeraceae bacterium (assembly GCA_052148775.1). Lineage (GTDB taxonomy): Bacteria > Planctomycetota > Planctomycetia > Isosphaerales > Isosphaeraceae > CAVZRC01. The sequence goes on along the minus strand of JBKQHM010000845.1, from coordinate 5,045 downwards.
GCACCGCCTCGGCGACCCGATCCGGACCCAGGTTATCGACGAGTATGATATCGGGTCCGCATCGCATTGCCACATCGAGCTGCTCGAGGGTGTCGACCTCGACCTCCACGATCGTCCCGGCCGGGACGTTGGCCCGCGCCGAGGCGATGGCCGCGGTGATCGGGTCGGTCGCCCCGGGGATGGCCGCCGAACCGAGCCAGGCCAGGTGGTTGTCCTTGAGCAAGACCGCGTCGAAGAGCCCGAAACGGTGGTTAAACCCGCCGCCGCAACGGACCGCGTACTTCTCCAGCGCGCGCCAGCCGGGGGTCGTCTTGCGGGTATCGTAGATCGCCGCGCGGGTGCCGGCGGTCGCCGAGACGTACCGCGCGGTCAAGGTCGCGATCCCGCTGAGACGCTGGAGGAAATTCAGCGCAATCCGCTCCATGGCCAGGAGCGACCGCATCGGCCCCGCCAGCCCCGCGATCACCATCCCCGCCTCGAGGCGATCGCCATCGGCCCGATAGGATTCATAGTGCGCGATCAACTCGAACTCCGCGGCCACGCGTTCGACGATGGGGAGGCCGGCCAGTACGCCCGTCGCCCGCGCCACCAGCCTCGCGGCGCCCCTGGCCTGACAGGGGATCGTCGAGGTCGTCGTGATGTCGCCGACCTCGCCGAAATCCTCGGCGATCGCCATCGCCAGCAGCGCCTCGACGTTGCGCTGCTCCCGCTCCTCGAATTGGTATCGAGAACGACTCATGGGATGTCATCCGGGGTCAAACCGCGCGGCTCCGCTTCTTATCCGGAGGGAGTGGCCTTCGCCTTCATGCCGGCCTTCTGCCGGGACTGGAAGCGGGCGACGCCCGCATTCGGCGGTGATTCATGGATTACGACGGGAATCCGGATCGGACTCTGGACCTCCTGCTTCAGTGCCGCCGCGATGGCCGTCGAGATTGCCTTGCGGATCAGTCGATTCGGTATGTACTGGCCCAGTGCCGCGAATTCGCCCAGGCGGGCCAGGCGGAGCTGGTTGTCATCACTGGTATATCCCGCCTGGATGAAGGGACGCTCCTCGCTGATCTGCGTTACCGTCTCATTGGTGCCCGAACTGCTTACGAAATCGACCGAGAAGACCATCGACGGCTTCGGATTGGCCTTGAGGTAAGCCGACAGGAGTTTCTCCGCGGAGTTATCGCCGGGGAATCGAACCTGCTCAATTGACTTGATCCCCGCGGCCTTGAGGGCGTCGCGCAGGGCCGCGACCCGATCGGGGATGAAGGGATCGCCGGCGGTATTGATCAGCAGGACGGCGCCCCCCTGGGGATCCAGCTTGGCATTCTTGGCGTTCCGGATGGCCGACGCGACCAACTGCCGCGCCGAATCCGCGAACGGCTCGGGTTCCACCAGGATCGTCGGAGCCCCCGTGTTGCCGGCCCCCTGGGCAAGCGGTCGATCGAGCAGGACGACGGGGACCTTCGCGGCCTGGGCCTCATGGATCGCCTTGGCGAGCTCCTTGTCGGCGGGATCGCCTGGCTCGACGATCAGGGCCTGGGGATGTCGGGCGACCGCTTCCCGCACCAGTGTGGCCTGATCCTTGAGGGGCGCCGGCTTCGGCCCTTCGGAGGTTTCTTCACCGACGACCGTGATCTTGAGCCGGGCCTTGTCGGCGCCGGCTTGCAACCTCGCGGCGGCCTTCTCAGTCTCGATCTCGTTCGGGTCTCGACCGCCACTGAGGATCAGTTCGATGCTCTTGACCCCGTTCGCCGCAGAACCGAGCAAGTCCGTGGTTGCGGTCGAGGACCCAAGCTTAGGGGCGGCCGACGTCGTGCCCATGGCGCCTCGCAACTCGGGCGGCGGCGGCGGCACGAAGTCACCTTCCCCACACCCGCCCGTCGACAGGGCGATCATCACCCCCGCGAGCCCGAACCACGTTCCTGATATCCCGTATCGAAGCCTCATCGGCATGAAGGTCTCCCCGAGTAGTGGCTAGCCAATGCGAATAATTAGGATACCCATCCCCGCTTGAGCCGGCCTCCCGGACGGCCCAAGTGTTCTCATCATACTCGCCACGAGCCACGAGCCACTAGACATGACGACGCCGGGAGCCACTATGACTGACGACGTCCGGCTCTGGATTTGGCCTTGGCCCGGGCCCGCGCTCCCTGGGCCTGGGGCGAGGCGGCGGGTCGTTTGGGGCCGCTCCCCTGGGCCGATCGGAGCTCGAGGATCTTGTCGCGAAGGGCGGCGGCGCGTTCGAACTCCAGCTTCTCGGCGGCATCGAGCATCTCGGCTTCGAGCGCGGCGAGGTATTCCTCATTGGCGTCGGTGGATTCGTCGCGGCCGACGGCCTTGCGGACGATGGTCTTGGCCTGGATCTCCTCCTCGATGCCGCGGCGGATTGCCTTGACGATCGTCTCGGGCGTGATGCCATGTTCCTGGTTATAGGCCAGTTGCAACGTGCGCCGACGATTGGTCTCGTCGATGGCCCGTTGCATCGACTGGGTGACCTTGTCGGCGTAGAGCACGACCTCGGCGTTGACGTGCCGGGCCGACCGGCCGATGGTCTGGATCAGCGAGGTCTCGCTGCGGAGGAATCCCTCCTTGTCGGCGTCGAGGATGCAGACCATCGAGACCTCGGGCAGGTCGAGCCCTTCTCGGAGCAGGTTCACGCCCACCAGCGCGTCGAAAGCCCCCTCGCGCAGCTCGCGGAGGATGCTGACTCGCTCGAACGCGTCGAGCTCCGAATGGAGCCACTTGCAACGCAGGCCCTGTTCCTTGAGGTAGCGCGAGAGATCTTCGGCGAGCCGCTTGGTCAGCGTGGTCACGAGCACGCGCTCGCCCCTGGCGGCGCGGGCCTTGATCTCCTGGAGCAGCGCCGGGACCTGTCCCCGCGCCGGCTCGACCCGAACCACCGGGTCGATCAGCCCCGTTGGCCGGATCACCTGCTCGACGACCTCGCCGCCGGACATGGCCACCTCGTAGTCGCCCGGCGTGGCCGAGACGAACAGCCGACGGTCGAACTTCTGCTCCCACTCGTCGAACCGCAGCGGACGGTTATCCAGTGCGCTGGGGAGTCGAAAGCCGTGCTCGACCAGGGTACTCTTGCGACTGAAGTCCCCGGCGAACATCCCGCGGATCTGGGGGACGGTCACGTGGGACTCGTCCAGGAGCAGGAGGCTATCCGGCGGCAAGAAGTCGAGGAGCGTGTTGGGCGTCTCGCCCGCCTTGCGGCCGGTGAGGTGCCGCGAATAATTCTCGATACCGGAGCAGTATCCGACCTCCAGGAGCATCTCCATGTCGTATCGCGTCCGGGCCCCCAACCGCTGGGCTTCGAGAAGCTTGCCTTGCTCCTTCATTTGCTTGAGCCGTTCCTCGAGCTCCTCCCCGATGGCCTCGACGGCCCCCTTGATTCGCTCCTCGGGCAGGACGAAGTGCTTGGCCGGGTAGACGTAGAGATCCTGGTGCGTTTCGAGCACGGAGCCGCTGACCGGGTCGATGGTCGCCAGCCGCTCGACCTCGTCGCCGAATAGCTCGATCCGGTAGCCGATCTCCTCGCTCGCCGGCCAGAGCTCGACGACGTCTCCCCGCACGCGGAACTTGCCTCGCTCGAACGACACGTCGTTGCGGTCGTACTGGATGTCGATGAACTTGAGGAGCAACTGGTCGCGATCGATGATGTCGCCCAACTGGAGCCGCACCATCATCTTGCGATAATCGTCCGGCGACCCCAACCCGTAGATGCACGAGATGCTTGCGACGACGACCACATCCTCCCGACTGACGAGTGCGCTCGTGCACGCGAGGCGGAGCCGCTCGATCTCCTCGTTGATGGCGGCATCCTTCTCAATATAGATGTCACGCTGGGGAATATAGGCTTCGGGCTGATAGTAGTCGTAATAGCTGACGAAGTAGCGGACGGCGTTGTGCGGGAAGAACTCCTTGAACTCGGCGTAGAGCTGGGCGGCGAGGGTCTTGTTGTGCGACATGACCAGCGCGGGCTTGCCGTGCTGGGCGATCACGTTGGCCATGGTGAAGGTCTTGCCCGAGCCGGTGACGCCCATGAGCGTCTGCTGCTTCTTGCCCCGTCGCAGTCCGTCGACCAGACTCTCGATGGCCGCGGGCTGGTCGCCGGCCGCCGGGTACGGGCTCACGAGCTGAAATTTGGACATGGATGGTCCATCCCGGATTCCGAAAGGACGCCTGTAACTCCATACATTATTCGCAGTGACGGCTCTCATGCCAACGGCAATTGGACCCGCGCGGCTTCGACTCGGCCGACGAAGTCTGCATGCAACCTACCGAGCACGTTTTATGTGAAGATCGTGTGAAGCTTGGGTTCGTTTTGCGAGTTTTGGATGTCGGACAGGGGTCGTTCCGTGAGATTCGGGTGTCGCGCTGGGTTCGTTTGTCGAGTTTTTGAGTTCGTCGTGCTCGGTTTCGCATGGCATCAGCGCCGCTTCCTCCGCTCGATTGCGCACCCCGAACGCCGCCAGTTCGACCAGACATCTTCATTATAGAAACTTTCGAGGGCTCCGCGGTGGCCGATTCCCGAGAATCCCTATTTTGGTTGGAATGAACGCCGACACAACGGCGCGAAAAACCAGCACCGAGCCGAACCGCGAATGAGGGCCGGGCTTGACTGATCGGCTCGCCAGCGAAACTCTGGAATGGGGGGTCAATGCACGATGAATCCGGCGCCGATCATCCTGGACGAACAAACGGCCGCGACCATCCGACAGCTCGCCTCACAAGAGCGGCGGTCGGAGACGGAGGTCGTGCGCGACGCCCTGGCGCTCTATGCACGAACGGGACCACGCCCACTTCCCGTCGGCGTGGGGAAGTACCGGAGCGGGAGTCATGACGTGGCGCAGCAAGCGGGAGCCTTGATCCGGGACGCTGTGAAGGAAGGTCGATGGCCCTGATCTGCGAGACTGGCGGGGTTTATATTTATATGTCGGTTTCGGTCAGGAAGGGCTCAACTTTCTCGGCCAGCCGGACCCACCCCCACGGGGCACGCTCTCGTCGCCGCAAACGCCCTACACCATAGAGCTGAGGGCGTTTGCGGC
>JBKQHM010000844.1:0-3298 GCA_052148775.1 Isosphaeraceae bacterium | reverse complement strand
GGTTCACCGCGCTCGCCGCCGACCGGGCCTATCTCGTCCGCGAAGGGGACCCGCAGCCAACGCCCATCGATCGCTGAGGGGCCGCGAACTCCGGCCCGTTCCCTCCGCCAACTCGACCTTGACCGGCGGTGCCGCGGGTGCCTGTGACCGCGTCAATTCCTGTTTTCCCGTAGCGTCCAAATGAGACCGCTTGATGATGAGCTGAAGATCGCCGGACGGAGCCGGCTCTACAACGATAAGAGACAGCCAACGGTGCCCTCATAGGAGGGGGCTCCGTCCCCAGACCGGATCCACCTTCTCTTCCATCCTTCAGACCGAACAAGCCCTTTGCCGTGCAACGATCCATCAAGCCGTTGGTGGGATGCTCCCACTTGACCACTCTCCGCTGCATGAGTAGAATTTGGATAGGTTGTGCAGAACAGAAAGGGATGAAGATGGGGCTGGAAACGAGGTCGACGGATGCGAAGGGGCGCGTCATCCTGCCAAAGGCCTTCGCCAATGCGACGGTCATCATCGAGCAGGTGAGCGAAAACGAGTTGCGCATTCGCAGAGCACGTGTGATCCCGGAGGACGAGTTCCGTTTCTCGGAGGAAGTGCCGATCGTCCTTTCCGATCGGGAACGCGAACGGTTCTTGCAGGCACTCGATCATCCGCCGAAGCCGAATGACGCGCTGCGGCGTCTGATGGCAGGGAAGGCGAGGACGCGTGAGTGATTGGCGGATCGAGCGACTCGACCGTATTCACGTGCGGGAGGGCTTCGACTGCGGCAAGCCCTCGCTCAATGACTTCCTGCACACGCTCGTCAGCCAGTACGAGAAGCGCAACCTGGGAAGGACCTATGTGGCGTTCCAGGAAGGCGATCCGCGCGTAATGGGCTACTACACCCTCGCGAGCGGAGCGATCGACGCGGAGAGCCTGCCCGCGAAACAGCCCAAGAAGCTCCCTCGGCACGCCGTGCCGGTCGTTCTGATCGCACGGCTGGCCGTCGATCGAAACGTCCATGGGAGAGGCTTGGGCGGCCTCCTCCTCCGCGATGCATTGACCCAGACTCTCGACCTGTCGGAGAAACTTGGCGTCCACGCGGTGGTCGTCGACGCCCTCGACGCCGAGGCCAGGGCCTTCTATGAGCGATTTGGATTCCTGCCATTGACGGACGATCCGATGCGGCTATTCCTTCCCTTGAGCGCCATCCGCGCGGCCACGAAGCTGTAGCAAGCGACAGGGGAGAACGGCGCGTGCCGATCCGGGCCAATCATCCGGCATACTGTTTGCTGAACTTTGGTCCACAGTCGCCGAGGTCCGGCCGCCTCATCGGGTTGGTGTGGGGGTGTATCCAGTACAATCGTGAAGCGCTCCAGGTGGCAATGGGCGGCGGGCCGGGATCGACGGGGGCTCGGCCGTTGCGTGCGCCCCAGGTCCCCAACCTCAATCCCGGCCGTGTGCGGAGAAGAGGACATACCGCCCGTCCGGCGAGAAGGCGAGGTTGACGATCGTCTCGCGTTCGACCGCCTTTCCCAGGGGTTTCGCCGGGAGTTCCTTGCCTCGCCGGACCGAGTACAGCGACATCCCTTTGGCATGTCCGCCGACGAACACGCAGAGCCCGGTGTCGGGCAAGTAGATCGGATAAGTGGGCGTGACGTCCGGACCGGACGCTCTCCGCCACAGCACCTCCTTGATCCTGGCCTGGGCCGGGTTGCTGACGTCGATCACGGCGATCTGATCGCCCGCCTTGGTTCCGACGACCGCCGCGATCATGCCGTTGCCGGCCCAGCTCGGGATCGAGGAGATCCGGGAACCCGGTATCGTGAGGACTCCGCTCTTCTCCGGGTCCACGTCCATGAGCGTCACCCGACGAGGCTCGCCGAAGGCGACGATCATCATCTGGCGACCATCCGGCGACCACTTGGGTATCCCGTACTCGCCGAGCAGGTGCCGTTCCGAGCCGTCGGCCTTCATCATCCAGATGCCGTTCTGTACGCCGTTGGCATTCGACAAGAACGCGATGCGATGGTCGTCCGGCGCGAAGGTGGGACAGTTGCCGGCGCCGAAGTCCGCCACGACCGGCCGGTCCTGGCCCTGGCCGAGTTCGATCGATTGCAACCGGCTCAGGCTGAAATCCTTCCCGGGCGTGGCATCGAAAAGGATGCGACGGCCGTCGTGCGACCACACGGGCGAGCCGCACCGGAGGAGACCGGGCGCGGGCTCATCGGCGATGAGCGTCACCTCGCCGCTGGCGAGTTCCATCATGGAGATCGAGAACCGATCCGGCGCGACCCCATCCGGCGCCGGCTTGCGCGGGACCGAATGGCGCTTGAGCTGCTCGACGAGCCGATCGACCGTCTTGGCGGGACCCGCTGGTTTGCCCTCCGACTTCGACGCCGAGACCTTCGGCGAAGCCGACGCCTCGGGCACCTGGGCCGTTAACGACCCCGCCGCGGCCAGTGTGATCAGCATCCCGAAGAGGATACCGAGTCTATCCCTGACGCTCATGGTTGTTCCTTCGAGCAAGAGGCCCGCGCCAATCCACTACGACGACCTCCGAAAAGTGTAAGTTCGCACCGCCGAGCTGGCAAGTTCGCGGCGACCGAGGTCGCCCGCGGGCATGAGTCTTCCTGGAGCGATCCGTATCATCGAGTCTGTTCCTGGCTGATCCGCTTGCCCATCGGTCGAATCCTCTGCGACCACCGCCGGGCACTACCAGGATCTGTCGAATTCGAGTGAATCCTGGGACAATCGCCCCAATCCCCCAATCGGCGGGGAACGATCGGGGAGGAGACGATGGGACGGCCCTCGACGCGTCGGTTCGGGATGATCGACTGGATGGGGATCGTGGCCGCGGCGGCTATCGCGATCGCGCTGGCTCAGTACCACCTGGGTCGGATCCCGTTCGAGAGGACCCCGGGGGTGGCGATCGCTCACGTGACGCGATCCGTCGCGCTCCCGCTTTCCTGGATGGTGGTGGCGTTGAGTGCGGTCGGCCGGGGCACGGCCGGCGTCGGCCCAGGCCGCCGGGGGTGGCGGCCTGCGTCGGGGTGATTGTGGTGACGGGCATCACGCTCTCGTACTGGGTCCACGTCATCATCACCGTAAGCGTCCGGTAAAACCAGTCTTGCCAGGGCAGTTATGCTGCTGGGTTGGTCCCCTTCCTCCAACCCAGGAGCTAGTGTTTTTGTAACCGTTCACAGTGTTGAATCACTGCTGCGGGCCGTATAAACTCTACGACCATGAATACCGACACAATGCCTCCGTGTGCCAATTGCCAGCGGTTGCAAGCCGAAGTTGACGACTTGCGCGCTCA
>JBKQHM010000843.1:0-11605 GCA_052148775.1 Isosphaeraceae bacterium | reverse complement strand
CCCCCCCCCCCCCCGGGACGGGTCACTTACTGGATGACCTTGCGGTAGACCACCGCCGCACGGAAGCTGCCGACGTTGGCGGGGTTGAAGCCGGTGAGATTGAGGCGGTTCACCAGGAAGAAGCCGCGGTAGCGGGTGCTGTTGCCGCTCAGGGCGCCGACCTCCGGGCCCATGATGTCATAGGCCAACTGGGGCTGCCCCTGGATGAGCATGCCGATATCGCCCACCTTCTTGACTTCGAAGAACCCGACCGTGATCCAGACCGCGTACTGGTGGGTACGGACCGTCGTCAGGTTCATGACCTTCTGCAAGTTCTCGGTCCGCCAGTAGGGATGCTGGCGATCGTCCGTAGTGGCCCCCGTGTTGGAGCCCAGGTAGGGGTTGGCCGAACTCGCGGTGCCCGAGTAACCGTTGTAGAGCGTGAGATTGCCCGGAGGAGTCGTCGGTGCGGCCGGCAGACTATAAGGCAAGTAGTTGACGGAAGTCGGGGGCAGCACCCCGACGGACGACACGAATGGACCCGCGCTGCTCGCGCTGCTGGAATAACTCCCGCCGGACCACATGAGGTTCGTGAAGCCGTTGTTGAGCGTGTACGTCGGGTAGACGGGGGCTCCGGGAGTCACCACCTGGTTGGCGACCTGGTTGTTGATCCAGGGGTCGCCCGAGTCGGTGGCGTTGCTCACGGCCGGCGGGAGGTTACCCGTGGCGGTGGTGGCCACGTCGGCCATGGTGTCGTAGATCCCCGTGTAGGACTTCGAAGCCATGGCCCCCGCGCCGTAATCGTCGGGGATCTGGAACAGCCGGGCCGGCGGGATGGCCGGTGGCATCGTGATGGCGTCGGTGGTGGCGGCGGAGCCCGCCGTGGTGGGGGGGAAGGCCACGTTGATCGGGAGCGGGATGCCGGCGGGGACGGAGTTGGCGGTCAGGGCGGTCGAATAGGGGGCCCCAACGCTGGTGTTGCTCGCCGCATAACCCTGCGAGAGGAACGGGTTCCTCACGCCCGGGTCGCCGGTGTAGACGATCGGGGTACTGGCCGCGAAGTTGCTGTTGCCGGTCGCGACGAATGGCGCGTAGAAGATCGGCTGCGTCGGATTGGCTCCCCAACTGAGGCTGGTGTTGAGCCAGTACCAGTTCCCGGTCGTGGGCGGGTCGGTCGTCGAGGTCTGGTAGGCCACCGATTGGGCGTTGATCACGGGCGTGAGCGCGAAGTTGTTGCTATCGGTGAGCATTGTTGGGTTGCTGACGATCGAGGGGGGCAGTGCCGCGGGCCGCATGATCGTGTGATCGATGTCGGGGAAGGAGAGCGAGCGGAAGGGGAGCTCGGCCGGGAGGGCGGCGACGTTGACCGTCACCGTTGGCGTGGTGATCGCGCTGTTCTGGCCGGTCATGCCGTTACCGTAGCCGAACATGTAGCCCGACCCGCCGTGCCGCATCCAGAGGAACTGCGCGAACGACGCCTTGAGCCGGTTGCCGACGGCGGGTTGTGTCACGCCGAGTGCTGTGTTGATCGCCGACGAGATCGGATCGCCGGCCAGATAGCCATGCTGGACGTACTGGGTCTGGTCGGTGATCGGATACACGTAGTTGGGCGCGCCGGAGGCCTGGATCGCGCTGACGACCAGCGGCACGGGCGGGCCGTTCAGGGGGATGGGTGGGACGGCCAGAGTGCCGCCGTTGGTCCAGGTGGAGAGGGGCAACTGGTAAGGCAGATAGTTGCCCGAAGAGCCGGACAGGGTGAGTAGCGGCAGCTCGATCGAATTGAGCAGGGTCTGATTGAAGCCCGAGGTCCCCTGCTGGCCGAAGATGGCGAAGTAGGCTTCCTCGTCGACGATCAGGTTGAGGTTCATCAGGCCGGACCTGTAATCCTGCCGCATCCAGTCGAAGTTGGCCCCCTGGGCGACGGGCCCGATGGCGCCGATGGCCTGGCTGGGGACCTCGAAGAAGTCGAACATCTTGAACCAGCCGTCGGCGGCCGGGCCGCCCACGACGGGGACGCCGGCGTTCGAGGGGTCGGTGGTGCCGGGGTTGCCCGGCGCCAGCGTCATGCTGTTGGTCGGCATCAGCGGCGGATAGAGGAACGTCGAGGCCCCGGTGTAATAGAACTTGTCGACCAGGTAAGGGTAGGCATGGGGCTGGACGGGTGTCGTGGGGCTGCCGGGTTGCGTCAGGCTGGGCGAGAGGGCCGGGACCGTCAGCGGCAGGCCGGGCGGTGGCGTCCCGGTGGGCTTGCTCCCGATCGCGCTCGTGGAGGTGGCCTGCGAGACCGACAGGAACGGCACGGTCGCGGTGCTCAGTGAACCGATCGCCGAGGGCGCGGAGAGCGGCGCGGTGGGTGTGGTATTCGCCGAGGCGGCGGCGGTCGAGGCCCCGCTCATGGCCGAGGTGGGGGTGTTGACCTGGGACGGCGCGGTGAGCGTGTTGACCGTGGCGAAGATGTCGGCCGCGTTCATCATCGACGGGGCGAACTCGACGAACTGCTTGGTGAAGAGCCCCGGCGGGCAGCCCGGCACCAGCATCAGCTCGGCCACGCTCGAGAAGTCGCGGTCGTTGAACACGAAGTAATCCCAGTTTTCGGCGCTGTCGTTGACCGCCCCCAGGGTGTTGTAGATGGCGTTGGTCGCCGCATAGACCGAGCTGCCCGCCGTCGTGTGGGCGAGCCCGTAGAGGTAATTATTCCCCGACCCCACCTTGCAGATCGTCTGGGGGACGGCGATCTGGTCGCTGTAGCCATAGCGCGGGTCGGGGGGCATATTGACCGTCCCGGTGTCGTTGGGCATCGGGACGGCATGCCCGCCGCGATACGGCTGGAGCCGCTGCGCCGAGTAGATCGTGGGGGCCTTCGACCCGCCCACCATGTAATACCAGTTACTCGTATCGGTGGAGGTGCTCCAGGTGCCGCTGCCGTCGATGTAGGGGAACCGCATGGAGTCGACCACGCACATCGGGTTGGCCGCCGACACGGGGGCGAAGGGATTGGCGGGGCGTCGCAGGCAGACCCAATAGTACGCCGATGGGTATGCACCTGTGGGCGGCCCTCCCGAGCCGCTGACGTTCCCCAGGTAGGGGATGTCCCATGTGTAGTTGGTGATTTGACTGAACTGGGTTGTGGTGCTCGGCGCCGGCAGGATTCCCGCGCGATAGGTGGGCGTTGGCGGGGCGGAGCCGGGATTCAGCGGATCGTAGGTGCTCGTGAGGAACTGGGTGACGGGGGGCGGGTTGTTGCCCGAGTTGTTCGCCGTCGGCGATAACGGGAAGCTCTCGGGCCCGGTGGTCGGGTTGGCGATGACGTAGTAGTAGGTAGTCGGTGGTGCGGCCGGAGTCGTGACCGTCGCCGGGTTCGGGTTGACGGGGATGATCAACGCCGACCCGGTCGCGGTGGATGCGGTCGGGCTGATGGGGAGCAGGGTGACATCGCCCTGGTTCGGGGCGTTGGGATTCGGAGTCGCCGTCATCACTCCGCTGGTGGTCGCCAAGGAATCGCGGTTGAGCGGGATCAGGCCGAAATAGGTGGGGGTACCGCTGGTGGGGTTGTAGAGCAGCTCGCCCCGGTAGGGGTCGGGACGGGCCATCGGGGTGTCGGCCGTGAAGACGAGGTCCCAGCAGCCGCCGCCGTAGGGGTCGCCGACGGCATAGGTCAGGCCGCCCAGGCTGAGGGTGCTGGCCTGGTTGGGGTTCGTGGGGCTCGAGTAGGTGGCGTCGATGTTCTCATGGCTGGGGCCGTAGCCGTAGTAATTGTTGGCCGAGTAGGTCACCGTGGGCGAGCCGTAGTCGAAGCTCGGGTTGTAGGCGGCGGTCAGCGTATTGACCAGCTCGATGAAGAAGCGGTTGGTCAGGGTGGTGTTTTTCTGGCCTTGAGTGGGCCGGCTCTGGAAGGAGTAGGCCAGGGTCTCATTGATGGCGACCGGGTTGTACTCCATGCCGTACTGGTCGAGGAGGACGCTGTTGGCGTTGATCGAGGCGAAACTGAGCGTGGGGCAGGCCGCCGGGGTCGCGGTGCCGGGCGTGATGTAGACGTCCGGGTTGACCCAGTGGGTCATGGTGGCGTCGGGGTCGCGAAAGTCGATGATGTTGATCACGAACTGGCTGAGCTGCGCGCGCTCCTCGGCGGTGTCGACCGCGTCGGGCGGGAGGATGGCCTTGAGGGTCAGGTAGGTATCGCCGATCCACTTCTGGCGGACCGGCTCGTTGCAGTCGTTGGAGACCGGCCGGGGGTAGTTGAGGGTGATCGTCTTGTCGCGCTGGGCCAGCGCGGGGGTGTACAGACTGAGGCCGGCGAAACTGGGGCTGGCGGTGGAGCCGAAGCGGCGGTTGTAGGCGAAGGCACCCTGGGGATTGTCGTTGGCCCAGACGAAGTTGTTCGGCTCCGACGAATCGAGGGAGAAGAGCCGGCGGCGGCGCTGGCCGTCGAGGGTGTTGGTGAAGCTGATCGGGGCGAGCTGGGACAGCCGGCTGGTCAGCGTGGCGCCGTCGACGTCCTGCTGTCGGTAGAGCCACTCGATATCGGTGGGCCCGTAGGGGGAGTCGAGCAGCGGGTTCGGCGCGTAGAGGTTCATCTCGTCGGCGTCGTTGACGCCGTCGGAACGATCCTCCGAGTTGACCGCGTTATCGTAGGTCGGGAACACGGTGGGGAGGCTGGGGGGTGTCGCCGCGGGCGCCGTGGCGGGCGGAACGACGGTGTAGGAGGTCGGGATGGTCGCTCCGTTCGCGGTCAGCCAGGCCGTGTTCAGTGCGTTCGAACCCGTCGCGGAGCTGGGAGAAGTTGGCATGCCGCCGTAGGTCTGCGGGTTGGTATTCTTGGTATAGGCCGGCGCCACGCCGGGGACCTGGAACTGGGTGGGGAGCTTGTACCATTCGTAGCCGTGCAGTGGGTTGTTGGTCACGTCGGGCACGTAGGTGGTCGGGCTGGTCCCGGAGCCCCATAGAGTCAGCGCGCCGCTGCTCCAGGTCCCGTAGCCGATGGCGCCGTCGTAGCTCTCGGTCGTCGGGCTGGCCTGCTGTGTCGTGGTATTGATGGCGCCCGCGACGCCGGCCGGGCGGAAGTAGCTGGAGAACTGGACGCGGCCGAAGTTGTCGGCGCCGAGGTTGCTCGAGCTGCCCCAGGTCTTGACGCTGCCGGTGCCGTTGATGTCGGCCGGGGTCACGAACCGCCGCCACCGCTCGACGGGCATCAGGAGACCGCCGACGCTGTCGTAGAAGTCGGCGTCACCGATCTCGCCGGTGAGCCGGGGCGGGAAGGCGTCGAAGGCGTTGAAGTTGTCGTCGGCCGAGTCGCGCGGGAACGGCGTGTTGCCGTTGTTGGTCAAGTTGCTGAGCAGGTCGGTGATGTCGAACGAGTAGCCCGCGCGGACCGGGTTGGCGTAATTGGTCTGGATCAGGTTGGCGGGGACGGGGGGCGTCATGGAGCTCTTGAGGAAGGGTACTCCGGGCACGGATGGTGCCTCGCCCCATCGCCCGCCGACCGGCGGGCTGGTCCGCTGGACCGTGATATTCCCGCTGGTATCCGTGTAGCTCGAGGCGATATCGCTGCCGTCGGCGATCCCGTTCGGTAGGTAATAGGGCTGGTTGGTCGTGGATCCGGCCCATGAGCCATATACGCTGTTCGCGTCACCGTTGGCTGCGGTTGGGGCAGTTAGGGGATTTGGCTGGGGTCGCGTGCCGGCCAGGAGGTTACGGTGCTGGGTCAGGCGCACATCGATCTGCTTGTAAGAACCATAGGTAGAATCGGTCGATACGGCGTCGATCGCGTTGTCAACCTGAGTATTGTAGGTGGTGTACGTATTACTCCCGATCGTCGCGCTTGGAGGCCAGGTGATGTTCGTATTGGCGGTGCTAAACGGGTCAAACTCGCTGTTGTAAGCATTCTGGAGGGCATAGGTCGGGTCGATCTCGCTGACCGAGTTGCCCAGGTGCTGCGCGTGGGTGGAGCCGGAGCCGGCGAGGTTGCCGGCGGTGTTGAGCGGGATGCGACCGTTGAGGCCGATGACCATGAAGGCGAAGAGCGGCTTGTAGAGCTGGCCGCGGGAATCGCGGCGGGAGGGATAGCCCAGGTCGAGCCAGACCGAGTCGTTGATGCCGTCGGCGTCGTTGTCGACGTCGAAGCCCGTGCCCACCTGGGTGGTTCCGACGTAACGGGCGACCTTGCCGGTGGTCGGATCCGGGATCAGGTCGGGGAACGTCTGCGCGTCGTTGCCGTCGGCGGCGACGGGCCGGAGGATCCGCGACAGCGAGTCGGGATTGGGGACGCCGCCGGGGAACCGGTAGGTCGCGCTCCAGTCGCTGAACGGGGTATTGGGATTCAAGGGATCATGTCGGACGACGCCCGGCCGGTGGAACGAGGGGATCATCACCTGGCCGTCGGCACTCTGGATGGCCAGGAACCAGTTCTCCAGGTCGCAGGCGTCGTAATCCTCGTCCATATCCGCGGAACCAGGCCCTTTTGGCACGAGCGAGGCGTTGTAGCGGAAGTTGCCGTAGGTCGACAGCGGGACGGTGAGGGTCGAGGTGCCGAGCGGGATCGTGGTGGTCTGGCTGCCCATCCCCGGCCCGTTGAAGGCGTGGAGCCATCGGCCGTCGAGGCTGAAGGGGAACGAGGTGCCGGTCGCGACGTTGTTGGCGGCGGCGTACGCGAGATACTGGCCGGGGAGGGGCGAGGTGGACGCGGTCTGCATGCCGCCGCTGGAATTCTCGTATCCCCAGTTGATCAGGTTCGTGCTCCCGTCGAGGTAGCCGATCGTGAACGTGCGGTAGGCCGAGGACGTGCTGTTGTAGCCGCTATCGCCGATGATCTCGATGGTCTGGGCGGGCGACGCATGGTTTGCCAGCGACACGGTCGTCAGCGACCCCGAGCTCCCCGGCGCCGTCTGATAGGGGGAATTCACCGTGGTCGTGCCCGGCGAGCCGTTGTAACCGACCCTCATGATCCAGCGGGGGAAGTGGTAGCCGTAGAAGTTGGGGTCGTTCGACTGGATGTTGGTCGTGATGGTGTAGACGCCGGTGTTGCTGACGGAGACGCCCGTGATGTAGAACGGGGTCCCGTAGGTGGGGTGGAGCGGGAGATAGCCGTTGTAGTTGGCGTCGCTGCCGTACATGTCGCGGGCCAGGCTGTGGCCGCGGATCGCCGAGCGGACGTCGGAGGTGTCGACGATCAACTGCGCCAGGGCGAAATCCATCAGCTCGTCGTCCTGCGGCTCCAGGACGCCCTGGGCGAAGTTCCTGGCGTTGATCTTGGCCTGGCCGCTGAAGGTGGCGAAGGTGACCCCGATCAGGGCCAGCAGGCCGAGCATCGCGAGGACCAGGACCAGTACGATCCCGCGCCGTGCCTGCCTGTGAAGTCGTGAATGGGCTAGCATGGGACAAGCCTCTCCTTGTTCATTCCTCGCGATGCCGACGATCCGCGCGACTCGGTCACTCACTCAGGGTTCACGCCGCGGGATCTCGATCTCGATGCCGATCCGTATGGTATTGGACGTTGTTTGGAGCCCCACTGTTCCCGACGAAAGATTCAAGAGAGCAGAGCTACAGAGCACAAATCAGTTCGGCCCCTTCGGGGCAGAGTCGCCATATTATTACCCTGGCAAGGAAGAAGGGCACATACGAGCCCGAAGCGCCAGCGAGTGGATTCCGGTGGGGGCGAGTCATTCACTCGCTGGCGCTTCGGGCTCGTAGGATCCCCTTTCTTGCCGACGTAGTACTCGGTCTACCTGCTACGTTCACGCACCTCAGTTTACTTCGTCGATGACTTGACCTCGCCGCGGCGGCGTGCGGCTCGATTCAGCCGCGTCGCTTTTTTCTTCATCTCGGCACGTAATCTCCGCGCCCAGGCGGTGTCGTCGCTCGTATCCTCCTCGACGACCCAGCGGTAAACTTCCTCGGCCCGGACGGGGAGGAAGCCGCTCGCCTCGACGGGCTCATACGTACCTTTCGGGGTCAGGCGCTCGATGATGATTCGCTCGCCATCGAACCGCCAGATCTCGGCGACGCCGAGCGCGGCATAGATGCCGGGCCGGTCGACTTCCGGGCGGGAAATGTCGACTTCGATCGCCAGATCGGGGTTGGGGTAGTCGGCGATATTCCGGGAGCGCCGCAGGTGTGCCATCGCGGCCACTTTCTCCGGCCGGAAATAGTAGCACTGATCGGCTTCCAGGCCCCGGGAGAGCTGGGGTCGCTTCCAGGTCGTCTCGGCCAATCCCTTGCAGGGGATTGCGAACTCCGCCGCGACGAGGCTGACGAACTGTCCCAGCGAATACTTCAAGTCCTCGTGATCCGGGCCACAGGCCATGATTTCCAGGTCCCTCCCGTCGTAGTCTACCTGGATGTTGCTGCCTTCCGGGATCGAGTCCGCCAACTCCTCGTAGAAGGACCAGTCGACGCCGCGGTAGACGACCCGGCGGTCGGGGACCTCCGTGAGCTGGTAGAGCCTGTCGAGGGGCGGTACGTGCGCGACGGGGCCCGGAATCTCGAGCGGGGCGGGGTATGCTGGGGTCGTGTGGGTCGTCGCGGTGCTCACGGGTCGATCTCCTCATGCGGCTCACGCCGCCAACGATGGCCGATTACAGATTACAGATTGCAGATTACAGATAGAGATTCCGGATTGCGGACGATGAGGTGCGCTCTCAGCCTGGATACGGCCTTGCGCCCCCGGCAGGGCCGTTCTTTCGTCCGGACTCATCCACCATGGCCTTCAGCTTATTCATACACTCTTCTTGCCGTTTCGCCCTCTGTGCCCTCTCTCTGGTTTGTGTGTTCTGCGATCGAGCACCCTGATGATCCGAGTCCTTGAGCGCCTCGGCCCAACGACCAAGTTGCCTCGAGATCTTCTCCGCGCGGCCAAGGAGATCATCGATCTCGGGCCGCAAGTCCTCCTTGCCTGGGAACCTCTCGAGCAGGCGGAGCATCGCCCGGACCTCACCGGCCGAACCTCGGGCAATATAGAGGAAATTGATCAACTCATTATTGGTCCCGCGCTCGAAACCCTCGGCGATGTTGTTCGAGACGGAGACCGCCGATCGCTCGATCTGATTCTTGAGGTCACCGATACCGTTCAACCTGCCGGTCATAGACAATCCGAACAATGCGAGTGCCATCTCGATCGCATCGTTCCAGACTGGCAAGTCTTCGAAGCGTTGATAGTACAACGGTGTCTCCTCAGATCTGTAATCTGTAATCTGATCTGTAATCCCCAATCTGCAATCCGCAATTCAAAGCTTATCCGTGAAATCCTCCCGGATCGTCAGCGATTTGATCCGCTGGTTGGTGGGGTCGGCGATGCGGATCTGGATCTGGATGCCGCGGAGCGGGGCCGGGTACGGCGCCGGATACGACGGATAGATCGGCGGCGAGAATGGCGGGCCGGACGGGAAGTTGCCGTTGGCCAGGTTGGCGCCCGACGCCGGAGCGCGGCTGTAATCGGTCGACCAGGAGTCCCAGACGCGCCGCAGGCGGACGATCCCAGCGGTGTCGTCGCCGACGTTGCTGGAATAATTCGGGAAGGCCGAGTACTGCGCCGTGAAGTTGTTGTAATTGGTGTAGTTGGGGTTGGGATTCTGGGCGTCGAGGCGGTTGTCCTCGACCAAGGGCGGCATCCGGCCCTCGTGGGCGAACGTCTGGTTGATCGTGCTGTAGAACGTCGTGTTCGTGGTGACGGGAGGCCAGGCGATCAGCGGATTGGTGCCGGCGAGGTACAGGGCCGTCGGCAGGGTGGTCGTCGGATTGATCAGGGCGCCCGAGTTCACGTAAGGCAGGTACATCCGGAGGTCGTCGCCCCAGCCCAGGTCGGCATAATTGCCCAGGGCGTTGTCGTAGGCCTTGACGTCGAAACTCCGCACGTTCGTCATGATCAGGTCGTCTTCCCAGCTCAGAGAGTTCCACAGCGCCGTGTTGATGCTGAGCACCTTATTCGCGAAGAGATTATTCGTATTATCGCCCCAGGAATCGGTATAGGGCTGGGGCGTGAGCCGCCAGTTGGCGTCCATCGCCGGGAGCAGGAGGCGGGTATTCCCCGAATTGTCCAGGATGCCGCCGGAGACCTCTCCGTTCGTCAGAGGGTTCAGAGCGGTCGGCTGCGAGGGCGTGCCGTTGCCGCCCCCTTGCAGGAGCGCATGGCCGACGTTCACCTGGATCGTCGGATCGACCCAGTTGAACGAGAGCGTCTCGCGCCAGGTGGGGAAGCCCCACCAGGTCTGCAAGAGGTTCTGCTCGGTCACTCCACCCTGCGTGATCGCGGGATTGGCGGGGGTGGCCAGGTTGTCCCCCAGGTCGACCGGGTTGTGATTCATGCCATTGAGGTAGGCCAGACCGCCGGTATCGAACTGGACCGCCGTGCCGGCGGAGTTGCCATAAGGCGAGGGGGCGTGGATCCAGCCGTAGGCGTCGGTCGAGAGGGCCTGGGCCTTCGAGTAGGCGCCCGGGAACATGTAGGGGAACGCCAGGTAGCTGACCCCCGGGTTCAGCAGCAATTGCGTGTTCCCCGTGGTGTTCGTGCTGGATGCCGGCGCGAAGATCAACTGGTTCACGCCCACCGATGCGCCCGAGTAATTGGTCGGGGAGAAGATCGTGGGGTAGAGCGACGTGTAGAGGTCGGGGATGTTGTCCTGGTTGACGTCGTCGGGGATCCCGTCCGGCTTGCCGTATGCGGTGGTGTTCACGTCGTAGAAGTCGTTGGCGAACCGGGAGTAGGCGAATCGGTTCTCGCGATTGGTCAGCATGCCGAGCGTGTTCAGGACGATGGTGCTCAGGGCCTGGGCCTGATGAGTCGGGATGGCGTTGGCGTTCGGCCCGGTGGGGGCCGGGTGCGCCGAGAGGTCGTTGACCCCCTGCCAGCTCACCGAGATGTTGCCGTTGATGCCGCCGAACTGGGCCGGCATAAAGGTACTGATGTTCGCGTTAGATAGATCGATCTGCGAATAGGCCGTGTTGGCGATCATGGGCACGATGGATGACTGGAGCTCGGGGGCGACCAGAAGCACCCGGCGATACAGGTTGCCGTTGCGGAGGAAATAGATGATCTCGGCGTAATCGCTGGTGATCGTGAGCGGGAAGCTCGAGCTGTTGTTCGGGGTGATATTCGGGTTGGAATTCACCGTGAAGGTCTGTCCGGTCGTGGCACTGTTCCAGTAATTGATCCAGATCCGCCCGGTGAACGGCCGGCCTTCGGGGGCCTTGGCGGTGAACCGGATGTAGTCGTCGCTATCCTCGCCCTGGTTGTCGGCGTACTCGTTCTCGCCGTATTCGAAGTAGCCGAGGCCCTGGGTCGGGTCGAGCGGCGGGGTGAACCGGGCGGTGACGCCCTCGAGGTCGCCGCGGATCACGCTGTCGAGCCGGCGGAGCTGGTCGTCGATCTGCTGGAGCTGCTGCGCCGCGGTGACCGCGCCGGTGGCCGCCTGGAAGATCTGGACCAGGATCGTCATCATGATGACCAGGACGGCCACGGTGACCAGCATCTCGACCAGGGTCACGCCGCGCCTGGGCACGGGTCTTCGATTCTCAGGGTGATTCATGAGGGGATCGGGCACATGCGGGGAACCCCCCCTGGCCCCCCCATCGTTAGGGGGGGTAAGGAGAAGGTGTGGTGGTGCCCCGCGTACGCAGGGGGGGCCCGGGGGGGGGG
>JBKQHM010000842.1:0-5160 GCA_052148775.1 Isosphaeraceae bacterium | reverse complement strand
CCCCCCCCCGACTCCGTGCATCCTCGTCTCTTCAAAGTGAGCAATTCGGGAGGTTATTCCGACGACCTCGGAGTGGGAGACTTGTCCTTCGCTGTTGCAAGGTCGGGAGACCTTGCCACAACTTCGTCCCCGATCGCAAGAATTTCGGGAAGTTCTGCCCGGCCTGTTCCTTGGTGCATTTCGTGTTCAAATCCCTTCCTGACCGGATGGTCCGGCTCCTTGGTGGTGATCCTCATCCTGA
The DNA here is from genome assembly GCA_052148775.1 of Isosphaeraceae bacterium. Lineage (GTDB taxonomy): Bacteria > Planctomycetota > Planctomycetia > Isosphaerales > Isosphaeraceae > CAVZRC01. The sequence continues at coordinate 4,919 of JBKQHM010000842.1, read as the reverse complement.
TCGATGGATTCGTCCATCTCGCGATCTGACGAATCGATGAGCCGGCGCAGGGCACGTCCCCACTTGCGGGGGAGCTTGTTCCGGCCGAACTCGGCCAGCCGGGGGATGAACTGGTTCCAGGTCAGCACGGTCAAGCAACGGGCGTCCTGGAGGATGGCCACGAGTACCCGTCCGCGATGGATGGCCACGACCGCGATGGCGCCGTTATCGGGGTTTCGACCGAGGCGACGCGTCCGGGCCAGGGCCCGGCGCAGCTCGCGGTCGGCCGCGTCCGGTTCGGCCGAGAAGCGTTCGACGAACCGCTCGAGGGCGTGCCGCGAGAGATGCACCGTGCTGTAGTCACGCTGTCCGGGTGGAGTCACCGCCCCGAGATTCTCCGATCATTCCGGCTTGCCGGTGGCCGCCCAGATGACTCCTCGGCGCAGCCACTGTTGATAATTCGGATCGGCCATCGCGCCGGTGTCGTGGCCCAGGACGTTCTCGTAGACCCGCCCCTTGCCGTAGTGGTTCACCCAGATCACCGGCTCGTCCTTGCCCGTGCCCTTCGGCTTCGCGGAGTCGGAATAGGCGGTCGCCAGGACCTGGCTCTCGGGGGTCAGCATCGAGTTTTGATACAGTTCGTCGGTCGGATGCTCGAACTGGGCGGGAAGGCCCTCGGAGATCGGGTGCTTGGCGTTGGTCTTCTTCACGCTGAAGACGTGCGCGGGGCCGTGGAAGCCCTGAGTCCGCCAGCCGCCCGCGACGGCCTTCTCGAACTCGACCCAGTTCGGCCTGGCGAACGCGGCCGACCCGAAATGGTAAGAGACCAGGCCCTTGCCGTCGTACACGGCCTTGAGGAACGCGTCCTTGTTATCGTCCGACCACCGCGTCTCGGGCGGACCATTCGGCGAATTCCAGTAGTTCAGGATGAAGACGTCGTACTTGGCCAGATTCCCCGGGTTCAGGTCTTTCGCCGGAGTGGTGGTGATGTCGACCTTGATCCGGCCTCCCTTCTCGAGGATCTCCTTGAGGGCCTGGCTGGTCTCTTTCCACTTGTGTGCCCCCACGTTGTCGCCGGTGATGACGAGGGCGTGGATCGGGCCGCTGTTTCGGTTCGAGGCGCCCGAACCGTTACTGATTTGCCCACCCGACAGGTTCTTGGCCTGCGGCCCGTTCTGTGGCCTGGCGGGGGCGGCGGCCACGGGCGTCGCGGGCTCGGCGCCGCCGATCTCGTCGAGCGGGATGGGGCCGAAGACGGGGATGGCCATGTCCATCCCGTCGACCAGGTTGCAGTAGGGATCCATCCCGTAGCCGTACCAGAGGGCCGACTTCGGCGGAATCGCGCCGGTCAGCTTGAGGACCACCGTGTCCCGGGCCTTGCCGATGCCGGCTTCGAAGACCATCGGGATCTCGCTGCCATCTTCCTTCCGGATCGAGAAGCCGGCGATGTGTCGTTCGGGCTTCAACCCGATGCCGGCGGACTCACCCAGGCTGAAGGGAGTGACCGGGTTCCCCGTCGGTGCCATGCCACCCATGCTGCCCATCGTGCCCATCATGGGACGCCCGCGGTAAGGGCCGGGGGTGCCCATGTTAACCCCTTTGAACTTGACGACCAGCGCGTTAGGGGCACCCTTGGTGACACGATCGAACGTCGGCGTGGTCGCGCCGACCTGACCGAAGAGCTCGCGCTCGGCGATCCGGGCCAGTCGATGACCGGCCCGCTTCAGACCCTGGGTACCGACGTGGATCGCGTCGTCCAGTTCCAGGTCGATGACCGAGATCACGGCCGTGTTGGGCACGCGTTCGGGGAGTAGCCGCTGAGCATCCTGGACCGTGTTCCATCCCCTGGAATCACCGGCGCGGACGAACCGGCCGATCTGCACGAAGTAGAAGGGCAATTCGGGCTGGCCGAAATCGGAGCGGACCGACGCGATGAACCGGGCAAAGACCTGCGAATAGGACTTCCAGGCATCGCCGCCCATGGCATCGCTCTCGCCCTGATACCAGAGCACGCCCTTGACCTTACCCCCGGCGAGGTTGAACTGCCGTAACATCGAACCATACAGGCTATTGCCCCCCTGATCCTTCTTGGCGGGGTTCCACTGCTCCATGCTGGTACCGCCGTGGGCGCAGGCGACCAGGCCGATGGGGACGCCGGTGGAACTGGCCAGGGCCGCCGCGAACGGTAATCCGAGCCCGGCCCCTTTCTTCCGGCTCTTGTGGGTCTGGGCCGACCGATCGGCTCGCGTCTTGGCATCGCCCGAGTGGACCGGGTCAGGCGAATCGACCAGCCAGTGGAGCGGCTCCTCGGCCTGCGACCACTTGCCATTCATCCCGAGCATCATGACCGACTGATGTGGCGGCGTCATGTCGACCAGGTCGCCGACCCCTTCCATGTTCGACTGGCCCGCGAGCACCCAGAGATCGCCGACGAAGACGGGGCCGATGATCCTGCTGAAATCACGCCCTTCTTGCGCGACCCGGACGTTGATCATATACGGGCCGCCGGTCGGCACGCCGACGAGTTTGCCCTCGACGTACTTGATACCCATCACGGCCATGTTCTGGCCGTTGAGCGACGCGTCGACCACCTTGGAGCCCGACCAGGCTCCATCCGGCACGATCGGGATTTCCGCTCGCCCGTTGGCGTCGCGCTGGTAAACCCGCGAAGCCAACGGCTCCTTGAGAGCCGACGACGGCAACTGGCTCCCCGGTCCGGCGCCCCGTTGACCCCCGAACTGGGCTAACACCGGAGAATCGATCGACGCCATCCCGAAGGCTGCGACCATCACGAACGCGAGGCGAGACGCAAGACAATGTGACCGTGACATGGCTGGAGCAGCTCCCTGGTGAAAACTCGGTCTTCGAAATTGTCCTCATCCTACTCGGCGCGCCCGGGAGTGGAAAGGGCCTGGAGTACCGGACCGCAACGGCTCGATCCGACGTACTTCCAGGGCCGGGTGGCTCGACGAATTCACCGCGTCGTCAGGGAGGTTTCGGTGTCACTCCGGTCCCGATTGTCGCAGATCATGAGCGTCGTCGTCGCGACTTCCTGGGCGGATTCGGGGCTTCGGCCTCGGCCGGCCTGGGCAAGGCGATGACGATACACGCGGCGGTTGCGGCGGTGACCCAGAGCCGGGCCACCAGTCGGGAGGGCCAGGTGGTCGACACGGGATCGCCGGTCTCAGCCAGCGGGAAGAAAAAGGCGCCGGCCACATCGAAGGCGATCGCCCCCAGGACGGCCCCCACCAGGCCGGCCAGCATGGCGCGGACGATCAGCCGACGATCACCCAGCCCGACCCCGAAGGCCAGCCCGCCGGCGACGCCGGCCAGGCTCCACGCCAGGCCGTGCATGCCAATGGATATGATGATATCATAATTGGCATAGGAGACGCGTGCGTCCGCGAAGAACTGGAGCGTCGCGAGTGCGACGCCCCCGGCCAGTACCGCACCGAGGGTCGCGCCGAACGCCCCGGCCTTCGACGCCGACGACCACGACCGTCGCGACAGGCCCCCCGCGATCCCCAGGATCCCGCCCAGGCAGAGGCCCAGCACCGCGCAGGCGATCGCCCCGTTGCGTACCACCGCCAGGGACTGGTTCGCGCCGGTGACGGCGTCCGCGACCATGCCCATGGTGTTCAGCTTGACCTTCCTGGCGGGGACGCGATTGTAGGCCGCCTCGCCGATCCCGAATGCGGCCAGCCCCGACAGGAGTCCCGCCAACGCGACCAACCACTGGACCCGGAGCCAGTCTCGAGAAGCCGCGAGGTTGCCCCGCGCCGGCACTCCGGCCGAATCATTTTCCGAATGCATCAGCAGCCACCTTCATGAATGCGGATCGCACCTTTTCGATCTCCTCACCCGGCCCGGCATACTGCACCATGAAGACGGTGATGAGCTGACGCCGGGGGTCGATCCACATGTTGGTCGCGTAAGCCCCACCATGACCGCAGGGGCCCGGGATGATCGGACGGGCCCCCTTGCGGGCCTCGCCCGAGGTCGCCCAGCCCAATCCGTAGTTCTCCTTGATGGAGTTGCCGGTCTGCCGGCTGGTCATCTCGGCGATCGCCGACTCCGACAGGTAACGCTTCCCGTCGAGGATGCCGCCGTTGAGGATCATCCGGCAGAAGAGCCCCAGGTCGCCGGCCGTGGAGAACAGCCCGCCGGCCGGCATGGGCTGCCGCTTGCGATCGCCGAGCGGATACCGGAGCTGGGCGATCGCGATCGCCTCGAGGCCGGCCTTGTCCGAGCTCGGCTTGTACGATTTCGCGAGCCTGGCGACCTGCTCCGGATTCGGCCAGAAGGTGGTGTCCTTCATCCCGAGGGGCTGAAAAAGACGTCGATCCAGGAAATCGTCATAAGCCATACCACTGACAACTTCAATGATGCGGCCCGCCGTGTTGATGCCCGCGTTCGAATACTGGTAATGGCTGTCCGGTTCGAAATCGAGCGGCGTCATGGCGTAGCTCCGCACGCCCGTACGCAACGGCAGCAGGTCCAGAGTCGGCTGCTCCACCTCGGACCTGAACGGCATCCCGCTGGTGTGGCTGAGGATATTGCGGACCGTGATCGGGTGCTTCGGCCTCCTGAGCAGGATATGGTCCTTGTCGTGCTCGACGGCCAGCCACTGATCCTGGAATTCCGGCAGATATCTCGCGACGGGGGCGTCCAGGCTCACTTTTCCCTCGTCCACCAGCATCATCAGCGCAGTGGCGGTGATGGGCTTGGACTGGGAGGCGATCCAGAACAACGTGTCGTGGCGCATCGGCGTCCTGGCCGCGATGTCCGCGAATCCGACGCCCTCGAGGGCCAGGACCTTGTCCCGATCCGCCACGAGAACGACCGCACCCGCCACCTTGGAGCGATCGACATAGGGCTGCAAGCATCTGGCAATCCGGGCTTCGGGGGAGCCCGCCGCAACCTGGGCGAGCAGCGGGCAA
>JBKQHM010000841.1:0-11185 GCA_052148775.1 Isosphaeraceae bacterium | reverse complement strand
GCTGGAGTACCTGACCTCGTGCTTTGAAGCCGATCGGCGCGGCCAATCGATCCCCTCGCTTCTGCGGGCGATGGAGCCGGCGATCAAAGTCGCTTGATTCCAGCGACACCAACCCGTGAGCTCCTACCCAGGATCAAGCGTCCGATGTTGCGGTCGGTATTGACCACCTGCGGCCACCGCTGGTCACCGGTCTTCTCGGTCAGGAATTCTCGCAAGGTGATCGTCAGCCTTGCCTTCGATTGACATCGTGCTTCAAGGTCCGGGTAAAACAGAGGTAGCTTTGCCTTGTCACGAGTGCGATCCACAAGGATGAGTTTGGTGGTCGGGTCGTCTCGCAGGTTCTCGTACATTTCGCGAAGAGCGAGGTTCCCGCTGCAAAACAGCACGGTGAACTCGTTCTCCTTGGCCCAGCCATCGACGGCCCGAGCCCCGGCACGGATCATCCGCTGAGGATCGGCGAGAATGAGTAGTTTCTCGCTTTTCAGAGGGTTCAGGCGGTCAATCACCCAGGACTCGATCATGGGGGGTTACCTTTTTGGCTCAGGGCGTGAGCCAATCCTCCAGCCGGAGACCGGGGATGTTCTGGAAGTCGGTCGTGTTGTGTGTCACGAGTGTAAGATCATAAACGAGGGCTACGGAACCAATCATGAGATCGACGGACGGCACTTCGATGCCGGTTCGCCTCAGTTGGATCCGGACTCGTCCAAACTCGTTCGCACAGTCCCGGTCGAAGTCCAGAACGCTCACCTCCTGGGATAGCAATTCATCAATAGCGTTCAGAACCTTCGTCGGATCAGGGCGGTTGTACGCCCAAACGAACAATTCGCCCAAGACGACGCTCGTTGTCGACAGACGCCCGGAATACTGAAAGAACCGGTGGGCCAAGCCCGAAGGCCGGCGCAAGTGAACTGAAAGGATATTGGTGTCCAGGAGAAAGCTCATTCAAGGATCTCTCGCCGAGTTTCTCGCTTGCGATCCCTATAGATCTCTTCCAGAATACGATCATCCTCCTCTGTCCACGAATCCGCCAACATCCCCGCGGCCGTTCGCTTGGAGCCGGGCTGCCATCCGGGTGGTGGTCCCGGAAGTTTCTTGGTTGATTTACGCGACCCGATTTCCTCATCGCATGGACCTGGTGCGGGTGAAGCCGTGACAATCAGTTCCACGGCTTGGCCGTCCGACATGCCCAGATCTTCGGTGACCTCGATCATTTTGCCGTGGACAATTCCATGCAATACCCTGGTCATGACATGCCCCCTTTGCGTTCTTGATAGATCTGCTCCATGATCGTGTCCCATTCGGGGTCGTCGGCGAGCGCACCGGCCGTCCTCAAAATGCCTTCGCCCCATTTCCGGGCGGATGGAATGATCCTCAACTGGACCTCGACTTCCTGGCCCTCGGCCACACCGGGGTCTTCGTCGAGTTCGATGGTCTTGCCGTGGACCTTGCCGTGCATTGTCTTGGTCATGGTTTGCTCCTGCCAATAGTGCGAGGATGCCTAGCTTCTCGCTCTCCAGGGGGTTGAGTCGGTCGATCACCCATTGCTCGATCATGTTGTGCGAATGCCCCACCACGAGAGTCGTGGTGCTAAGCTGCCGAAGAAGCGGCTCTTGCCTCGATTTCAGCCCTCAAGCCGTCCCTTGTCACCTCATCGATGTGTCCCAGATTGTACAAGTGCTCCAACGTCGCAGTGAAGCTCGTCTGAAAGGCATTTGCGACTTCCCAGATGGCGCCTGGGGAATTGAGACGAGCCGTCAGATTACGGACGACTGAGCCAACCAGGTCCGTTGGCATGAGTAGCATCGCCGCGAACGCATTTGCCCGCTTCTCGACGTCAACGGGCGCCCATGGACCTGAAGCCAGCGCGAGCGTGGCGCCGTAATTCCGGTCGTGCAGGATGTGGCACAACTCGTGGGCGAGCGTAAATCGGCGCAACTGGACCGACCGATAGGCAAAGTTGTCGTTGACGAGCACGGCCGGCCTGTGCCTGGGGCCAGCCAGCGCCACGGCACGCACCGACTGATCGTGCAGTTCAATGGTCTCTACCGAGATCCCAAAGTGGTCAAAGATTCTCTCGACGGCAACTGGCAGCTCGATTGCGATCTCGCCGTCAATCGACTCGAGGCAGCTCTCAGCAAGTTGATATCCTTGCTTCCAGGCTCTCTCGTCACTCCCTTCGACGGGAACATCCCTCACGACACAACTCAGATGGCTGCTCTCGCCATGCGGGTCGTAGAACTGAACGAGCTTCTGAGCCAGCGTGCGAGCATCCGATTCATCAATTGAAGGGGACAGCGAGCCGAACATCAATGCCGCCTGGGAAGCGCTTTTTATGACGAGCTCATCCGCCTGAACACCGAATATGGCATCACCGATTTCGCCGGAGAGATCGGCGGGAAACAGGTTCTCGATCTGACTCCATCGATCCTCCGGTGGCAAATCCTCGGAGCGAAATCCCGACACCAAGCCCAACCTTCGGCGATGATCCGTCTCTCTTAGCTTCTCAACGTCGTCCCTGAGCTGTGCGAACGCTGGACTCGTCGGCAACTCGTTCAACAGGTGATGGCTCGCATCGTCGAGGATGCCATACAACACGTCTGCAACATCACCCGGTGCAAAGCGCGCACAGCCATGAATGGCGCCAAACGTGAATCCTTCAGGAGCGCCCGCGATCGGCCGATCGCCCCACGATAACTCGATCCGGTCGCGCCACCGGCGGATGAACATATTGGGTACCAACCCGCCCTCACGCGCGGCTTGGAGGGCATGGCGTTCCCACCAGTGATGCCAGCTTACCTCCCAGTGCTCAGCAGCATCATCCGGGAGAGCTGGCGGCGGCTCGGCTGTCCGTTGCATCGAAATCCAGGCGTCACTTGCGGCGTTCCGACCCGGCAGTCGCTCCTCATGCAGCAGAAAGTCCCAGTTCGATGCAAGCCAACGAAGTATTGGCAGCAGATACCAGTGGGCTGCGTCAATGGACTCGCCCTGTTCGACGTGACGGCAGAGATTGTGGCCGTTCGCCCAGATTTCGATTGCACCCCAGGAAATCGAATATTCCCCGGTCGCGGCGCGTCCCTGATCCGGATCCGGCTGAAACGCGATCTTCACGGCGAAGTGATCCCGGCTCCCGACCATGATTTCGCGCTGCCGCGCCATCAGTGCCCCTCCCAGTATTTCTTGCGATCGTGATTCTTCAGATCTCCATCCCGAATCCATTGGCGGGCCAACTTCGACGGAACCTCGACCCAGCCGACGGGATATCCATGCCATCGATTCGGCGAATGCTCCCGGGCGCAATAGGCCCGACCCCCGTGTACAGCATAGCGCTTTCCTTCCCAAAAAACACTCGCCCGTAAGAGATCCGCAGCGATCGGCCGAACTTCCGGCTCGCAAAGCGATCCTTTCTTGCCGATCTGCCAGGGATCGCTGTGCTTGGGATTCGATTCATAGATGAGTTCATTCCGCGGCGCATCCCGGGAACCCTCGGAGTTCGAGTCACCCCCGGTGGTCTTCGGCTCGTCTGCCATGGGTTGGCCTCAGGTCCTTACGCGACGCTTCCGCGACCGTGCCTCTATTCGTCACCGTCCTGCTTCATTTTACGCGGCCGCTTCTTCGGCCTGGCCGCCTCGTCGCTGCCCCGACGGACGCAGATCCGATAATCGTCCTCGGCTTCGATCTGCTGCTCGTCGGACAGGTGGGCGAGGTTCAGGCCGCCCTTCTCGTAGATCGCCTTGCCCAGCTCGTGAAGGCCGGCACGTCGGCATTGCCGCAGCCAGTCGAGCAAGTCCACGTCGCTGCCGGGACGATCCTTGTCGCGCACCGGGACGCCTTCGATCAGGGCGTTGGCGAATCGCTTGATCCGCCGCAAGGTGCCGGTCTGACGGAGGGCCGCCTTCTGCGCACGCTCTTCGGCGTCGGCGGGCGGACGCCAGGTACCGGCCGGGGTCTTGGAGAAATACTCGGGCAGCCAGTCGGCCAGGAGCCGCCTGGGTTTATTCGCGATCGGGATGGGGAGGTATTGCTCGAACAGGTCGCTGTAGTGGACGCCCTCGTCCTCGGGATGCTTGCGGAGGTGGGCCGCCATGAACGCTTCGAGGCGGCCCGCGGCGGCGTCCTCTCGCGCTTGCTCGGCCGTATCCACCTGATCGCCGGTCTCCTTGAGATACCAGCGGCTCGATACGTGCGAGCCGAAAAGGTCGGGCTCCTTGTTGTCGAACAGGTTCTCCTTGATCGGCTCCTGAACCTCCTCGGCCACACTGCGCAGGAGGGCGTTGAAGTCGTGGGCTTCCATCTTGCCCGTGCGGACGAGCCGGCTCACGAGCTCGTCGTAGATGCGGTCCTTGGTGGCTCCCGGATGAGCCGTCAAGAAGTTTCGGATGACCTGGGAACCGAGCTCGGCGAAGGTGCGACCATCGGCCGTCCGCGTGATGACGTATTCGCCGACCTTGGGCTTGCGGAAGTTCAAGACCAGGTCGCGTTTCGTGGTCTTGTCGGCGGTGAGCTGGTTGTATGACTTCTGGCCGGTGTCGATGAACAACGTCGTTCCCGCTTTATCGACGATGAACCCGACTTCGGCCATGATGTCCTGGACGAGAGCCCAGGTGCCCTCGGATGTGTCATGGTAGCAAAGGCTTAGCCATCGTCCGGGTTTCAAGACCCGGAAACACTCGGTCATCGCTCTCTTCATGAGAGCTTCCCAATCGGCGACAGACTTGCCACGGACCTCATTGACGATAATCTCCTCGTTATGCCAGGTCGTGTCGAAATCGAGCCAGGCTTCCCAAATGAAATTCAGCTCTCCATATTGGACGTTTTCGGCATACGGCGGGTCAGTGAAGATGTAATCGATTGAGTTGGGTGGGATCAACGGCAAGTTAGTGGCCGACTGCGTCGATATGCAGACGTCTTGGGATTTAACTTCTGAAATTTCATCGAATGCAGAATATAAGTTGTTGGAAAACTTGTAATCCAAGCTGTTAAATACAACCAGTTCTCTAAAGACCTGGGGTAGGTAGTAGGTTCCATTCGAGATGCCGAGCTTACCCCTATCTTTGCACATCCTGGTCACGTTAAGAATCATGCCGGTAAGGCCAAACAGCATAGCGTCTTGGATAGACGGGTCACTGATCGACCTGATCTCGGCACGAAAAGCCGACAGTGCCCAGAGGTTGCGCTTGGTGAAAAGTTCGGCCACGGTTCGGAAATTCCTGCCCTCCCTCCACTCAGCGCCCCACGGCATGGTATCGTCCTCGACATTCATCATCTTGTGGCGAGGATGCCAATGTGGGATCTCCTTGGAGTCGATGTCCTCGATCTTTGCAAGGTCGTACTTCTTGAAGTCAGAGCGTTTGTCGGCTGAGGAGTCGTTGTGCTCTCTCTCGTCCCGAGTCGGCTTGCATCCATCTTCGCAGTGATAAACCACTTTCACGGGGACGAATCCAAACTTCTCGCTCTGGGAACGGATCACCTCCGTAAAGCCTTTAGCCTGGCAGTCCGGACAGACGTTCACGACCTTAGCCTTGCCTGCGATTGTCTGGGAGTCTTCCGTGCCGCAGTCGTACAGGGGGACTTTGGTCAAGCAACGAGGGCACTGGAAGACCTGGCTGTAGACGGTGTAGCCCGTCATCGCCTTGCCGCCGCAACGATCGCAGCGTGTTTCGTAGAGCCAGTTGATCTCGGCCTGGATCGCTCGCTTGACCTTCTGAAAAGCCTCGCGGAGTTTGTCCGTGTCGACGGGGGTGCAATGATTCTTGGCGATGAACGTTGCGGCCGGGCTGCGATCGATGGCGATGGCCTTCCGCCCATCCAGCAAGGCCGAAATCGCTGTGCCGCCCGAGCCGCAGAACGGGTCGAGCACGATGTCACCCGGCTTCGTGTAGTGGCGGATGTACTGCCGGATGGCCTGGTGCGGCTTCTTCGACCAGTAGACGTGCATGTTGTAGAGCGCCGATGCCTTCGTCGTCTCGATCGGCTGATTGAAGGCCGGGACGTCGTAGGTGTCGGTCGCCGGGTCGTAAGGCGTGGACTTCGACTCGATGAAGGCACGAAGATGGGGGTTCGGCTTGTCGCCCGAGTACGCGGTGCTGCTGGTCTGCGGCGGTGGTGAGAACCCGGTCAGTGTCGCGGCATTCGCAGCCGGTCGGTATCGCTTCTTCGCCATCTTCGACTTCCTTCCCGTATCCGGATTCTATGGCTCATGGGCCAGGATTGGTGAGTGCGATCTGGATGCTGATACGAGCCCGACGCGCCAGCGAGTGCATGGTTGCTCACCGCCGGAATGCACTCGCTGGCGCGTCGGGCTCGTTTCGTCGGGCTCGTTTCGGAAAACCATGCACTCGCTGGCGCGTCGGGCTCGTTTCGGAAAACCACGCACTCCATCGATGGTTTCTCTCTTCACCATAGCGACCTCACCTGGGTCGACGCCTGGATCACGGGATCGCGGGTCACGATCGTGGCGCCGAGACGTTTCGCGGCGACGGCCAACAGGCGGTCGTGCATCTCGGGGATCTCCGGCACGTCCCCCAGACGTTCGAGGTCGATCAGTTCTATCGGCTCGATGCGGTCGTAGGGGAATGTCTGGTAATCCTGAAGCATTGGCGCGAACAGGGGTATTTGGTTTTGCTTCTGAAGGATGTAGAATAGCTCCGCGATCGCCACATGATGCACGATGAGGACGGCCTTGCCGGCGATCCCTTCGTGGAACGTCGCCGCCGCGATCCTGGAGAGCTTGGGCGAGCCCAAACGACGCCAGTACAGGGCATGTGTGTCCATGAGATAGAGCGGTCGGGTGGTCACTTCGGCAGCTCCATGCTCCGCTCCCAACGTTGGTTCATTTCCTTCAGGTCGGCTTCGATGTCGGTATCCGGGACCATGCCCGCCCAGACACCCTCATCGGAAGGAAATGGGGGGCCCGGGAACGCGTCCTCCACCGGTTTCACGACCAGAACGATGTCGGCTTCTCCCGGCGGCAAATCGCTGGGGATGTGCAGGTCGATGGTACCGTCCGGGCCGATCGTCGTTCGGAGATTCAGAGTCTTCATGTCGTTTCTCCTCGAGCGCATCCTCCAGCAATCATTCTACTTGATTTCCAAGATCGTGGATTGGCCCTTGCCGTCGCCATCCATGGCGGTTTCCAGGAACTTGCGGAAATCTCCGACCACCGTCTCGATATCGGCCTTCTCGAGCTTGGTCTTCGAGGGTTTGAACTCGTGCAGGTAGAGCGCCCTGACGACGATCCTCTTCAGGTACCTCGCCAGTAGCTTGGCGTTGCCCGCGTCGGCGGGAATCCGTTCGGCCAGGAGGTCGGTCAGTTTCTCATCGTCCGGCGCCGCCAGGACGTCGGCGATGAATGGCTCCTGTTGGCCTTGCTCTAGCAGCGACCGCAGGGCCGGTTGACGCAGCAAACTCGCGATATTCCGTAGCGCCGATTGGACCTCGCCCTTGGCTTGCTCCAGCGCCGCTTCGGCTTCTCTGACAAGCCCATCGGCTTCGTCGACATGCAGCGCACATTCCTCGGGCTGAGGACGCTCCTTCAAGGCCCGCTCCACGGCGTTATGGTCGAGCTCCGAGTGAAAAAGGCCGCCCTTGTAGCCGGCGATCTCCGTCGCGAGCCTCGCCACGTCCACACTGGCGAGTGCGTCGATCTTGACAAGCTCGGCGATGGCCCGGAACGGACGGGAGTCCGGCAGGTTGTCGATCTCATAGCGAACCGCTTCGCACTTGCCGGTGACGTGGTCGAACGCCTGGAGATAGCGGATCTTGTAGGTGCCCTGAACGCTATCGAGGAGGTCGAGGAGCTGGCTTTGCAGCTTGGCCTCGGAGTCCATCAACGCGTCAATCGTGTCGAGCTTCTTCCCCAGGTTGCGGAGCCTGTCCTTCAGCTCGCCGACCGGGCCGTCCTTCTTCACCGCGAGCTGCGCGTAGCGGTGCGCCGCCCGGATCTTCTGGTCGTGTCGGCAGAAGGCATCGGCCTTTTCCCAGGTCTTCTTGCGGGTTGCCAGGTCGTCCAGATCGGTCGTTGTCGCCTCACCCTTTGCATAGCAGGAATAACCGAACGAGGTGTCCAGGGCATTGCACAGATGCGCGATCGCCTCGGAGTCGTCGATCCGGGCCGACAGGAACGCCTTCCACGAATTGAGGCAATCGGCCACGGGGTTGGGCTGCCCGATATCGGCCGTCAGTGCGTCGAGTCGTTCGATGAGCGCCTCGACCTCGGGCCGCTTCTGCTCTCGCCATTTCTTGAGCCGTTCTAGGGCCTTGACGATTTCGCCATTCTTCTGCATCGTCTTGAACCCATCGTCTTCGAGCAGGATGGCGGCAAACAGGGCCAGCAACGGCCACCCTTCCGGAGCCTCGAGGCGCTGGACCTTGTGCATCGCGTTCAGGAGGGCGGCGTTGAAGGTCAGGTCGGCGATGTTGGTGGAGTCGATGGATTCGGCGCCCGCCGCCCCTTTTCCCGACAGGAGGATCCGGAGCTTGCCCTCCCGGACCAGGCAGAGCAGGTAGATGTCGATCATCCGGCGCGAGAGGCCGTAGTTCTTCTGGTTCGGCCCGCCCAGGCCGGTGAAGTTCTTGCAGACCGTCTCGACCGAGATCTGCCGGTTGCCCAGGCTGGCCTGGGTCTCGATCCAGTGGTCGAGGTCTTCGACGAACGGGTTCCCCTTGGTGTTGAGCTGCCGGGTACCGTCCTTCTTCATGATCCCCAGGGCATAGCCGTAATTGTCGGCGGCGCTGGTGAACTGGTTGGGCTTGGTGCCCTTGGGGATATCGCCGGCCTTGATGATGCCGTTGATGACCTTGATCGCCTCGGCGTCGTCGAACAAGGCCGGGGCGTCGATCTCGATCTTCGCCGACCCGTAGACCGCATCCAGCACTTGACCGACACCCGGAGTCAGGATCGCCAGGAGTTCGCCCTGGCAATGGAATGACAGGTTGCTGTGATCGACCGCGCTGATCTGCCCTCGGGCGTAACTGTCCGTGACGATCTTGGCGGTCGTGCCGATCTCGTCCCGCAGCCGGTTGGCGACCCACTGGATGACTTCCCTGGCATCCTCGGTGTCCTTGTGCTGATGGTCCTTGACGAGTTCCCGGTAGGCGCCGAAATCGAGGAGGCGTTCCTTCTCCTGGGCGGTGAATGGTGCCGGACTCCAGAAGAGGACGCGGGGATCTCCGACCTTTTTGGCCAGGTCGGCCAGCTTGTCGCCGAAGGGCCGGTTGCCGATGAAGACGGCGAAATCGTGATCGGTGTCGGCGGTGTTCAGCGGAGGAAGGGACTGGCCCTTGCTGGCGATGTCGAGCAGGTCGCGCATGTAGACCCGCCCCTTGATGGTCCGGCCGTGCCACTCGACCTCGACGTCCTTCTGCTCGGCGGGCGCGATGCCCCGGAAGATCGATTTCGTACCTCGGGCCAGGTCCATCGTCAGCAGCGAGGTCTTGATCTCCCAGCCGTCCAGCCCGAGGAGCTGGTGCCAGGCGTCTCTTTGCTTAACCTCACTGTTCTCGGCATGACCGCGGGCCTTGTTGAACAGGTCCTTGACGTCGATCCCTCCGCCTTCGGGTGTGAAAACGAAGGTCTTCCCGACCTTTTTGACCTGCGGCAGCTCCTTCGCCAGTTCATCGAGCAGGACTTCGTAGTGGTCGAGATTGTCCTTGATGTCGGCCTTCGGTTCCTTCCACTCCATGACGGAGTTCATGACGTCTTCGACTGAGAGGCCGTTCGGCTGCATCCTGGCGACGTGGTAGAGGAAGAGCGTCTTGAGGATCTTCTCGCAGCGCGTGGCGTGGACCTTCAGCCGCCCCTTCGTCGCCTGCCCGATGGTGCGCCGGCCAGCCTCATAGGCTTTCCACTCGTCGTGGTACTTGGTGCGGATGGCCGAGATCCCCGCGGTCGTCCCGGAGGGGTCCTCCTCGTAGCTAACCACATCGTCGAACATCTGCCAGAGCGTGATCAGCTCGTCGGATCGGGATTTTCTCTGCGTCTTGAGCGTCTGGTGCATGAAATGCACGGCCGACCGCAGCGTGGTCAGGTTGTAGCTGACGGCCCGCAGGACGTCGATGGCGGGCTGGTAGAACGGGAAGAAGCGCCGGAAGGTTTCGCTGCCGATGGCGTCGGGCCAGGTGAAGCTCTTGCGGTAATCCTCGAAGTAGTCGTCGATGCTCTGGGGCTTCGTGACCGTGCGGACCCGTGACAGGACGATGTCGTAGAAGTTCGACTCGTTCTGGAGCAGGGAGACGTTGCGCAGGCGATCGTTGGCGATGATGTTCTTCACGCCCATCTTGGATTCCAGAGCCTGCTGCGCCGAGCAGATCGTCCAGACGGGCAGACAGTGAGTCTTCGCCAGGCGGTTGGTCAGCACGACCAGCGTCTTCTCGTCCTCGACCCTCTGGTCCTCGGTGCGGTTCTTCATGAACAGCGAGACTTCATCGAGGATCAGCAGCAGGCCCTCGTAGCCATCGGCGACCAGCGCCTCGACGACGTGCTTGAGGACCGCCTCGGCCTCCATGGGGATGTCCGGAGTGGTCTTCAGCTCCTTCCGGTAGAAGTCCCAGAGCTTCTGGCCGCAGTCGCGGCGGACCGTGGGTTTCTTGCTGTTCCTCAGGTTGTCGAGGAACACGTCGATCTCGACCTGTTCGTTGTCGTCGAAGTACTTCGGGTCCTTGAGGAACTTCGCCAGGCGCTTGTGGTAAAGGTCCAGCTCCGCCTCGAAGCGTTCGGCGAGGACTTCGACGGGATAGACCGAGATCGTTTTCCCGGTCTCGGCGTGATACTGGTCCTGCACGGCGTGGAGGATATACTCGGTCAGCTTCCGACCCGTGTCGGTCACGCCGATGGTACCGCCGCCCTGACCGACCAGGGTCTTCACGGCGACGAAGATCCCCTTCGACTTGCCGCTCGACTTCCTGGCGAGGCCGTTCTCGTAGAAGTTGTAGATCGATTCTCGCTTACCCTTCTTGTTCTTCGTCTCCAGGTCGAGGACGACATCCCAGACGTTCTTGTCGCCCAGTGCGAGGGCACCCAGGCAGGAGAGCAGGTGCGACTTGCCCGAGCCGAACTCGGCCTGGACCCACCACCCTTGGCCGATCGGGTTCGTCTTGTCGGACGGGTTATAGGGCATCGCAAGCTGGCGCAAGACGTCGTTGAGCAGCGAGCGGACCGGGTCGATCAGGAAGTCCCGGACGGTGCGGG
>JBKQHM010000840.1:0-7142 GCA_052148775.1 Isosphaeraceae bacterium | reverse complement strand
CCTTGTTCCCGGCCTTGCGAGCGATGTGCAACTGTCCGTTGCGATAGTCGTAGCTCCAGAGGACATCGGGTTGTTCCGGATCGGCGACGGTCTTACCGTCCAGTTCGCGCGAGAGCTTCCGACGACTGGCCGGGCTGAGGGTCTGGCCGTGCCCCGATCGGACGTGGAGCGCGGACTGGGCCGGGTGGCATTCCGCACAGACCTTGGGGCCGATGTAGGGGTCCGAAGCATATCGCCCTTCCGCGGGGAATGGCCGTTCCAGGGTGAGCAACCGCACACCCTTCGAGGGCCGGGCCGCGACCCCGGATCGATGAGCGGTCAGGACCACCCAGGATCCGGCGCCCACGAGTGCCACCAAGGCCAGGACGACGATCGGCTTGGCTCGGCGCGCGGCGTCCGGCTCGCGGGGTGGTCCGGTGCCGTTTGTCGCTTCGCGAGCCGTGTTGACAGCCATACCAGACTCTCAAGAGGCGATCAAAGGATACCGGCGTTCCGGTCGGGGTCGCCTCCGGGACAGGATCAAGGGCAACACCGATACGCGGCTCTCCTGGAAATCGGGGCCGAAGCCCCCATTGAGCGCACGCTCGGGCTGATAGACGGCCCGGCCGTCGAGGTCCTCGTCGTGCAAGCAGAGCGGCACGGGCACCTGGACGATGATCCCGTCGTGGGCGAGGAAATAGAGCAGGTTCGGCAGCGGCGCCTCGTCGTCGATTCGCCGCGCCAGGCTGACCCACGACCGATCCCCGAGGAACGGCACCGAGTACACCTGGCAGAGCGCGCCCGCGAAGAGCTGGTCGTCGCTATCGTGGTCGGGGTTGCTCACCCATTCGATCGTATCGAGGACGGAAGGCAACTCGGACTCTGGCAAGATGATCAGGGCGCCGGCGATCAAGGATTTGAAGGCCGGGACGGAGAAACTCGGCCGGCTTTGCGGCCCGCCGTCGACATCGAGTCCGGCACCACACGCCCCCAGGGATTCCCGGAAGGTCCGGAACTCCGCCTCGAGCGGGGCATGCCAATCCTCCCGGCAATCGTCGCAGATCTCGGCCGTGAACAGCGACGGATTACCGACCAAACCCGGCAATACGGGGAGCGGGGCACCGAACGCGGCCTGATTCGACGCGCGCTCGCAGAATCGGCATCGCCGGGGCGAAGCGGATCCCAGCACGATCCGATCCTGGGAATCGAGCGGGTATTCGGCGATCGTCCGGTAATTGAGAAGGAACGTCAGCTCCTTCTCGGCGGCGTGCCAATCATCGCCGTCGCGCCCGTGGGTGTATCCGCGGCGTTGCCAGCGATCATAGGCGGCGTACTGGATCTGTTCGGAAGTGGGTCGCATGATTCCCGCCCTGCAATCCGTTGATGGTCGACAATCCGTCCCGGCCCACCCCGTGGTGGAGCCTCCCACGCAGCCCGCCGGCGAGGACCGTCCTCGGAAGATGCCGGAACTCCCGATCTCCGGAGCCATCCACGAGAATCCGCCCATCCCCGAGAAAAACCCTATTCGAGTGCTCGCAAGGAATTGCGGACAGTCCTCATTGCGGAGCCAGTTTGATTCTACCGTCGCCCCCGTTGGCATGAAAGGTCATCCGACCGCGAGGGGGGTGGCGCGTGGCCAGTTCGATCATTGAGTCGGCCCGGATCGAGCCTGGGAGGGGCGGATCTCTTCGAAAGGGTGGACCGTTACGCTCGATTTCCTCGCCAACTCCGGATGGGACCGCCTCAAGGCCGTCAAACTCTCGATCGCCGGTTGATAATCCGGAGCGAGTGCCAACGACGCTTCGAAGCAACGACCGGCGAACATGAAGGAACACGCCTCGATGGCAACCTCTCCCATCCTCCACGGAATCCTGGGATCGTCGGGATGGAGCTTGAGCTCTTCGGTCAATTCATCCATCAACTTCGCCCTGGCTTGGGTCCGTTTTCGCTTCTCGAGCGTCGCGGCCGCGCGATCGGTCAATCCCAATCGGGTCTCGATGATCCAGAGAAGATGGAGCGTGCCGAGGTCGTTTGGCGCGGCGGCCGCGGCGCGCTCCGCATCGGGCAAGGCATCCTTCCACTGTAACCTCGCCACACGGCAGCGCGCTCGCGCCAGCAAGGCGTCGGGGTTCCGGGGATCCGTCCGGAGGGATCGATCGGCGAGCGCCAGGGACTCGTCGAGGCGATTCGCGTCGAATGCCCCGCGTGCGGCGAATCCCAGGACGACGGGATTGTCGGGGGCCTTCGCGAGTGCCTTATGGATCCAGGGCTCGGCGAGATCGGATTGGCCGCTGTTAATGAGGATGCCGATCAATGCGATCAGCAGGTCGCGGTCCGCGGGCCTCAGTTCCAGCGCCTTTTGATACGCATACGCGGCCCCGGCGGGATCGTTGAGGTCGTCGAGGGCCTTCCCCAGCAGGCGCCAGACGCCGAACTCGCGGGGACGAAGCTGGGCGGCCATCGTGAGGACGTCCGCCCCGCGCCGGGTATTTCCCAGATCGAGGCTCAATTCCCCCAGGGTGACGGCCGCCTCGAATTGATCGGGTTGCAGCTTCAGGGCGCGTTCGAGCGCCATCCGGGCGACGGGGTACTGGCCCATGCGGACCAGGGCCATCCCGGCGACGGCCATCGCCTCGCCGGCCTCGGGCGACTCGTCGCGGATGTCGCCGACGGCCCGGAGTGCCAGGTCGGGGCGTCCGGCGCGGAGATCGCTTCGCCCTCGCGCGGCGGCCGCCCGTGCCCGCCTCGCCGGCGCCGATCGATCGTATTGCCACCACAATCGACCCAGGACACAGGCCAGGACCACCGCGGTTATCGCAACGATCATCGGCCCGACCGGTCGCACGGGTCGCGACGTCTTCGGGCGGGATTGGCCTGCGATTTCGATGGGACTCATGGGCCAACATTCCGACGGGCCGCCGAGATCATGGACCCACGCCCGCCGATGCATCGGGCGGGTGTGCGTGCCGACGTTGGCGTCGCACGATGCGGGATCTCCCGAAGATACGACACAAAACGATCGGCGACCAGACGTCGGGGATCCTTGCGGGCTCGCAGGGATATCGTCCGATTCGAGGGATGTCTCACCAATCCGACTCATCTCGATGGATGCAGTCAGGGGTTGCAGGGCAGGCCGACTGTGGGAGAATGGAATTCGGTGACGCCGAGTTTTCGGGCGGATACCGGGTGCGCCTGGCGTCTGCCCTTGCGTATTTGGCCCCGTCGAACTCTTCTCGAGGGCGAGATCCGTGCGTCGAAGAGCGATGATCGCCCTCCGGTTAGCTGGCGTACTCGCCGTGGTGATGGCCACGAGCCTCGCGGTCGTGTCCGCGCTGACCGGCCTCGATCCGAGGCAGTTGATCGGGCTGGTGTCTGCGAGAGGCGCTGCGCCCAGGCGGATCGAACCGCCCGCCCGGACGTCGCGAGGGCGAGAGGAGTTCCCGCTCTATTCCGACGTCTGGGTCGACGACAGCGGGACCTTCTTCGCCACCAGGTTCGAGCAGGCCGAGACCGATCCCACGTCGCTCGCCCAGGTGGGAGCGGCTCGGAAGGGCCGGGCGGCCCGGGGGATCGCGCGGACCGAGGAACGGCTCAGGGAACTCGGGCGACCGAAATCGGACCGCGAGGCGATGCAGGCCGCGCAGTACCAGATCGACATCGGGGCGCTCCACATGTTCGACGGGCGGTTCGAGGAAGCGACGTCGCACTTCGAAGCGGCTCGCGAAATCCATCCGCCGCTGCCCGCCCTGTTCGGGGCCAACATCGAGGCGCTCCTCGGTGTCGCCGCCTTGCGACGAGGCGAGTCCGAGAACTGCATCGCCTGCTGTACCGACGCGAGTTGCATCTTCCCGCTCGCGCCAGCCGCCGTGCATCGGCAGACGACCGGCTCGCGCCGGGCGGTCCGTCACTTCACCGCCTACCTGGAAAAACGCCCCGAGGACATCGGCGTCCGTTGGTTGCTGAATGTCGCGTACATGACCCTGGGCGAGTACCCCGAAAAGGTCCCCGCACAGTACCTCATCCCGATGGAGCGGTTCCGCTCGAAGATCGACGTCGGCCGGTTCCGCAACGTCGCCGCGAGGGTCGGGCTCGACGCTCTGGGCGAGAATAATGCCGGCGGCTGCATCGTCGATGACTTCGACGGCGACGGCCTGCTCGACGCATTCATGACCAACCTGGACCCGGAGCGAGGGCCGGGGCTCTTCATCAATCGCGGGGACGGTACCTTCGATGAACGGTCAGGGTCCGCCGGGCTGGCCGGACAGGTGGGCGCCGCCAATGCGACGCACGCCGATTACGACAACGACGGGGACCTCGATGTGCTCCTGCTGCGCGGCGGCTGGGAGTGGGCCAAGCGGCCCTCGTTATTGCGCAACCGGGGCGACGGTACCTTCGAGGATGTCACCGCCTCGGCGGGCCTGATCGCCCCGATCGCCTGCCAATCGGGGGCCTGGGCCGACTACGACAACGATGGGTTCGTCGATCTGTACATGGCCGGCGAATTCGATCGCAGGCATCCCGACCCTCGGAATCTCGGCCGCCTGTACCATAACAACGGCGACGGGACTTTTAACGACGTCGCGGCCTCGGCCGGGGTGCTCAACCAGCTCTGGGGCAAGGGTGCGGCCTGGGGCGACTACGATCATGATGGCGATCCTGACCTCTACGTTTCGAATAATGCCGAACCGAACCGCCTGTACAGGAACAACGGTGACGGCACGTTCACCGACGTGGCCCTGGCCCTGGGAGTCACCGAGCCCCTGTCCAGCTTCGCGTGCTGGTGGTGGGACTACGACAACGACGGTCGCCTCGACCTGTTCGTGTGCGACTTCGGCAACCGGCTCTCCGACGTTATCCGCAGCCATCTCGGCCAGCCGACCCTCGGCGAGCGGCCCCGTCTCTTCCGCAACGAGTGGCCCGGCGGGTTCCGCGACGTGACGACGGAGGTCGGGCTCGACCGCGTGCTCGTCTGCATGGGATCGAACTTCGGCGACCTCGATAACGACGGATACCTCGACATCTACCTCGGGACCGGCCGTGCCGAGTATCGCTACGTCGTGCCCAACGTCCTGTTCAAGAACGTCGACGGCCGGCGGTTCGAGGATGTGACGACGTCGTCGGGCACCGGCCATCTCCAGAAGGGGCATGGGATCGCGTTCGCCGACTGGGATCGCGACGGCGACCTCGACATCTTCCTCGAGGCCGGGGGCGCGACGCCCGGCGACCGAGCCCATAATGTCCTGTTCCAGAATTCCGGCCACGGGAACCACTGGCTGACGATCCGCCTAATCGGAGAGAAGACCAACCGCGCCGCCATCGGGGCCAGGGTCCGAGTCGATTTGCCCGGGCCCGGAGGCCGCGTGGAATCCCGCCATCGCGAGGTCACCAGCGGGTCGAGCTACGGCGGCAACCCGTTCTCCCTGACGATCGGGCTCGGTCCGGCCCCGCGCGTCCTCCAGTTGCAGGTCGATTGGCCGACGAGTCGCACGCGCCAGGAATTCCACGACGTCCCGATCGACCGCGCGATCGAGATCGTCGAGGGCCGCGATGCGTTCCGTGTCCTGGATGCCCGGCCGATTCCGTTGCCGGGCGAGGCAGGGACGACCTCGACACGGTAACCCGGGCCGGCGAGGTCTTATCACCTTGGCAAGAAAGTGAATCATACAAGCTCGACGCGCCAGCGAGTGAATGGCTCATCCCGGCCGGAATCCACTCGCTGGCGCTTCGAGCTCGTATGTGCGTTTAGTGCTTGCCGGATTCATATCCTTGCCGTGGATCACCGGGGAGTGGCAACCGCCAAGGGTGGGTTGGGAATCGCCGGGTTGGTGGCGACCGGAGGGCCGGGCTCGGTCTGTTCGGCCTCCGCGTCGAGGCGTCGCATCCGCCGTTGTCGCACGATCTGTTCCGCCGCGGCCTCACGGGTCGTGACGCCGGGCTGCGGGAACAGGCCGCCGAGGAGGATCATGGTCGTCAGGGTCAAGACGGCGATCCGCTCACGCGTCCCGATCCCGAGCCAGACCGTCGAGACGTGCCGCGCCCCGGCGAACAGATGGAGATAGGCCCGGATCACGGCGATCCCGTTGAGCGCCGCAGCGGCGACCAGCGCGATGCCCACGGTCGGGTTGACCTCGACGGCGCTATCCACCAGCAACTCGGTTGAGATGAAGCCGAGCGTGCCCGGGAAGCCCACGCTCGCCAGGCCGGTGAGCATGAAGCAGACGGCCAGCGCGGGCGAATGCTCATACAGGCCGTGGAAGCCGCTCAAGGAAAGACGGCCGAATCGCGATTCCACGGCGCGGAGCGTCAGGCCGAAGCCGGCCAGCGACAGGATGACCGAGAACCACAGGCAGAGCGAGCCCGTCAGCGACATGACGGTATCCAGCTCCAACCCGACCAGGACGAGCGAGGCATGGCTGATGAACAGGTAGGCGTAGAATCGCCTCACTTCCGTCTGGATGACTCCCATCCCGGCGGCGTAGACGGCCGTGATCAGCGAGGCGATCGAGATACTGTGCAGGACCCAATCCGGCGCGATCGGCAGGACCAGCCGGACCGCGGCATAGACGCCGGTCAGGGGGGCCACGAATAACACGGCGATCCCGAAGGTCGCGTGCTCGAACCAGTCGGTGACCCAGCAATGCGCCGGCACCGTCCCGCACCGTACCAGGATCGCCAGCATCAGCGGGATCGTCGCCCAGGCCGAGGGCGTTGTGTCCCGGCCGCCGATCTCGACGGCCGTCCAGCCCAGCACCAGCAAGCCGATGAATATCGACATGTGGATCACGAAGATCCGGGTCGGCTGGCCCCGGCTGGCCAGCTCGATATAGGGGGGCACGGTCGTCGCGGCCAGCAGGGCGATGATCAGCCAGGGTTCCGTGGCGGAGAAGGCGGCGATGCGCAGGGTCTCCGCGGCGAGCGACCACGTGAATGAGAATCGGCGCATCTTCGTTCGGGCGGTGGCCAGCGCCATCAGAAAATGGATCAAGGACGTCGCCGGTATCAGGGGCGCGTTCAGCTCGTCCAGGGCGAAGAACCGCCGGCCGAAGACGTGGTACTGCGGGCTGTAGCCCAGGCCCTCATCGATGGGGATCCGCAGGTAGAATCCCAACCAGGCCAGGACCGTGCAGAGGAACGCGATCCCCGTGAAGGCCAGTCCCCAACGG
>JBKQHM010000839.1:0-6941 GCA_052148775.1 Isosphaeraceae bacterium | reverse complement strand
CGAATCCGAGATCACCCTGCGGATCGGCGAGGAATACGCTCCGAAGAGTTGCGCCGCCCCCGGCGACCGGATGGGCGCATTCACCAGCCGGATCAAGTTCTCGCCCACGGCGACGCCGTCAGCCTCGAACGAGCCGTCCGGTTGCAAGCGGGCCGAGCGGAGATTCCCCACGGTCCCATCGACCGGGAAAAACTCGACCCAGCCGCCTGATAGTGGATGCGTACCTTCCCGCACTACACCTCGGATATGTGTGACTCGCATCGGGACGGGGCCCAGTTCGTCCCCACAACCCATCATCGCCAGGCCGAGGACGGCGATCGCAAGCCGGAGGAAGCGGGACAGGACCATCGGGAATCTCCGCTCAATCATGGTCGCCCTCCCGGGTCGACGAGACAGACGTTCGCCTCATCGAGGCGACCGATGGGATGACGGACTGAGCCAGGGGGCGAAGGCCGACAGCGCCGCCTCCATCGCCGCGCGGTCGTCGGAATCGCCGAGAGTCCCCCCATCGACATCCATGCGGACGAATCGGCCGCCCTGCCGGCCGCGTCCGGCATGGGGACCTAGCTCGGCCAGAGTGAGGAGCCTCCCACCCGTCTGGCGTTCGCCGGCCAGCGGGCCGGCAGGACCGAGCAGGATGAGATCACCCCCGTGCTGGAGGAGTCCGGCACGCGGCCCGGCGCGACCGGCCACGACGGCCAGGCCACCGCCGAGGGCATAGCCGAAACCCGGTCCGGCCGCTCCGAGGATCAGCACGCGGCCGGATTTGAGCCGGCTGGCGCCGCCATCGGCGGCCGAGCCGCGACAGACGACCGTGATGCCGGGGGCATTCATCTCGGCGGCGAGTTCAGGGCCCGCATCGCCGATGATTTCGATCAGGGCGTTCCACGATCCGGCCAGCCCGGAGACGAGGAGCCGATGCCCATTGGCCCCGTTCAGACGGAACTGCCGGCAGCCCTGATCGAGGTGCCGGACCAGTTCGCCATTAATCGCGCGGTAGTCCCGGATCTCCGGCACCGAGAGGACGACCTCGGCCGAGACCGGGGGCACGAGGCTATTGTCCACGCGGGCCTCTCGACACCCTTTTTGCCGGTTCGACGATACCCCCGTCCGCCTCCTCGGCGGCCGCCAGGAACT
This sequence comes from Isosphaeraceae bacterium, assembly GCA_052148775.1. Taxonomy (GTDB): domain Bacteria; phylum Planctomycetota; class Planctomycetia; order Isosphaerales; family Isosphaeraceae; genus CAVZRC01. Next base: position 5,804 of record JBKQHM010000839.1, on the reverse strand, counting down.
CCTCGCCATCGGGGACTAGCCGGCGGCTCGGTGGCGGATTCTTATCCAGAAATGCCCGGAGCGCGGCAACCTGGGACGCGATCGTCTTCTTCCGATCCTTGTATTGCTTCGGTGGTGAACCGAGCAAGTCCACGGTGCTCTGCGCGAGGGGCTTGACCAGGTTGAAGACGTTCTCGACATACTTTTGAGTCCCCGGCGAGGCCGTGTGGAGCAGGCCGCCGCTATCCCGCTGGTTGGTGATTCCATCAAAAGCCTGGTAGACCGGCCCGATCAGCAGCGCGGTCAAATACCTGGCCTTGGCGGGATTCTCCGCGATCTTCGGCACGTCGGGATAAACCGCGTTCACCAAGGATCCCAGCTCAGCCGCGAGTTGCCCCGTCCCGTAGGCCACCAGGGGGAAGTTGTACTTGGGGACCGCGCTGGTGATCTGCATCAGGCCGAGCGCACGTGCCGCCTCGGCCCGCACTTCGATCTTCGCCGACGGATCGGCCAGGAATCGCATGGCCGTGCCGGCCATGTGGGCTTTGCTGGGCTGGGTGGGCAGGAAACCTTGACGCAGATGGGAGAGGGCCTCGAGCCCGCGGAGCTGGATGGGCCAGGGCAGGCCCGGTTTTTCGAGGAAATCGGCGACGATCTTCGCGGCCTTGGCCTCGGCATCGGACGGCAGACGCCCGCCGTATTCCTTGATCTTCTTGATTCCCTCGATGGCCCAGAGCTTCACCCACAGTGTCTGATTCTTATTCTGGATTTCCTTCTGGAAAATATCGACAAAATCCGTGCTACCGCCCTCCCCGAGAACGATCATCGCCTGGACACGGGGTATCAGATGGTTGGTCAGGAGCGGAGGCAGCGCCGACCTGAGAATACTCTGATAGGTCTTCAAGAATTCGAGGTTGCCCACGCTCCTGGCGATGAAGATCGGCTTCAGGAGGTGTGCCGTGACGTCCGGGATCTCCTTGGCGGCCGCGGCCTGAGCGGCAGCCTTGGCCTCGGCCTGGGCGGCGGCCTTCTTCTGCTCGACCTTGTTGACCGGCCCATCAACCACGGGCTTCGCGACCTCTTCGGGCACCTCGATCAGCGCCAGGATGTTCGCCTTGTCGGTCAGCTTCGCCGCCAACCCCCTGACCACTCGATCGATGACGGGTCGTTCGAGCGCGGCATTCTTGTTCCCCGCCCATTCTTCCACGGAGAGAAGGTCGACCTGAGTGTACGGAACGGGCTGCAAGGGCTTGAACTTGTTCACATCGAGGAGTTGCAAGACTTCGATGGCCGGATCCTTGAAGACCTCGATCGGCTCGACTTTGCCGGTCTGCGAGGGATCCACCACCGGGCCCGGCGCGATATCGGGGGCCGGGGCCGGGGCCTTGTCATCATCATCACGGGCCGCAGCCTTTGACTTGGCGGATTCCTGGCTCGCGGCCACAGTCGATTTCTTCTCGGACTGGGCCATCGTCGCGTTCGAAGCGAACAGGAGCAGGGCCAAACTCAGGCTGCAGATTGCCCCACGCCGGACCCGCGGGGATCTCCATCGCCTCGACAGGAGCACGTTGATCATGTCGGCCAACCTCGTGAAAAAGCGCGATGATCGATCCTCGAAAAAACACGGAAACCCGTCCACTCTCAAGGCAATCTTCAGCTCATGACCTTCCCATCACTCCCCAGCCTTGCCCTAGGCACATCTCCGAGAGAAGCTTACACCCTCGGCGGACGGGACGAATCTCCCATTGCAGTAATCCGACCCACGGAGCAAGTAGGACCATGCGATCATCCAGGCGGCGTGACTTCGGTCGATTGACTCATCTTCTGAAATGGCGAAAGTCGGAGAACCTGTGGTGAGGACCAGAGCCCAACGACCAGGAGCGAAACGTGCCACCGACAGGTGAAACCCAACCGAATCCGATCCCCTATTCAAAGGACGGAGTAACCCGCGAACCGGGCCTGTGTCGTGAACTCATCTTACGACAATCTCTACACTTCCATCAAAATAACAATAGTCTAAGGTAACTCGCTACCGGGCACCTGTCAAGTCGCCGAGCGGCTCTTGGACACTCTCGAAAAGATCGCTCGCGGAGATGGGTCGCCTCGCACCCGATTCCGGTGATCGTGAGTTCCGTGAACGCGGCTTCAGGCTCCCATGAGACGGGATTTCGCGGGTCACCAGGTGGAAATCCGGAATTGGGAACGACTTCGCGTCTCGACGCAATACTGACGCTCGCCCACGAGAGGCGGCTCTGAGGAGGTCGTTGGAGACGATCGACTCTCCTCCGGCAATTAGACCCGCCTGCTGCGACCCTCAATCCCCCCGGATACTTGGACGTGGAGTCGAGTCGTTTCGTTCCCTCCGCGATGCCATTTGCCGGCTCGTTCGTTGAGCCCGGATCGATCGATGAGTAGAATGAAGGTCATCCGGCCGGCCTGGACCGCCCGGAACTTTCCAGCTTTGGGAGCCGGCCTCCGAATGATTGAGCGGCATTATGTTTTTCCTGGCGTCCTGGAGATGAACTACCAGTCCCGGCGCCGGTTGGGAGTCAATATTTACCTGATCGACGGGGGGACGGAGTTCGCCCTGATCGACGTCGGATTCCTCGACGAACTCCCCGACGTGCTGGAGTTGATCCGGCAGATGGACTTCAGCCTCTCCGCGTGCAAGGTGATCATCGCCACGCACGCCGATGTCGACCACATCCAGGGGCTGGCGCGAGCACGCGAGGTGTTGAAGTGCGTCGTCGCCGCGCATCCCAAGAGCGTGTCGGCTATCGAGGAAGGCGATGAGGTCCTGACCTATGCCCGGATCGACGCCCAGGGTATCCGAATCCCGATGCCTCGATGCAAGGTCGATCGGGTGATCGATGAGGGCAACCGGATCACGGTCGGCGACAAGACCCTCGATGTCTGGAGCACGCCCGGCCATACCGCCGGGCAACTCGCGCTCCGGATGGGCAACCTCCTCTTCTCGGGTGATAACATCTTCCGCGATGGCTGCGTCGGCGTCATCGACGCCCATCACGGCTCCAACCTGCTCGACTTCATCGCCAGCCTGGAGCGCATCCGCGACTCCGACGTCGAGTACCTGCTCCCCTCCCACGGTCCGATATTCCGCAAGGATAATAACCTGATCGAGCAAACGATTACACGCCTGCGCTCGTATACCCACATGTCCGACTTCGGGACCTGCGCGGTCGATTGGCCACTCATGGATGAATGGGAAGAAGAGCTCGCGCGCGGCACGTTCGGGTTTTGAGTCATGTCAAGGGCTGCGGACGGATCTCGACTCGATTTCAAATCACCCACATCTTGTCCGCATGACCAGGCAGCTCTCGCTCTTGGGATCTGGGGTCGATGACAAAGGCCAATGTCATTAAAATCAGCGACCTCCGATCGGATTTCGCAACCTTACAGTGAGGCATGGATGCGGCGCACAGTATGGTTCCTCCTGATCGCGTGCCTCCCGAGCGGCGCGCGATCAGAGGTTGAGTCGAGTCCTGCGAACGATCAGCCCTCCGCGGCGAGCATCGCCGTCGAAGGGTCGGCCGATCCGGATGCACTCCATTCGATCATACGGCCCCTGGTCACGAAATACTGCACCTCCTGCCATGGTCTGTCCCGGGCCAAGGGCGGCCTGGATCTCTCCTCGTTCCCCGACAAGACCGCGAAGAAGCCGCAGCGCCGGACGCTGGAACGGATTCGCGAATACGTCGACGGCGGGATCATGCCGCCCGAGGACAGCCCCCAGCCGACTCGAGACGAGGCCGCCCGGTTATCCCGCTGGATCAAGATGACGCTGGAACGCGACGATCGCGACCGATCGCCCAACCCGGGCCGGGTCACGATCCGCCGGCTGAATCGAGTCGAATACAACAATACCGTACGTGACTTGACCGGGGTCGATTTCCGGCCGGCCGATGATTTCCCTTCCGATGACGTCGGATACGGATTCGACAACATCGGGGACGTCTTGAGCCTGCCGCCGGTCTTGATGGAGCGATATCTGTCCGCGGCCGAGTCGATCAGCGAACGGGCGATCGTCCTCCCGACCGATCGGGGATCGGCGGCCCCCCTGCCCGACTCGCATCGGCGGATCCTGTCCCGCGAGCCGCGATCTCCGGGAGAGTATCCGGATGCCGCCCGCGCGATCCTCGAGCGGTTTGCGACCCGGGCCTACCGGCGCCCCGTCACGGCCGAAGAGACAGGCCGACTCGTGAGTCTCGTGGAGCTGGCGCTGCAGAACGGAGATCGTTTCGAAAGGGGCATTCAGCTCGCGGTCCAGGCCGTATTGATCTCGCCCCATTTCCTCTTCCGGGTCGAGCTCGACTCCCGGGCGCGGGGATCGAGCCGGACGAACCCCCCCGCGAGTGGAGTGGAGCCGGTCGGAGACCACGAGCTGGCGTCCCGCCTCTCGTATTTCCTCTGGAGTACCATGCCGGATGAAGAACTCTTCACCCTCGCCGCCCGGGCGAGGCTCCATGAGCCGGAAGTCCTGGGAGCCCAGGTCGGCCGCATGCTCAGGGACCCCAGGTCCCGGGCCCTCGTGGAGAACTTCGTCGGCCAGTGGCTCCAGATCCGGAATCTCAGGTCGATCAACCCGGATCGCGACCGGTTCCCCGGTTTCGACGAGCCGCTCCGCGAGGCGATGCTTCGCGAGACGGAGCTCTTCACGGCCGAGATCCTCCGCGACGATCGTAGCGTGCTCGACTTCCTCGACGCCGACTTCACCTATGTCAACGAACGACTCGCCCGCCACTACGGATTGACGGGAATCACGGGCGCGGAGTTCCGGCGAATCCGCCTGCACGATCCAGTTCGGGGCGGCCTGTTGACCCAGGCCAGCATCCTGACGGCGACCTCGAACCCGAATCGCACCTCGCCGGTCAAGCGCGGACGATGGGTCCTGGAGCAGATCCTCGGGACCCCGCCCCCGCCCCCGCCGCCGGGAGTCGAGCCACTCAAGGAGGATCGCGCGGCCGACTCGTCCCTTTCGCTCCGCCAGCGGATGGAACAGCATCGCGCCCGCCCCAACTGCGCGGTCTGCCATAATCGCTTGGACCCCCTCGGTTTCGGGCTTGAGAACTACGACGGAATCGGTGCCTGGCGCGAGAAGGAAGGCGGCCAGTCCGTCGATGCGTCGGGCACGCTCCCTTCCGGCGAATCGTTCCGAGGACCGGCGGAACTCAAGGCGATCCTCAAGGCCCGCCCGCGCGAGTTTGCCCGATGCCTGACGGAGAAAATGCTCACCTATTCGCTGGGCCGCGGGCTGGAAGACTACGACCGAGCGGCCGTCGATAGGATCGCCAAGGACCTGGAGGCGCATCAATACCGGTTCTCGACGCTGGTGCTCGGTGTCGTGATGAGCGATCCGTTCCTCAAGCGACGGCTTTGATCACGCGGCCAATTCCAGGAGGAGAATCATCGATGAAGCGGACACGACGGCTCTCGCGACGGGCGGTCTTGCGGGGCCTGGGCACTGCCATCGCACTGCCCTGGTTGGAGGCGATGGCCCCGGTCGCGACGCGCGCCGAGGGGCCGGGGCGGGGCGTGCCGGTCCCGAAGCGGATCGCATTCCTCTACGTCCCGAACGGGGTCCACATGCGCGACTGGACCCCGGCGCAGGAGGGCTCCCAGTTCACCTTGCCGCCGACGCTCCGGGCGCTCGAGCCCTATCGGAACGAGGTGCTCGTGCTCTCCGGGCTGGCGCAGAACAATGCCGCGCCGTTGGGCGATGAAGGCGGAGATCACGCCCGATCGCTGGCGTGTTTCCTGACCGGGATGCATCCGCTGAAGACCGACGGGGCCAACATCCGGGCCGG
>JBKQHM010000838.1:0-4374 GCA_052148775.1 Isosphaeraceae bacterium | reverse complement strand
AGCACAGGGGACAAAAGTCAAGTGGGGGAACGAATGCGAATCTGCTCGGTCGCGGCTGCCGTGCGATAACCAGAAGAGCGACGAGACGTTAACGCTTCACAAAAAACTCAATTGCGGAATCGCTGGGTGCCTCGGGGGCCGGCACCGCAATTGCACCGTGTCCCTCCTTCCATGGGGCCTCACCTTCGTGGACGCTTCGAGTCCGCGTCGAGGGCCGTGAATCGATCGGGAATTGCGGATTGCAATTCCAGTAGACCCGGAGCGACACCACGATGTTTCTGGTTAATCTGGTCTGCGGGCTCGGGCTCGTCGTCTTGCTGAACTCGCTCTCGATCGCGCAGGAGGCCGATGCGACCTCGGACGCCAAGGCCGACAAGGTCTGCACGCCCGAAGCCCTGGTCGGCCGCTATGTCATCGTCTCCGGCGAGAAGGACGGCGTGAAGGAGCCGGAGGAGCGGATCAAGGGGACGGTCGTCACCTTCAGCAAGGAGAAAGTGGTGGTCGCCGACAAGGAGAAGAAGGAGCTCTACTCGGCCACGTACAAGCTCGACTCGACCAAGAACCCCAGCGACATCATCATGACCAGCAACGTCGCGTCGTCGTCCGGCGAGATCGCCCGGGGCCTGATCCGGAAGGAAGGGGATACGGTGCGATTGATCTACGCCCTGCCCACCGGGGAGATCCCGACGGGATTCAAGACCAAGCAGAAGCAGTTGATGTTCGTCATGAAGAAGGCGGAGTGAGTGCGCTCCGGCAGGGATTTCCGCTAATGTCGAGCCGATCGGTATCGCCAGACGTGTTCGACCCGAACGACCTTCGAATCGAGGTCGACGTAGAACAACACGCCCAGGGGCGAGGCGAAGAAGATGCGTCCTTCGTCTTCCCTGGATTCACTCGATTCGAACGGCTCGTCGCGCAATGTCTTGTCGATGGTGCTGGCGGCCTCGGTGATGGCCTGGCGACCGCTCGAATCGGCCTGTGTCCACGCGGCCGCCAGTTCCTCGACAGCGACTGGGATCCACTCGACCTGGAACATCAGAGTTGCTCCAGGTACGCGAGAACCTCGGCTGTCGTGTAGGTCTTGCCTTTATAGGACCTCCGGCGCTTCAATTCCTCCAGGCTGATCCGCGGTTCGCGATCAGATAAGGTCGGACCGAGAACAGGTCGGATGAGGGCGAGGACATGGCCTTCCTCGTCGCACAGCTCGATCAGCTCGTCCAGGTTGGGCAGTTTCTCTTTCAAGGCGGCATCGTAGATAATCCTCGTCATGATCTCCTCCGCAGGGTAGGCCAGGCCGGAAGGGCGGACCGACGTGCCAATTCTACGTCAGATCGACGTGACCGTCCAAGGCGAGTCCCGGGCACGCCACGAGATTAGAGGCCCTTGAGCAGCCGCTGGTTCCGGCTGATGTGGAAGTGGCAGAGGGCCACGGCGCAGGCGTCGGCGACGTCGTGGGGCTCGGGGAGCCGGTCGAGGCCGAGCTCGGCCATGATCGCGTGCTGGACCTGGGATTTGGGGGCCCGTCCGCTGCCGGTGAGGGTCTTCTTGATCCGGGTGGGGGCGTAGCCGAAGACCGGCGTATCCCGCTGCGCCGCGGCCAGCACGATGACCCCGCGCGCGTGGGCCATCAGGATCGCCGTGCGTGGGAAGTTCACGTGGCTGTGGACCTGTTCGAGCGCGACGCCGATCGGCGGGAACGCCTCGAGCACCTCCGCGATCCCCTGGTGAATCCAGGCGAGCCGCGGGCCCATCGCCTTGCACGCGGGACCCGGCCGGATCACACCCGCCTCGACCACGAACGCCCCGCGCGACGAGGGCTCGACCACCGCATAGCCGGTCACGTTCAGGCCGGGGTCGATCCCCACGACCCGATCGGCGGATTTCGGATCGCGGCTCGCGGATTGCGGATCTTCCATGGGAGACACAGGATGTCGTCGCTCCATCCTTGGGAGTTTGGATTCTGACTTGAACCACGTATTCGTATCCTGATCCGAGATCCGAGATCGAGGATCAGGAGATTCGCCATCGCGTGCCGTCGGGCCGGTCCTCGAGGGTCACGCCGAGATCCGTGAGGCGGTTGCGGATCTCATCGGCCATCGCGAAGTTCTTCTCCTTGCGGAGCCGGGCGCGGAGGTCGACCAGGAGTGCGAGCAAGGGGTCGGTCAGCGTGTCCTGGGCCTCGGGCCGGGTCTTCGCGACGGGCCGGCCGAACAGGCCGAGGATCCGGCTGAGCTCCTTCAACACGACCATGCCGCGTCGGTATTCGTCGACCTGTCCGGCCCGGGCCTGACCCGGCTCGAGCTCGGGCTGATTGGCGAACCGGTTGAGGGCGTGGGCGATCTCGAACAGCTCGCCGAGGGCCCCGCCGGTATTGAAGTCGTCGTCCATCGCGTCGAGGAATCGCAGGCGGTGCTCGGCGATCTCCCCGAGGAAGGGGGAGCCGTCGGGTTCGGGGTCCTGCCGTCGCGACGGGGCTTCCAGGTGGTCGAAGCGCTCGCCGGTCAGCTCCTCGAACCGCTCGAACGCTCGGTAGAACGTCTGGAGCCCCCGCTCGATCTCCGCGAGCCGGGTGGGCCCGAAATCGATCGGGCGTCGGTAGTGGCTGGAGAGCAACAGCGCCCGGAGCGTGTCGGGCGGGTGAGCCCGCAACAGGTCGCTTATCAGCACGATCGTGGCCGGGTCGGACTTGGAGATCTTCCGGCCGTCCTTGGTCAGGAGGCCGTTGTGCAGCCAGTACGAGGCGAAGGGCTCGCCGCTGTAGGACTCGGACTGGACCAGCTCGTTCTCGTGGTGGGGGAAGACCAGGTCGAGGCCGCCGCCGTGGATGTCGAAATGCCGGCCGAGGTATTTCATGCTCATGGCCGAGCACTCGATGTGCCAGCCGGGTCGCCCGGGTCCCCAGGGGCTCTCCCACGACGGCTCGCCGGGCTTGGACCGCTTCCAGAGCGCGAAGTCGCCGGGGTGACGCTTCAGCGAAGATGGCTCGATCCGGGCGCCGGCCAGCAGGCCCTCCGGATCGCGGTGGCTGAGCTTGCCGTATTCGGGGGCCTTGCCCACGTCGAAATAGACGTCGCCCCCCGACTCGTAGGCGAACCCCTTCTCGATCAGCGACTGGTTGATCGCGATGATCTCGCCGATGTGCTCCGTCGCGCGCGGCATGTGGTCGATCCCGACGACGTCCAACGCCGCCAGGCAATCGAGATAATCCTTGGTGACTTGCTCGGCCAGCTCCAGGACGGTCGTCCCGTCCTTCTGAGCCTGCACGATCAGCTTGTCGTCGACGTCGGTGATGTTGACCACCCACGTCACCTCGAAGCCGAGATAGACGAGGTATCGCTTGATCGTGTCGAAGATCACCGGCCCGACCATGTGGCCGATGTGGCTGGGCGAATAGACCGTCGGCCCGCAGACGTACATCCCCACCTTGCCGGGGCGGACCGTCTCGAAAGGCTCCTTGGCCTGGGTCAGCGTATTATAGACTCTCAGGGGCATGGATCAATCTCTTATTAGTCATTAGTCATTGGTCATTAGTCATTGGTGGAAAAGGATTCAGTGTCACATACGAGTCCTGGTCTTGACTGGCCCCGACCAATGACCAATGACCAATGACCAATGACCAATAACTAATGACTAATGAGTACGACGGCCTCGCAGACGATGGCCTCGCCCCGGCCGACGGGCCCGACGTGCTCGCCGGTCTTGGCCTTGACGTTCACGGCCGACTCGACGACGCCGAGCAACCGCCCGAGGTTGGCGCGGATGGCCGGCTTGTGGGGGCCGAGCTTGGGCTCCTGGGCGTGGACGATCACGTCGCAGTTCACGACCTGCCACCCGGCTTTCCCGATCCGCTCGACCACCTCGGCGAGGAGCCGCGTGCTGTCCAGTCCCTTCCACCGAGGATCCGTGTCCGGGTAATGCTCGCCGATGTCGCCCATGCCGGCCGCTCCCAGGAGTGCATCGGCCACCGCGTGGCAGACGACGTCGGCATCGGAATGACCCACCAGTCCGCGTGGATAGGCAATCCGCTGGCCGCCCAGGATCAACGGCCGCCCCTCCTCCAACCGGTGGGTGTCATGGCCGATTCCGATTCGCGTGTTGGTCATTGGTCATTGGTCATTGGTGATTGGTCATTGGTCATTAGTCCATCGCGCCAAACTCTTGTCGGTACTTGCGGTCCGTGGATCAAGCCGTTGCCTCATCATGCAGTGGTGCATGCTCCAGAGATTCTCGCCTGTCACCGTTCGACCCGAGCCACGAGAGCGCCGAACACTTGGGCTGGATACGGTCCGGGGACGGAGCTCCTCCTACAACGGCACCCTTGGCCTGCCTCTTGTAGGAGCCGGCTCTGTCCGGCGATCTTCAGACTATCGTTGA
>JBKQHM010000837.1:0-6769 GCA_052148775.1 Isosphaeraceae bacterium | reverse complement strand
GTCTGGAACAGGCCGACGCTATCCAGGGTCGAGCTCGAGCCGGACGGGTTCGGCTCGACCGAAGCGGAGATGACGGAGTTGGTGATGATGCCGGCGATTCGACCGGTGATGCTCCCGCCGTTCTGGGCGAGGGGCTCGAGGAAGGTCGACTCGGTGTTGACCTGCGGGTCGGCGATCGTCGGCGGCGGCGTGCCGAAGAAGGCGCCGCTGCCGGCCGAGAGGAGTGACGTGGGCGGATAGTTCGTGTCAGTGAAGAGGCTCTGATAATAGCCGGCCTGGATGTTCGTGTTCTCGACCTGGCCGCCGATGAACAGGTTCTGGATCGACCGGCTGACCGTGACGTTCGAGTTGGTCGCGTCGCGGTTCGCCCGGAGCGACTGGATCGCCATGCTATTGATCGTCACGTTATCCATACCCAGACCGAAGGAGACGTTCCTGGAGCCGGACGGGGCCATCAGGATCACGTTGTTGGTCTCGCCGCCGATGAAGAAGTTGCTGATCTTCGCGTCCAGCGCCCCCTCGACGGGCGTCTGGCTCAAGGAATACTCATCGATCAGCGTCGTGAAATTCGTCGCGTTGCCGCCGACCCGCACGTCGCCGATCTGGCCGGTACCGGCCTCGCTGCCGTCCGAGATGACGAACGTCCCGCCCGGCGACAAGGTCGAGGGCACGGAACTCCCGAATTGCGACGGCGCCAGGCCCGTTGCGGCATTCCCATTGATCGTGTTGGCCTGGAACAGGTTCAACCGGCCGGCAGCCAGGAAGGACACCATGTCCTGGAAGGCCGGCGAGCCCGAGGTGGTATTGGTCTGCGCGTCCGAGGTCACGCTATTCACGATGACGCTGGTCCCGGTGATGACCGGCAGCCCCAGCGTGATGTCGAACTCATTGCTCTGGTTGGATTGCGTGAGCGGTGTGGCACCCGGCGCCGCGTAGTCTGCGTCGACCCCGCCGAATCGGAGCGTCGTGACACCCCCGGGAATGTTGATCCATCCGGCCTGGAAAACCGTCCCACCCGAGGCCGTCGTATGAATCGTGGATGTCGTCTTCGGCAGGGTCGAAGACGTGTGTGCCAGGTAGAAATCGGGCATGTCGATCGAGGCGATGCCGTTCTGCTGGGTCCGGAAGTTCGACACTTGCCCCGTGTCGATCTTGCCCAGCTCACCGGTGGGGGGCACAATCAGGTTCTGAAAATATACGTTGGCGTTACCGTCCGGCGCCGGCGTTACGGTCCCGACGAGCTTGGTCTCGGATGTGATGGCCCCGCCGACGGTGATCTGGTCGATCGAGTCCATCGTGCTCTGGGACGACCTGCTGAAGGCGATCCCGTTCTGATCGACGACATTGAGCGTCCCCGGCCCGTAAAGTCGGAGGGTCCACTGGGCCCCATCCGGATCCGTTCCACGCACGACGGCCGTCGGCGTCCCGTAGCTGGCATTCAAGAGTTGCCTCGTCTCCAGGCTCTCTGCCACGGGCCGAAGTGATCGTGTCGGTGGCGATGGCTTCCGCTTCGACATGGAACAGACACCCCTTTCCGAGGAGGCAAGGCCGACCTCCGTCCCGGACTGCTCAGCCCTAAACCGATTTCTGATTCGGGCTTATGTCGCCTCTACCCAAGACCCTCGGGCTGAGCGGGCCGTACACCTCGCTCGAGCCTTTCGGATCTGCGATCATGACGTTTCGCAATCAAGCGGCAATAAGGATCACTCGGGGAGCATCCGCCTGCTTTCACTGAGGATCGGCAGGGTGCTCGGATTTCTTGAGAGATTCGTTAAAATTGTTTCAATCGGTACAACCCGGATAGTGCGATTTGAATTCCCCTCGGAGGGTCGGGTTGGGCCGATGGGCCACTTCGTCTCAAGCGGGACCATCTCCTTGGACGATGGAGTCCGACCGCATTCCTCCCCGGGTCGAGCGGTGCCGCGATGATTCGGACGGCAGGCCCGGGGATGTAAGGATCGTCCCATAATGAGTAGCCTCTCGAATTCGCGACGGCGTCCGTCGGTTCGCATCACCTTGCAACGCGCCGAACGTCTTCATCGACTCGTCACCTTCCTGGCCGAATCCCCTCGCAATCGAGCATCCATCCTGTCTGAACTGCGGATCGGCTTGCGCACGTTCTATCGGGAATTGGAATTGCTCAAACGATGCGGAGTGAAGGTCCGTCACCGGACGAAGGTCTATTCGCTCCAGGCAACGTCGGAACAGGCGGAGGGACGCCTACCGTTCCCCGACCCGCAACTGAGTTTCGCCGAAATGTCCGAGCTGGCACGATGTGATTGTCCGGCGGGTAAGCGGCTGGCCGAACTGCTCGCCGCGGTCACCGAACACCCCGAGTTGCCGAAGAAGGGTCAGAAAGGAGCCCGGAAGCGTCGGCAAACGACGCCCAAGGGAAAAGGCTCGGGGGACAGATCGTGAGCGGATATTACCGAAAGGGTCGAATCCTGGAAACGCGACTTATCGACCGACGGCCGGAAGATTTCGATTGCCATGTCGATTCGGTTGTTCTCGGACCATGAAGGACGTCGGCGATTCATTGTCGGGTCGATCGACCGGCACATGAGACGGTCGAATCCCGAACGCCTCTCGATCGGAGCCCCCCCCATTTCACGTAAAAACGCTTTTCACGTATCTCGACCGGCACATGAGACGGTCGAATCCCGAACGCCTCTCGATCGGAGCCCCCCTTTTCACGTAAAAAACGCTTTTCACGTATCTCGTAACGCAATTCGGAGGACCTTCATCGGACGCCCGACCGCCTCTTTTCCGGCGCGTGTCTCCCGGCCAATGCTGCCGGTGCGTCGATCGCCCCGAGGCCGAATCGCATCTTCCTTCAAGGGTCGGAGGACCTCAAGGGTTCCTCTCATACCGTCGAGGTGAGTGATGAGTCATTCCGACGGATGGGCTGCCGGGCCTCCTTCATTCACTGAGGAGGAATGCAGCCGGCAAGGGCGAATGAGGAATGACGAATGAGTGCGCAATCTCTTGGCGGAACCATGCTTGCGGCAAGAGCGCGTAACGATCGGATCGGACACGCGCGAAAGGACTCGGACGGTCTTGTAGGGTGCTCTACGAGCACCGTCCCCGGACATCCCGAAGGATCGGTGCTCGCAGAGCACCCCACGGGCTGGTGTGCAGCCCAAGCATGAGCCGCTCTGATTCACTGTCTTGAGAGCTCGTCCTCGTCAATCGACGAACCCTGGGAAAGACCCCCCAAAAGGAACGGAGGTCACGAACGCCTGTCGAGCGTAGAGTTCGCTCGAAATCAGGTTACGTGATACGTGAAAAGCGCTTTTTACGTGAAAAGGGGGGTCTGGGAACGCCTGTCGAGCGTGGAGTTCGCTCGAAATCAGGTTACGTGATACGTGAAAAGCGCTTTTTACGTGAAAAGGGCGGGGCCGGGAAAGTGATCCCTGTCCTTTTTGGCGTGTCCTGTCGGTAGTGACCGGGGAGGGGCTCGAACCCTCGACCAACGGATTAACGTACCGTGTGCGAATCGATGTAAGCACTTCTAGACGAACATCTTACGGCGTCCATTTCAGTCTCAAGTAGCGCCGGAGGTAGCGCCTGAGTCTTTAGACTCAGAATCGCGCGCCTTCAGGCTCGGCAACATCCCCGCAGCCGCATTGAGATCAGCCACTCGGGGCCTCGTGTACTTCCCGGTCATCTCCAGCTTGGAGTGACGCATCATCTGCTGGACGACACGCGGGGAAACCCCCGCCGCATCGGCCAGAGTCGCCAGCTCGCAACGGAGTGAGTGGAAGTCGAAGAACCGACCGGATTCATCCTCGTATGGAATCTCGGCGGCTCCGAGGTCAATCCGAACCATCGCGGCGCCCTTGTCGTGAGGCAGGGGGAAGATCGGCATCATCGGGTTGAGCGGAGCTACGTAAGTGGCCAGCTCGGCTACCAGGTCGTCAGGCAGGGGCAGGGTGACGGTCTGGCCGTTCTTCGCATAAGCGGCCTTGACCGTGACGGTTGCCGGGCTGGCCTTCCAGTCGAACGACCCGGGCTTGATGGAGCCGATCTCCTGGTATCGCAACCCGGAAGCGACGGCCAGCCGGTAACAGAGGGCTCGCATGGGACCGGTCATACTTTTGAACGGCTGGCCGTTCTCGGCCGCCTGGATCAGCCGGCGGAGTTCTTCGAGGGAGACGGTCCTACGCTCGTGCCGAGGATCCTCCTTGACGTTGTACCCAGCCACACCGCGGAGGATGACCTCTCGAACGCGATGGGTGTCATAGAGCCACTTCGAGAAGGACTTGATCGCGTTGCGATGGTGATTCGCGGTCTGGAGGGAACGACCCGCGGTAATCAATCGTTGCAACGCCCTCTGGACATTATCGGTGGTCAGATGGGCGATCCGCGCGGTCGTCACCCACTTCCGCAGTTCCGACGTCGCTCGTTCCACCCGCGTCTTCGTCGCCGGCTTTTTGGCCTCGATGTCCACCAGGTCGGCGCCCTGGATCAGCGCTACGACCCGCATGGCGCGGGATGAGTGCAGCTTGACGTGCTGGGGAGTGTTGCCCCTGGATCGCAACGACTCGACCCAGGAATCGACATGCGTAATCAGGGGCTCGGTTGCATGCCGGGCATAACCTTCTTCCCGGGGATCGACGATACCCTCCCTCCGGAGGGCCGTGCGGTTCTCGATCTCCCGGGCGATCCGTTCCGTGATGCCCTTGTCCGCGGTCCCCATCTTCTTGCGCCGGCGCCCCGTCTCGTCCCTGTAGACGATCGTGTATCGCTTCGCGCCGGGAGTCTTGAATACGGTAGCCATCGGGGAATCCTCGCTCCTCCTGATCGGCGGAACCGTCACCATGTCACAGACGACGGCCCCGCCGGTCAAGGGGTTGTACTACCAACGGCCGAATTGTCAAAGACTGAACCTGTCAGGGCCGACGCTTCGAGCCGGTCACTTCGAGCTGAGTTCTCCCTCGGACTCCACCCGCTTGCCGCGGGCCGGAGATTTCTTCGTCTTGGCCATGCCAGCCGCCCGACGCTGAATCTCCTCTTCTTCCCATTCCTTGAGTGTCGGCCGAATCATATCACTCAGCATGTCGGTCATAGACACGCCGCGCAATGCAGCCACCACACGCGCCGTCTCCACGACGTCGGAGGCCAGCTTGATAGAAAGCGTTTTCGATTTCTCGGCTGACATAGGCGACTCCAGCAACATGGTAGACATATTGACCTCCAATCGTGGCATTGTAGCAAAAGGGAAAGTCGCCATCCACATTCTAGATGAACCGAGATGAGCGTCAAGTGGAAAAGTAGAGCAGGGTGTTGACCATGGTAGAGAAGTAGAGTAGTATACTCTCAGTCGGGCCGGACAACCCGACGCACCCGCCAGTCAGGAGCCCGGACGATGACCAAGCCAATGACCAAGGCCGAACGACGAGAAGCGATGAGTGACCTTCGAGACGCGATCCTCGAAATCAACGATGACCTCGCCTCGAAGCGCGACGAGCTTCGGGAGTTGCTGGCTGAGATCGATGCCCTCAAAGAGCAGAAAGCTTGGCGAGTATCGGCCTACAGGTTCCTGAAAGACGGGAAGTGACCGAACGGGGCAAGGATGCCCCTCCTGCCTTCACGGCGACGTCACCGAGTGCTCAGAGGTAGAATCACACCATCACCATTGACGACGCAACACAGGAGATGCTTGTTAACAATGCCAAGCGAGAAACGATGGACGCACATCCGAGTGCCGGTTGAGTTAGCCGAGAGGTTAACCGCAATGGCTGGCGAAATGTTGATTGCCCATGGCGAAGGTCGTCTGACCCTGCCCAACGCCATGGTGGAGTACGTGCCGTCCTGGTACGTGATCGAGAACGCCCTGGACGAACAAGCCGCCCGCCGCGAACGGAGCCGGCGCCCACGCCGAAAGCAAACCACCTGACCAGGAACGCAAGAGGGCCGACGGAGCTACACACTCCGACCGGCCCCGGAAGCCCCACGGTCCCCGAGAACCGAATAACGAGAACCGCATTCGCATTTTACCGGAGCTATGCCCCATGTCCACACCTGATGACGACACGGTCGACCTGCCCATGCCGGCTTTCCGCCCGCCCGCCGAGTGGCAATCCATCTACGACCGTCTGCCCCGGCTCTTGGCAGCACTCCACAACATCGACGTGGCGATGGACCGAGTCTACGCCACCGAGCCGGCCGACGATGCCACGTACGATGAGAACGTCGCCTTCGAGGCGGAAGCCGATGACCTCGCAGAACAGGAACGGGCGGCACGGGATGCTCTGATCGCGTGGTTCGCGTCGTTCAGCGACAAGGCTACGGCCGTGGTCCTACCCGATGGGAGGATCATCGCCATCACCCTTGAGGCCGATGGTCTGGCGATCGTCAACCCCGAGAACGTCCACAAGCTGGCCTGATGCACAGGAGCCGACCACGATGCCAGTCAGGTTTCAACAGCGCAGGAGCAAGGGCTGGCGCAAGCCGGAGAACGGCCGTTGCGTGTCCCGTCCTTCTCGCTTCGGGAACCCCTTCGAGATTCCGGCCAATCGTCGCGACGATCCAACCGCGCGGCAATCGGTCATCGATCAGTACCGGGAATGGATCACGTCGCCGGAGCAAGCTGAGTTGCTGGCCGATGCGCGGCGAGAACTTCGGGATCTCGACTTGGGTTGCTATTGTTCGATCGGCCTTCCCTGCCATGCCGACGTACTACTTGAACTCGTCAATCAGGACTGACCTCCCCTCCCCAGAACACGAACGGCCGCAACCCTCGGGCGTGAGGGTTGCGGCCGGGTTC
>JBKQHM010000836.1:0-33862 GCA_052148775.1 Isosphaeraceae bacterium | reverse complement strand
CAGCACGCGATCTCGAGCGACACCGAGTATTTCTGCCCGATGGACCCGGGCATCGTGTCGGACTGGCCGGGGCGTTGCGGCGTCTGCAACATGGCGCTGGTGCGGCGGAAGCGCGGCGAGGCCGTGATGCTGCCCGACGGGGTCGTCGCGCGGATGCAGCTCTCGCCGTACCGAGTCCAGCTCGCGGGAATCCGGACGTCGCCGGTGGATTATCGCCCGCTGGA
Source organism: Isosphaeraceae bacterium (assembly GCA_052148775.1). Taxonomy (GTDB): domain Bacteria; phylum Planctomycetota; class Planctomycetia; order Isosphaerales; family Isosphaeraceae; genus CAVZRC01. The sequence continues at coordinate 33,638 of JBKQHM010000836.1, read as the reverse complement.
GCGGGAATGGCGGACGACCGGGCTGATCCTGCGCGATGGCGATGCCGCGACGACGGTCGTGGAGTTGCCGGCACGCCGGGCGGACTGGGTCGTGGAGGGGCAGTTGGTGGAGGTTACGAGTCCGGACCTCCCCGGTCGGGAACCGCTCGCCGGCCGGGTCCGCTCGCTGGTCCGGACTGTGGACGCCGGTCGGGAATTCGCCCCCGCGACGATCTCCATCGATGCGCCGCCCCCCGCGCTCCGGGGTGGGCTCGTCGCCGTCATCCGGTTTCGGATCGCCCTGGCTTCGACCGATCCGTTCCGCGACATGCCGAGGGATCCGCCCGCTCGGAAGCCGGGAGAGCCGTCGCGCATTTATCTCTGCCACGATCATCCGGAGACGATCGCTGTGCAGGCAGGTCCCTGCCCGGTCGACGGCAAGGATCGGATGAGCCAGGCGCTGGGCGAGCTGGAGCGGCTTCGATGGTGGTGCCCGATGCATCCGGATGTCGTCGCCGACAAGGCGGGCACCGTTTGCAATCAGTGTGGCGGGATGGAGCTGCGACCCCGATTGGTCTTTTATGCGCCCAGGGGCCAGGTCCTGGCCGTGCCGCAGTCGGCGGTGGTTGACACCGGCGCGCGCAAGGTCGTTTTCGTCGAAGGCATGCCCGGGATGTTCGACGGTATCGAGGTGGTCCTGGGACCGCGATGCGGCGACTTCTACCCGGTTGTGCGCGGCCTCGAGCCGGGCCAGAGGATCGCGACCGCGGGGGCCTTCTTGCTCGACGCCGAGACCCGGTTGAACCCGAGCCTGGCCTCCAGCTACTTCGGCGCCGCCCGGAGCGATCGCGATGACGCGACGGCCGTGCCACCCATCGGCGCGCCCCGAGAGGCCGCGCCGGCCGGCTCGATCCCGGGACTCGGCAGTGAGGACCGCACCCTGGCGGAGCGACAGAAAACCTGCCCCGTGACCGGCATGGCCCTGGGTTCGATGGGCACTCCCAGGCGTCTGGTCGTCTCCGGACGGGTCGTTTTCCTCTGCTGCGGCGCGTGCGAGGCGAAGCTGCTGAGGGAGCCGGCAAGGTACCTGGCGAAGCTCCCCGGCCCAGGTCAACCATGATCGACGCGATCATCACTTTCTCGATTCGCCACCGTGCCGCGGTCATCGGGGCCAGCCTGGTCCTGGCCGCGCTCGGAGTCTGGGCCGCGTGGGATACACCGGTCGACGCGATCCCCGACCTGTCGGAGAACCAGGTCATCGTCTTCGCCGAGTGGAAGGGGCACGGGCCTCTCGAGATCGAGGACCAGGTGACCTATCCGACGACCCTGGGCCTGCGCGGGATCGGCGGCGTCCGGGTGGTCCGGTCTTCCAGCGACGTCGGCTTCTCGACGATCAGCGTCATCTTTGAGGATAGCGTCCCGATCGCCGAGGCGCGCCGGCGCGTGGCCGATCGATTGGCCCGGGTTCAGGGGCAATTGCCCGCCGAGGCCGTGCCCGAGCTGGCGCCCGACGCGCCGGCGACCGGCCAGATCTTCTGGTATTCCGTCGAGGGCGGCGGGCTCGACCTGGGCCGGCTCCGCGCGATCCAGGATTGGTACGTCCGCCCGCAGCTCGGCTCCGTGCCCGGCGTGGCGGATGTCTCCAGCGTCGGCGGGTTTCCGATCGAGTACGAGGTCGCTCCGGACCCCGACCAGCTCCACGTCTTCGGCGTGACCCTGAAGGACCTCCTCGACGCGGTCGCCGAGTCGAACGTTGACACCGGCGGGCATGTGGTCCACAAGGGGAACGCCGAGTACGTGGTCAGGGGCGTCGGCCGGCTGGGGGCGTCGCCACGGCCCGGCGACGACTCGTTCGACCCGCGCCGAGCGATCCGAGACCTGGAGGACGTGGTCCTGCCGGCTCGGGGCGGTGGAACGGTCCGGCTGTCGGAAGTCGCGACGGTCGCCATCGTGCCCGGCTTCCGCCGCGGCGTCCTGGAGAAGGACGGCAACGAGGTCGCCGGCGGCGTCGTCCTGATGGCGTACGGCGAGAACCCGCTCGAGGTCACGCGACGGATCAAGGCAAAGATCCGCGAGCTTCAGGTCGGCCTCCCGCAGGGCGTCCGGATCGTGCCGTTCTACGACCGCACCCCGCTGATCGAGGGGGCCGTCGCCACGGTCACGGGCACGGTCGTGGAGGCGATGGTCTCGGCATCCTTGTGCGTCCTGTTGATCTTGCTGCACGTCCGGACGTCGCTCGTGATCGCCGGCACGCTCCCGCTCGCGGCGCTGTCGTCGTTCCTGATCATGGCGGTGTTGCGCCGGTCGGGCATCGTCGACATCCCGGCCAACGCCATGTCGCTGGCGGGGATCGCGATTTCGATCGGCGTGCTGGTCGACTCTTCGGTCGTGATGGCGGAGAACGTCATGCACCGCCTCAAGGAACGGTTCGGCGACGAGCCGGTGCGGGGCGACGTGCGCGACGTGGTGTTGCCGGCCTGCCTGGCCGTCGGCCGGCCGATCGTGTTCTCGGTGGGGATCATGGTGCTGTCGTTCCTCCCCGTCTTCGCGCTGGGCGGCATCGAGGGGAAGATGTTCCACCCGCTGGCGTTCACCAAGACCTTCGCGCTGGCGTCGGTCGCGGTGCTGGCGGTCACGCTGGTCCCGGCGCTATGCACGCTGTTCATCCGGGGCCGGCTGCGGTCCGAGCGGGAGAATCCGCTGGTCCGCGGCGTGATCGAGGTCTATCGCCCGGTCCTGTCCTACCTGATGGACCGGCCGTCGGTGCTGGCCGTCATCCTCGGCGTGACGTTCCTGCTGGGCTTCGCCCCGATGGGCAGTCGCCCGGTGTTCCTGGGGATCCTCTTCCTGGCGATGGTGTCCACGGCGGCGTGCGCCTCGAGCCGATGGGGTGCCGTCGTCGGCCCCGCGTTCCTGGTGGTCGTCGCCCTGTCGGCCGACCGATGGATGTCGCCCCTGTCGCGGGAATTCATCACGCCGCTCGATGAGGGGATGGTCATGGACATGCCGATCACCGTGCCGCGGGCCTCGGTGACGGAGTCGCTCGACGACCTGAAGGCGCGCGACATGGTCCTGTGCCGGTTCCCCGAGGTCGACATGGTCGTGGGCAAGGCGGGCCGGGCCGAGACGCCGACCGATCCGGCGCCGATGGACATGATCGAGACCATGGTGAACTTCCGCCCGCGCGCGTTCTGGCCGCGTCGCAAGCTGCACGCGGCGGATGCCGAGGGGCAGGGCAGGGCGGTCCTCGACGCACTGGTTGCGAGACACGTCGTGGCCCCGCCGGCGAATGCGACGGCGAGCAAATCCCTGATCGAACAGGCGGTGGCGTCGGCGTTGTCGCGGTTCGACGCCGCGAGCCGCGAGTACGCCTACCACCGCAACCGAGAGGTGGTCCGCGAGTCGGCCGGGCTCACGCCGAGCTCGACCGATCCCTCGGACCCGGCCGAGGCGCAGCTGGTCCCCCGATGGCGCCGTCACGTCGAGCAGCTCGACGCCGAGCTGATGACGCGCGCCGCGCCGACGTTCACGCGACTGGTGATGGATCAACTCCTGGAGCGCGCGACGATCGTCGACCCCTCGGTCGCCGAACATCGTGCCATTGCCGCCCGGCTCCGCGCCGAGTCCGTCGAGTCTGCGATAGAGACGATGGAGCGCAGGCGGCCCGTCATCTCCGGGCATCACCACCACAATACGGGCTCGGCCTCGGCACCGATCCTGGAACCCCAGCCGGTCCTCGACGCGATCCAGGACGAGCTCTCCCGCGGCTTCGGCCGCCGGCTGCTGCTCTGGCAGGCGGATCGCGACGAGCTGACCCGGTTCGACGGCGAGATGGACGCCGCCGTCAAGATGCCCGGCTGGACCAACGTCTGGACGATGCCGATCCAGAACCGTGTTGATATGTTGTCCACCGGCATCAACACGCCGATCGGGGTCCGGGTGCTCGGGCGCAACCTGGACGACATCGTCCGCGGTTCCGAGGAGGTCGCCCGGGTCGTGAAAGGAATCCCCGGCGCCGTGGACGTCGTGGCGGACCCGATCCGGGGCAAGCCTTACATCGAGGTCCGCCTCGACCGCGACCGGGCCGCGCGGCTGGGCGTGCGCGCCGGCGAGGTCAACGAGGTCATCGAGACCGCGCTGGCGGGCAAGGTCGTCTCGGCAACCGTCGAGGGCCGCGAGCGGCATCCCGTCGTCGTCCGATACGCCCGAGCCCGTCGCGAGGACGAGGACTCGGTGCGCAACCTCCTCGTCACGGCCTACGGTGTATCGCGAGGGACGGGCGTGGGCGCGACCTCCCGAATTCCCCACCAGGTTCCCCTTTCCGAGGTCGCCGAGATCCAGGTCGTCGAGGGCCCCGCGACGATCAAGGGGGAAAACGGGCTCTTGCGCAATTACGTGCGGCTGAACGCCCGGGGACGCGACGCGTCCGAACTCGTCGAGGAGGCGCGGGCGGCCGTCGCGCGCGACGCCCGGCTGCCCGACGGCGTGTTCCTCGAGTGGACCGGCCAGTTCGAGTACGAGCTGCGCGCGCGGCGGACTCTGGCGATGGTCGTGCCGGCCGTCGTCCTCCTGATCTTCACGATCCTCTACTGGACCTATCACGACCTGGCCGACGCCGCCTTGATGATGATGGCCGTGCCCGGCGCGGTCGCCGGCGGCCTCTTCTTCCAGTGGCTGCTGGGCCTGAAGCTCTCGGTGACGGTCTGGGTCGGCTACATCGCCTGCTTCGGTATGGCGACATCGACCGGGATCATCATGCTCGTCTACTTGCGCGAGGCCGTCGCGCGGGCCGGCGGGCTGGAGCAACTCAGCCTCGTCGAATTGCGACAAGCCGTGATGGACGGCGCCGTGCACCGGCTCCGGCCCAAGCTCCTGACCGAGGGCACGGTCGTGATCGGCCTGGCCCCGATGCTCTGGTCCAGCGGGGTCGCCTCCGAGATCATCCGCCCGATGGCCGCGCCCGTGCTCGGCGGCATCCTCGTCGCCGACGAAGTCATCGACCTGTTCCTCCCCATCCTCTTCTACTGGGTCCGCCATCGACGATGGCGACAGCTCCAGCGGACAAGGCGAGTGGCCCAAGCCGATCGCTAAGGATCAGGCCGGGAATAACCTCCCGTAGTACCACTTCGATTCCGGCGTGTCATGAACGGTCCCTCTTCTGTAGGCGGCCTCTGTGAGGCCGCGGGGTCACAGACCCTGCGTGCAGCAAGGCACGAATCGGGATATTATTCCCGGCCTATGACTCAGTGGCCTTGCGTGATTCCGGGAGGGCGAGGCTCCGTCCGATCCGGATGGCGTCGTGGCTCGCCCGGAGGCTCCCCCTCTCTGGATCGTGCAAGGGCATTGAGTCGATCGGAGTTCCGCTCGGGCACCTCCCTCATTCTAAGGCGCCACGGCGCGCGATGAGATCGATCCGCCGAAGAATTGCCGATCGAAAAACCTGTTCTATGGTCAAAGGAAGCGGACCCGAGACGACACCGATGTGACGAGGGAGCGCGCCGCGGCTCGATACCGAATGCGATCGCCAGGACCTCTTGCCTCGCGGCCAAGGTCCGAATACCGCGAAAGGATCCGAGCGGATACGAGTCGGTCTAACCTGCCACGAACTTTTGATACACGTGAACACTTCTACCCGGCGATGGGGTCGTCGGGATTTCCGGATCGATGGGCCGTCGCCAGAGATCCTGCTCCGGTACAACTCCTGGAATACCTGCCATGTCGTTCAATAGTCGCTGGTCGTTGCCGAGGCCGTTGTTCTCCCGGAAGGGTCGCCGCCCCGGGGCTCGTTCGAAGCTCATGAGGGACTTTCAGGTCCATCTCGAATCGCTAGAGTCGCGGACGGTGCTCAGCTCCTACACGGTGACGAGCACCGCTTACTCGGCTTCGACGGAGGGTACTCTGGCGTATGAGATCGCCGCCGCGATCACCGCCGACGACACGGATGCACAGATCGGCTTCGATCTCGCGGATAACTCCACGATCGCGCTCGGCGCCGGCGACGTGAGCGAGACGACAACGTACGGCCCGACGGCGTATGTCGTGTCCGGTGATGGCGTCAACATCACGATCGACGGCTCGGGCGCGCCGGGCTTGACGATCGACGGGGGCGGGGCGGTCCGGCTGTTCGCGGTGACGAGCACGGCCACGCTGACGCTGGAGGACCTGACTCTCTCGGGCGGCCAGGCCACGGGCGGGGCCGGGGGCGGCGATAACATCGGTGGGGCGGGGGGCGGCGGGGCCGGCCTGGGCGGCGGCGTGCTGGTCGATGCCGGCGGTACCTTCACGGCCAGCGGCTGTACGTTCGTCAACAATCAAGCCACGGGCGGGGCGGGGGGCGCGACCACGTCGGGCGGGTACCAGGCGGGTGCGGGAGGTGGCGGTTTGAGTGCCCCAGGATCGCCGCCAGGCGACGATGTGGGCGGTGCAGGTGGCGGAGTCAATGGAGGGGCCGGCGGCCTTCGAGTGACTCCAGGAAACGCCGGTGGTCTCGGCGGCGGCGGGGGTGGCGGGGGATCTGGCGCCAACGGGACCGCGATCGGCCGTCCGGGCGGTACGGGCGGATTCGGCGGCGGAGCTGGGGGCGGCGGCAACTTTAGCCACGGTGGTCTTGGCGGCTTCGGCGGCGGCGGTGGGGGCGGCGGCGGTGGCAAAGGGACCAGCCTTGGGGGCGCCGGCGGCTTCGGCGGCGGTAGTGGTGGCGATGGCGTGTATGATGGCAACGGTGGTGGGGGCGGGGGCGGCGCCGGCCTGGGCGGAGCCATCTTCAGCAATGGCGGCTCCTTGACCCTCACCAACGACACCTTCACGCAGAACACCGCGACCGGCGGCGCCGGCGGCACGGGGGCATGGGATGGATCTGCCGGCGTTGGCGAAGGCGGTGCCGTTTTCGTCCGCAATGGCACGCTCAATGCCACCTTCGTCACCTTCAGCACCAACACGGCCGCCCAGGGCGGCACCGATGTCCTCGTCCTTAGCGATGGCGATAGCAACCAGGCGACGGCCACCCTGGAAAACAGCATCCTCGGCCAGAACGCCACGACGACCGTGTCCGACTTCTACGCGACCAGCGACGACGGCGGCACGGCGGCCGATCTCTCCGCCAGCACCCACGACCTGGTCACGCTGAACGGGGAGGGAGTCAACGGCTTGCCGGCCGGATCGCTCGTCGCCGGTACCGACCCGTATTTCGCCGGGGCCGGACTGGCGGACAACGGCGGGCCCACGCAGACGATCGCCCTGACGGCATCGAGCACCGCGGCCCTTATGGCCGGAGCGACCGGCACCGGCATCACGGTCGACCAGCGGGGCACCGCACGCGCCAGCACGCCGGACCTTGGCGCCTTCGAGTACACCCCGGCGGGACCGACGGTCGGCAGCATCAACCCCGCGCAGGGGCCGGAGGCGGGCGGTACCGCGGTGACGGTCACCGGTACCGACTTCACCGGGGCCACCGCCGTCGACTTCGGCACGACACCGGCTGCAAGTTTCACCGTCAACAGCGCCACCTCGATCACCGCCGAAAGCCCCGCGGGCACTGGCGTGGTGGACGTGACGGTGGTTGCCACGGGTGGCACCTCGGCCACCTCGGAGGCCGATCAGTTCAGCTACGTGGCCGCGCCCACCGTCACGGGCCTGAGCCCGACAGTTGGTCCAACGACCGGCGGTTCGGCGGTGACGATCACCGGCACGGGCTTCACCGGGGCCACCGCGGTCGACTTCGGCACGACCCCGGCCACGAGTTTCACCATCAACAGTGCCACCTCGATCACCGCGGAAAGCCCCTCGGGCACCGGCGTCGTTGATGTGACGGTGGTCACCGTGGGCGGCACCTCGGCCACCTCGCCCGCCGATCAGTTCACCTACGTGGCCGCTCCGACCGTCACGGGCCTGAGCCCGACGGACGGACCGACGGCCGGCGGGACGGAGGTGACGATCACCGGCACTTTCTTCACCGGCGCCACCGCCGTCGATTTTGGCACCACACCCGCGTCCAGCTTCACCGTGGTCAACGATACCACCATCACCGCCGACAGCCCCGCCGGAACTGGCGTCGTTGATGTGACGGTGGTCACCGTGGGCGGCACCTCGGCCACCTCGCCACCGATCAGTTCACTTACGTGGCCGCGCCCACCGTCACGGGCCTGAGCCCGACGGACGGCCCAACGGCCGGCGGGACGGAGGTGACGATCACCGGCACCGACTTCACCGGGGCCACTGCGGTCGACTTCGGCACAACACCGGCTGCAAGTTTCACCATCAATAGTGCCACCTCGATCACCGCGGAAAGCCCCTCGGGCACCGGCGCCGTTGATGTGACGGTGGTTACCACGGGTGGCACCTCGGCCACCTCGGATGCCGATCAGTTCACCTATGCGGCCGCACCGGCGGTGACCGGGATCAGCCCCACGGCCGGACCGCCGGTCGGCGGTACGACGGTGACGATCACGGGCACGGGCTTCACCGGCGCAACGGCGGTCGACTTCGGCACGACGGGGGCGACGAGCTTCACGGTCGTCTCCGCCACGGAGATCACGGCCGTCAGCCCGGCGGAGCTGGCCGGCACGGTCGACATCAGGGTCACCACGACGGACGGGACGTCGGCGACGGGCTCGCCTGACCAGTTCACTTACTACTCCGTGCCGACGAGCTTCGTCGTGACCGACGGGTCCGACACGGCGGGCAGCTCCGAAGACGTCACGCTGCCCTATGCCATCACCGAGGCGCTGCTGGGCAACCACGACGCGACGATCACCTTCGACCCGACGCTGGCCGGCACGACGATCGCCCTGACGAGCGACGATGCGTCCGGCGATGATGGGTTCGGACCGACCGCGTTCGTGATCGACGACGCGGGCGTGACGATCACGATCGATGGCTCGGCGGCGCCGGGTCTGGTGCTCAGCGGTGATGGTGCGCGACGGGTCTTCGCCGTGACGAGTACAGCCGGTCTGACGCTGGAGGACCTGACGCTCTCGGGCGGGCTGGCGCAGGGGGGAACCGGCGGCGAGAGTCTGGCTAAGGGCGTCGGCGGTGGCGGCGGCGGTGCCGGTCTGGGTGGGGCGATCTACGACGACAGCGGGACGTTCACGGCGGAGGGGGTCACCTTCACCAACAATACCGCCGAGGGTGGGGCGGGAGGAACCGGCGACGGTGGAGTGGACCCCGCCGGGCATGGCGGCGCCGGTGGGACCAACAGCGGAGGCATCGCGGGTAGCGAAGACGTCTCGGGCGGCAATGGCGGCTTCGGCGGCGGTGGCGGTGGCGGGTCAGACTACTATGGCAGCGGATATCCCGGCGGCGCCGGCGGCTTCGGTGGCGGCGGCGGCGGCGGCGGGACCGGCGCCACGGAAGAATCTGCGGCGAATGGCGGTGCCGGCGGTTTCGGCGGCGGTATGGGTGGCCGAGGCGGCAGCTACGATGGCTCGGGCGGCGCTAGCTTCGGCGGCGGCGGTGGCGGCGGGACCGGGCTGGGCGGCGGCATCTTCAGCAATGGCGGCTCCATCACCCTGGTCGACGATACTTTCACCGGAAACTCCGCGATCGGCGGCCTGGCGGGTGGCGGTCCGAACGCGGCCGGCATCGGATACGGCTACGGCGGCGCCGTGTTCGTCCGCAACGGCAGCCTGAGCGCCACCTTCGATACCTTCTCCGGCGACACCGTCACCAATGGAGACAGCACCGCGGGCACGGCCAGCGAGGTCTACGTGCTCGGCGACGGCAACGGATCGGCCTTCCCGGTCTCGCTCGTCGACGACATTTTGGGGCAGTCGGGCGTCTCGAGCGTCAGCGACTTCGGTGCCGCGGCCATCCACGGCGGCACGATGCCGGACTTCACCCAGAGCACGAACGACCTGGTGACCAACAACCCCACCGACGGCAGCGGCCTGCCGGGCGATTGCATCGTGGCCACCGGAAACCCGATGCTGGGGGCCCTCGCCTCCAACGGCGGGCCGACGCAGACGATGGCCTTGCACTACGGCAGCCCGGCGATCGGCGTCGGGATCGCGGCCGACTTCCCCGGTACGGAGACGCTCATCACGACCGATCAAACCGGCGCCGACCTCAACAACCCGCCCGACCTCGGCTCCATCGCCTACATCGCCGCCGTGCCCACCGTGTCGGGCCTGAGTCCGACCGAAGGCCCGGCGACCGGCGGTACGGCGGTGACGATCACCGGCACCAACCTGGAGAACGCGACGGCGGTGGACTTCGGGACGACGGAGGTCACCAGCTTCACCAGCGACACGGCCGACCAGATCGTCCTGCTCAGCCCGGCCGGAGAGGCGGGGACGGTGGATGTCAAGGTGATCACCGTGGGCGGCACCTCGGCGACCTCGGACGCCGACCAGTTTACCTACCTCCCGCCCGTCGTGGCGATCAGCGGCGGCCCGCTGGCCCTGGGGTCGACCGAAGCCGGGACCGCCGGTTCGCCCCAGTCCTATACCGTCAGCGGGAATTATCTGACGAACGACCTGATCATCACCGCGCCTGTCGGAGTCGAACTCTCCGACGACGGTGGCACCGACTGGAGCCCATCGCTGGATATCGCGCCGGACGGCGACTTCGTCGGCGACACCACTATCGAGGCGCGGATCAGCGCATCGGCGGCCGTGGGGAGTATCAGCGGTGACATCACCAATACCAGCGCCGGGGCCACCGAGCAGGATGTCGTCGTCAGCGGGACAGTCCAGTCGGTCTCGACGGGAGGCACCGTCGTCGCCTCGTCGCCGCAAACGTTCTACGGCCAGGACGTGACCTTGACCGCGAATTTCAGCGCGACGGCCAACGGCTCGGCACCCATGACCGGGACGGTCTCATTCTATGACGGCAGCACGTTCCTGGGGACCGCGCCCCTGGTTGCCAATGGCACGTCCGCGCTTCCGAGCGGGAACTCGTCCCCTGCGGTGCCACCGGGCGCCGTCTCGGGCCAGGCCAGCCTGGCGACTTCGGATCTGAGCATCGGCGGCCACATCATCACGGCCGTCTATTCGGGCGACGCCAACTATGCCTCGGCCACATCCGAGACCCCGGTCTCGGTCTCGGTCGCACCGGCCACCTCGAGCACCACGCTCACCGCCGCGACGACGGCCGCGGGGACGACGCTCACCGCGAACGTCGTCGTGACCTCGCCGGGGAATCCGCCGGTTGTCGGCACGGTCGCCTTCTACGACGGAACCACGTTGCTGGGGACCGAGCCGGTCGTGGATGGCGTGGCGACCCTGAACGCCACGTCGATGGCCGCGGGCATGCACAGCTTCACCGCCGTCTTCACCGGCGAGGGGACGACCTCGAGCAGCCAGACTTCGCTGGTGATCTCGACGGCGAACCCGACGGTGACCCGCGTGGTACGGTACGGCTTCCACCACCAGTCGACCTACCTGGTGTTGACCTTCAGCACGGCGCTGGATCCGGCATCGGCCGAGGACCTGGCGAATTATTCCCTGGTCGGGCCGACGAGACGCCGGGGCATGCACAGCTACGCGGTCGGTATCGACTCGGCGGTCTACGACGCGGCGACAGGCACGGTGACGCTGCAACTCGCCGGACGTTGGAACATCCACTGGCAATGGCGGCTCACGGTCGACGGGAGTTCGCCGGGCGGCGTGAAGGGGGTCTCGGGCGCGATGCTCGACGGGTCGGCGCACGCTGGGTCGGCGAGCGACACGGTTGCGGGTAGCGACTACGTCGCGACGATCTCGATGAACAACCTGGCGGGCCGTGCGAGCAAGCTACCGACCCTGGGATTGATCGACTCGATCCGCGAGGCCCGGACTCGTGCCGAGGAGGCCGTGGCCCGCGGCCGTCTGACCATGCATAGGACGGCCGTTGACCATCTGATAGAAAGGGGATTGCTGCACGTCCCGGGCCGCCATGCGAAGGACTGATCGCGGCGAGAGATCCCGAATCCGGACCCATCTCACGGCTGGATCCTTCCGACACAACCTCGAAAGATGTTTTATGGTATCCCATATCCGAGAAGGTTGACGGTTCTTGGCTGGCGCCGGGTACGGGTCTCCGGCTGCAAACGCCTGGCGAATCGGGGCTTGGGGCGATCTCACGGCGGAATCCCCTGGGGGCATCGCACTTCGGGCTCGACCCCAGCCACCCCAAGTCCCGCGGCGGGGATACCGGGTGGCTGGCATCCAGCCGGCTGTGCCAGCGCCGCCCCGGGATTGCCGCGGCAGGGAAAATCTTCACAGCAGTGGTCTCCCGACCCCGCTCGGCGCCGGCTGAAGGTCCGCGGTCCGATCGACCAACAAATCACCGAGAGTGGTCGAGGGCCTTCCGATTCACGAGGAGCCCATGAATCCGAACCTGTCCGTCGCCCTGGCGTTTCATCAGGCCGGCCGGCATGCCGACGCCGCCCGGTGTTACCATACCCTGCTGACTCGCGATCCGGACGACGCCGACGCGTTGCACCTGTTCGGGGTGATGCACCATCAGTGCGGCCATGGTGGACGCGCCGCGGAGCTGATCGTCCGGGCGTTGGCGTTGCGGCCCGGTGCCGCCGCGTTCCACGCCAACCTGGGCGAGGTCTACCGCAACCTCGGCCGGCACGAGGAGGCGGTCGATTGCTGCCGCACGGCGCTCGGCTTGCAGGCCGATTACCCCGAGGCCGCGAATAATCTCGGCCTCGCCTTGCAGGCCCTCGGCCGTCGTGAGGAGGCCGTCGAGTCCTTCGGGGCCGCCTTGCGGATGCGGCCCGGCTTCGCCCTGGCCCGGAACAATCTAGGGCTTGCACTTCGGGAACTCGGCCGGAGCGAGCAAGCCCTCGAAGCCTTCCGAGCGGCGGTCGACCTCGATTCGGCCCTGGCCATCGCCCGCGCCAACCTCGGCCAGGCCCTGGTCGACGCCGGCGAGCCGGCCGAAGCCCTGCCGCACTGCGAGGAGGCCGTCCGCCTCCAACCCGACCTGGCGGCGGCCCACAATAACCTGGGGAACGCCTTCATCGCCCTCGAGCGATGGCCCGAGGCCCATGCCGCTTATGCGGAGGCGCTGCGGCTCTCTCCCGACCTCGGCGACGCGCGAATCCACGCGAATCTCGGCCTGGCCTTGCAGCGCGAGAACCAGTTCCCCCGGGCCTTCGCTTGCTTTCGACGGGCCGTCGAGCTGGCATCCGACGACCCCGCGATCTGGCAGTATCTGGCAAATGCCCACGCCGCCGACGATGACTACGCGGCGGCCATCCCGTGTTGCGAACGCATCGTCGCGCTGGCGCCGACTCGCCCGCATGGGTACGTCGACCTGGGCTGGGCCCTCCAGGATGAAGGCCGGCTCTCCGAAGCCGCCAACTGCTACCGGAAGGCCCTGGAGTTGCAGCCCGACGGGATCAATGCCCACGTGAGGCAAGGCGGCCTACACGAGGAGCTCGGCGAGATGGCCGAGGCCGAATCCTGCTATCGACGAGCCCGGGAGCTCGACCCCGAGGCTCCGGCCCCGATGGCCAGCCTCGCGACCTTGCTGCGCGGCAAGCTCCCGGACGCCGATCGCGAGGCCATCCGCGCCCGGCTCGAGGATCCCCGTCTCGATGACGCCCCTCGCAGCAACCTCCTCTTCGGCCTGGCACACGCCTGCGACGCCCGGGGCGAGCATGCCGAGGCCGTCCTCTGCCTGGAGCGGGCGAACGCCCTGGCGATGGACCAGCGCCGCAAGCAAGGACGCCACTACGATGAGGCCGAGCACACCCGCTTCGTCGATCGATTGATCGAAGCCTTCACGCCGGAGCGATTCGCCGGCCTGGCCGACGTCGGCGACGACACCCGCCGGCCTGTGTTCGTCTTCGGCATGCCGCGCTCCGGGACCACGCTGGTCGAGCAGGTACTCTCCAGCCATTCCCGGGTCCATGGCGCCGGCGAGCTGCGACTGGTCCGGCAGACCTTCGACGCGATCCCGGAGGTCGTCGGGCGAAACGATGGGATGTTGCCTTGCCTGGACGCCCTCGATGCGCCGGGAGTACGGGAGCTGTCCCGCCGACACCTGGCAGGCTTGCAGTCGACCCTCGACCGGGTCCGACCCGGCTTCGCCCCCGATCGCGTCGTCGACAAGATGACCGACAATTACCTCTATCTCGGGCTGATCGCGGTGTTGTTCCCCCGTGCGACGCTGATCCACGTCCGGCGCGACCCGAGGGACATCGCGCTGTCGTGCTGGATGACCAATTTCCGCAGCATCCGCTGGGCCAATGACCCCGATCATCTGGCCGCGCGCATCCGCGATCACCATCGCCTGGCGGCGCTCTGGCAAGGCGTGCTCCCCTCGCCCGTCCACACGGTCTTCTACGAACGACTGGTGGACGACTTCGAGGCCGAGGCGCGCCGACTGATCGCGGCATGCGGCCTGGACTGGGAGCCGGCCTGCTTGCAGTTCCACCAGACGGCCCGGCCCGTGCGCACGGCCAGCGTCACGCAAGTCCGGAAGCCGCTCTATCGCCGGTCGTTGGCGCGTTGGAAACACTACGAATCCCACCTCGCCGAGCTGTTTTCTCGCTTGCCCGAGAATTGAGTGCCCGTCTTCGGAAACCGCGCTCGCCCTCTTGTGGGCTTCACTGCGAGCACCGTATTCGGCAAAGCGCTCCGGATCGGAGATCGCATTGCAGCCGACGAAGAACTTATCCCCGTAGGCTCTCGCCAGGCCCACCGGGTTTGCGACTCTTGGCTGTAGGCGGGGTCTGCACCCCCCCTGCGATGGGACGCCCCGGCCTCACAGAGGCGACCCACAGGATGAGGGCTCACCGAATACGCGCCAATCGATCCTCACCCTCGACGAGGCCGCACGGCGGGATTGCGGCCGGGTTCGTATCACTCTTGGCCCGGAGATTGCAGGGAATCTTATGATCGGGTCGGCCGATCTCCATTGTCTCGGCCGACGCCCTCGAAGCCGGACAATGACACTCGAAGAGAAACACCCATGAAACGCTCACTACGCGCCCTCCTCGTCGTCGCGCTCCTGGCGGGCGGCTTGACCTTGCTCGCCCCGTCTGCCGAAGCCGGGGGTATATTCCGTCGCGGCCGCGGATTCGGCGGCTATGGCTACGGCCGGACAACGGTCTACGGGCCGGGCTTGGGTTACGGTTATCGGGCCT
This sequence comes from Isosphaeraceae bacterium, assembly GCA_052148775.1. GTDB lineage: Bacteria > Planctomycetota > Planctomycetia > Isosphaerales > Isosphaeraceae > CAVZRC01. The sequence goes on along the minus strand of JBKQHM010000836.1, from coordinate 18,577 downwards.
ACCGCCCCTTCGGCTATGGCTACGGCGGTTATGGATATGGCGGTTACGGCCTGGGCAATGCCGGCTATGGCTATGGCCTCGGCTATCCGGGCTACTACGGCATGGGATATCCGCGCTATGGCATGGGCCTCGGCGGCTTCGGCTACCCGGGCTATTACGGCACCTCGGTCTCGATCGGGACCGGTCTCTACGGCGGCGGTATGACGATCGGCTCCTACCCGTGGTAAACCGTTATTCATGATGGCGGCAAGTTACATGCTCACGGGGGGCGGGCTTTCGATTTCAGCCCGACCGGCCTCCTTCTCGGCGTCCTATTGTCCTGATGTCACCGCTCGTTCAAGGCGGCGGCGATGGCCGCCTCGAGGGCCTCTCCCCGCAGGCCCTGGGCCTTCAGCTTGCCATCCGGACCGATCAGGAAAAGCGCAGGGATCGCCTCGACATGATAGGCCTCCTGGGCGCCCCCCTCGATCCAGTTTCCCAGGAAACCTTGTATCCAGCGAAGGCCCTTCTCCGCCGCGAACGTGCGCGGGGTTTCCTTGTCGGCGTCGAGGCTCAGGCTGAGCATGGCGAACCGCTCATCGACGCCGAAGCGATCGTGGACCGCCTTCAGTTCGGGCAACTCGGCGAGGCACGGGCCGCACCAGGTCGCCCAGAAGCCGAGCAACAGGTATTTACCGCGGAAGTCCTGGAGCTTGAGCCGACGTCCGTCGAGCGCTTCGACGTCGAACGCCGGCGCCGGATCGCCGACCTTGAGCACCCGCCTCGGCCTCGGCCGCAGGACGCCCAGGTCGAACGGCTCGCCATCCCGTCCCTCCGGGATCACGAACTGCCTCGTCGCGTGAGCGATCCGCTCGGAGAACCGTCCGGGTCCGTAGATCGGGTCGGCGCTGTAGGTGAGGCTCAAGCGATACTCCCCGGGCGGGACATCCTCGGCACGGAGGGTCCCATCCGGTTTGAGCTTGGCCTGTCCGAGCCGGAACCAGTTCCGCCGGTATTCGTGTCCCACCGGGGAAACGAACCAGGCTTTGCCCCAGGTGACCATTGACCCGCCGCCTTGCGCCTCCACCTCCTTGGGGTAAGGAGTCGGCGGCCGGTCACTCTGGATCTCGAACTCGGAATGGGCCGTGTAATCGTCTTTAGGGTCGAACCCGGAAGGAAGGGCGATCGTCGCAACGACGGGCCGTCCGCGGCCACCCAGCTTGACTTGTGCCGTCTCACCAGGTTTGACCTCGGTCAGCGTGCCGTTGGACCACGCCCGCATTCCCAACGGGGCCTCTCCGAACGCGAAGGCCACCCGCACGTCTCCGGGCACGACGCGTTCGAAGAGGAAGTGGCCCCGATCGTCGGCCTTCGTCCGTCCCGAGTCCCAGACATACGGTACGTCGTCAGTGCCCAGCCGATCGGCAAAATGCTGGATCGTCGCGCCGGCCGCCGGCTTATCCCCGATTCGAGCGAATCCCTCGACGCGTCCCCACGGCCGCGCCGTGATCGTCGCGTTTCCCTCGAACACCGGTCGAGCGGCCTCCGCGTAATACTCGGGGTGAATGACGACGACGGCCCAGGAATTCCCATCCGGATCGGGCTCGCGGGCGGTTCGGAAACGGCCCTGACGATCCGTCTTCACGATCGGCGGATTTCCGCTCGGCTGGATCGTGCCGTCCTTGACGTGCACGGAAGGCAACTGGAATCGGCCTCCCATCATCGGGTACGTCACGGCGACCTGCGCCCCTTCCAGCGGACGGCCGTCGGGCCGCAGGACCACGCCCGAGACGGGGACACGCTGGGGCTCGTCCGTCCTCGTCAGCGTGACGTCGTATTCCGCCTGCCCCTCGTCGCTGCGAAAAATACGCGACTCGACCGGCAGATAGCCCCTCGCCTTGATGCGGAGCCGGAAAGCGTCGGCGTTCTCGGCGTCGAGCGAGGCTTGCAGGCGGCCCTGGATCGCGAAGACGCGCGGCCTCGGGCTAAAGGAGACCTTGCCGTTCTCCCGGTCCACGATGCCCACCTCGACCTCCGCCTGCTCGATCGGCTTGTCGGTCGCGGCGTCGCGAATCCGGCCCGAGATCGACAACGATCGCCTGAGGGTCACGACGGACTCGCCGTCATCGGGTGAGTTTTGTTGCAGGGATACGCTATCATAGCCGGCCCGATTGGCGCCGAACGCGACCGGGCCGGCCGGGGCGTCCTCCCAGCGGAACCTCCCGTCGGACCCGGTCTTGAGGAACACGGCGAGACCCCGATACCCACGCCAGTAGTCAATGATGATAATCGCGTCGGCGATCGGCCGGTTCCTCGAGTCCACGACGCGGCCGATCATGGTTCGCGGCGTTTCCAACTTCACCACGATGGGCTCCATGCCCTCCTTGGCCTCGACCGGTTTCAACTGCGGCGCGTGCCCTCGCGCCTTGACCTGGATGACCAGCCGACCGGGGCTGACATGGGGGAACCGGAACTGTCCATCGGCGCCAGTGGTCGTCGTGGGCATGTCGTCGTGGGAGACGTCCATGTCGCTCGCTTCAATCCAGCCGACCTCGGCACCCGAGACCGGCTTGCCCTGGTCGTCGGAGACCTTGCCGGCGATCGCAACCCCCCGGGTCATGACTTGCACGTCGGTGAAATCGCGCAGGGCTTGCAGGGGACGCTCGTCCGGCTGGGCTGGGTCCGCCGGGATTGGCCGGCCATACTTCCGGGGATGGGAGGCATCATTGGACACGTAATCCGGGTGGTAGAGATAGAGGAAGGCGAACGTCATGTCGCGGAAGCATCGACAGCGCCATCGGCCTTGCTGGTCCGTCCGGGCATCCACCTTGACTGCCAACTCATGGCTTTCTTTCTTCGAGCCCAGATAGCCCCAGATCTTGACCTTCGCTCCGACGATCGGCCGACCCGCCTCGTCGACCAACTTGCCGCCGAGCGTCTGCTCGCCGGGCAGCAACTCGATCGTGACCTTTGGGGGAATCTTCGAATTGCGGTCATCGTTCTCGGTGAATCGGTGCCGTTGCTGGACGTAACCTTCCGCCCAGACATCGAGCAGAAGGCCGGCCCGAAAGAGACGCCTGGAGAGGTCGATCTGGAGTCGCCCCTCGCGGTCGGTCACCCATTCAAAAGGGACGAAGTCGATCCTCGTGCGGACCGTCGCCCCCTCCAGCGGCTTGCCGGTATCCCTGGCCACGACCGTGACCTCGATGGCCGTCGGTGGCGCATTCGCGTCGACCTTCGCCGGCCCCTCGGGTTTCGCCTTCTCGACGGCGCCGGCCTGGGGTTGCTGCGAGGCTCCCTCCGGCTTCGTCGTCGCCCGCGCCAGCTCGATCGAGCCGAGCAGAGCCGCGAGGATCACCACCATCGCGGCGACGCCGAGCCGAGCGGGCCATCGCGGCAGGCATCGCGAGGCGCCTCGAGTGCGGTCGATCCACTCGAGCCGCCGGCCGAGGTTCGTGGCGTGCGCCATCGCCGGCCCGAGGGCCGGGTCGGGCCGGCGGACCAGGCCCGAGGCGACCGCGATCAACGAGGCCCGGTATGCCGACGCGCCGCCCATGGCGAAGACGCACAGGTCGTCGCACGCCTGTTCGCGGGCCGCGCGGGTCATCCGACCGAGCGGTCCGATGAGCGGATGCGGCCAGTAGAGGAGTTGCACGAGCTTGAATGCCAGGTTCCAGCCGAAATCCCCCCGCCGGATGTGGCTCAGCTCATGCAGGAGGACCGCGTCCACGATGTCGGGCGACACCGGCTCGGCCAGCGACCGGGGCAGGACGATCGCCGGTCGGAGCCATCCGACGACGATCGGGACCGAGATGCGATCCGACGTCAGGATATCCACCCGCCGGTTGATCCCGATCCAGGCACTCCAACGCTCCCGCGCCGCCGACCACGCGGAGCCTGCAACCGGCTCGCACCGGCGTCGCAGCCGGGCGACCGCCGCCAGGGAAGCGACCAGCTTCGACAGCAGCAGTCCCACGCCCGCCAGGTAGACGCCGAGCACGAATCCGGCAGCGGTCAGCCGCTCGGCCGGCCGTGGCTGTGGGATGGTTGCCCGGTGGAAAGCATCAGGTGCCGGCCGCGCGATTGCGGGTGGTTCGACCGCGCCGATCGGCAGCCGGATGGCCGGGTTCGCGACGAAGGGCAGATCTTCGGCTTCGCCGGCCTCTTCGAGAACGGGGACGCTCCGGGCGGGGCTCGGGGCCCGGACCGCGGAGAACTCTCGCGTCGGCAAGACCGCGACTCGCATCCGGGGCAAAGCCCAGCTCGCGACGGGGAGCACGAGCAGTCCGGCCAGGCACGCGTTTCCGACCGCCGAGCGGGCCAGCACCCGACGTTGCCCCAGCATCGCATGGGCGATCGAGGCCACGACGATCAACACCGTCGCCTTGGCCGCCGCATCGATGGCAATGGCGAGTGTCGCCGGAGACGCCGAATTCAGGAAGCCGATCACGGTGAACCTCCCGGGCCTTGGTCCTCATCCCTACAACCGCGCCGCTTGCCCGCCCGCTTCGGGGGCTCGGGAGCCGATCGGCGCAGCTCATCGAGCTGTTCCAGGGTGATCGTCTCGTCCTCGATCAGGCGGAGCACCAGGTCCTCGGCCGACCCGCCGAAGAGCCGACCGAGAAGGTCGCGCAAGGCGTGTCGCTGCGCCTTCTGTCGGCCGATCACCGCCCGGTAGACGAACGATTTGCCCCGCGCCTCGTGGCACAGGTAGCCCTTGGACTCCAGGACGCGCAGCAGCGTCCGGACGGTCGAGTCGTGCAGCGATTGCGGCAGTGCCTCGCGCACCTGCTCCGCCGTCGCCTCCCCCAGCCGCCAGAGCGCATCCATCACCTGCGCCTCCCGGCCGGTCAGCGTTTCCGAGGCGGGACGGGCCATGCTCCGGTCCTCCTGTGAATGATCTAACAGTTCCCGGAAGCATACTCGCCCCGCGTGCCGTCCGCAAGATGGTCCGTTAGAAAAATAACAGCAGTGCGGCGTCCCCCCTAGGTCAGGTTCGCCTGACCCTACTTTCGTGGGAACCCTGCGAGCGGCTACGATGTCTAAGAAACCAAAGAGAAGGATTGAGACGTCTGGCAATGGGGCCGGGAGAGGACGGAAGATGGCGACCTACTTTTGCAGCGATCCCCACGCGTTCCACGCGAACATCCTGAAATACTGTCGACGGCTGACGTTCATGACGCCCGACGATCGCGCGGCCTTCCTGGCCCTCGAGGCCGGGGGAAACGACCTCCGATCGCTGCGAATCAGCGACGAGTCGGTCGACAACATGAATCGCGGGCTGGCCGCGAACATCAACGCCCGGGTCGGTCCCAACGACGTCCTCTGGTGCCTGGGCGACTGGGTCTTCGGCAGCGGCAGAGACTACGCCCATAATGCCCGATGGTTCCGCGACCAGATCCAGTGCCGCACGGTCTTCCTCGTCTGGGGCAACCACGACGATCGGAGGATCCGCGACCTCTTCACGGCCACCTACGACCAGGCGGAGATCCGGCTCGGGGGCGTGAAGCTGACGCTCAACCACTACCCGATGCTGACCTGGAACGGGCAGCACCACGGCTCGGTCGAGTTGCCCAACATCCACCTCTACGGGCACGTCCACGCGCTCTATCAGAAGGACCCCTCGGCCTGCCCCGTTCGCGACCTCGACGCCTGGGCCGCGCTCGACGTCGGCTTCGACGGGCACGACTATCAGGTCTGGTCGATCGAGGAGATCCTCGAGCAACTCCGTCCCCGGCTGGCCGCGCTCGAGGAGTTGAAACGGCGGCGGCACCAGTCCGACCCATTTCGCGGCCGGGGACGAGAGGTCGGGACCATCTCGATGTGACCGCATGCCGGCGCCGGCTAGATCCCGCCCAGCTCCTCCTCCAGCTTCTGGACCAGTTCCACAAACTCCTGATCCGCGAGCCGGAGCGTCTGCAACGGTTTCGTATCCTCCTCCGCCAGCGTGATCAGGTCGACGGCGCTGGCGGAGAGCTTCAGCGCCTTCGCCCGACGCTCGATCGCACGGACCACGATCTGTTCCAGCGGGAACGCCGAAGAGACCTGACCGAGCCGACGGGCCAGGTCGTCGAGGTCCCCGGGGTCCAGTTTCCCGTGGCCATCGAGGCGATAGGCCTCCGTGATCGCGAAGAGCGCCTCACCGAGGAGGTCGCAGGCTTGTTGCTGGAGTCGAGTCGGTTTGGTCGCCATGGCCGGGCCTTCACTCCTTCACGCGTCCGAGCGTCCTGGATGTCTTTCCCACGATCACGAGATTTTGCTGCGATGACGGTGCTCGCACTCGGATCGTCATCCCGGAAGACAATCCGTCCGGATGCTCGGTTCGCCGGCCGCGACTCCCTGAACTACGACGATCAGGCCAGCTTCTTGCGGAATGTGTTCTCGACGATCTGCTTCAGCCCCCCGGCGATGGGGCCGCCGAGCCACCCGCCCAGGAACGGCATGTCGCCCGTGGCGTGGACGTGTTCCGCATCCACCGTCATCTCGACCCAGAAGCCGGTCCCGTCGATCCGGACGCGGTTGCGGTCCGGACTCCATTCGGTGCGACGGACCATCGACTTGAGGTGGCCATGCACGTCGGCGACCGCCTTCTCGAGGCTGCTTCGTGCCTCATCGAGGCTCCGGCCGTGCTTGAGGGAGAGGTTGATCATTGGCATCGGGATCGATCATTCATGGGGTGGCGAGCAAGCAGAAGATCGCCGGACGGAGCCGGCTCCGACTGGAGGCCGGCCAGGGGCGCCGTCGTAGGAGGAGGCTCTGTCCCCCGACCGTATCCAGACCGATCGCTCGGCGCTCTATGGGGCCGACGCGGTCGGGGCCACAGCCCGGGTCGCGGGGCGTGTCGAGGATGTCGACGCCATGACGGCCAGGACCACGACCCAGCCCAGGTACAAGGCCAGTGCGGCGGCGAACCACATGCGTGGGGATAGCAGCTTCACGACGACCTCCTCTTGAACTACAGGGGGTTGCGGGCCGGCGGCAAGGCCCGGCTGTCCCGCACCGGGGCACCGATCAGGCGACGTCGTCGCGCGCCAGGACCAGCTTGGGCCGCAGGGCGGTCTCGAAGTCGAAGACGTTGTCGAAATCGGATCGGGAATCGTTGGGGGTCTTCTCCAGGTCGCCGGTGGCGATCATGTTGTAGACGATGTCCCCGATGTCCGACGTGGAACGGATGCCCCAATGGGCCAGGACGGTCGCGGCCAGCAAGCCGTACTGCCGCAAGGCCAGCTTCCGGACGGACTCGCAGAGCTCGCGGCCGGTGACGTGGCCCGATGGCTTGGGTCGTCGGGGCCGGGTCTTCCGCGACCGGGGACTCTTCTCCGTCGCCTTGGTCCCCGGCTCGTCGCGGTCCCGATCGATCGACTTTAATTTGTGGAGTCGCGCGTGATGCAGCGACTCGAGCACGAACGCATAGGCCTCGATCCCGAAGCGGGGATCGCACGCGATGATCCGGGGCAGTTGGTCGCGAAGGCTCATGGGACAGGTCATCCTCTGAAACGCGGACCGGTCCGGTTGGGGGCCGGTGGATCGGGGAAGAGATGGCAGGTCAAGGCAGGGAATTCGCCCAGCTTTCGCCGTCGGTCAGATCGTCATCGTCATGGTCATCGTCATGGTCGTCGTCATCGTCGACGCCCTCACGGCGCGGCCCGGTCGTCGGCCCGCGGGTCTGATCCCGCGCGGGCCGGGCGCCGCCATCCTGGCCCTTGACGGATTCGACGCTGAGCACATCGTCTTGCCCGACGATGACCCGCCGCCGATCCTCGAATTCCACGACGAGCTTCTGAGCCAGGATCTCCTGGGCGACCACGCGGCCCCGGCCTCCGGCGGTCGTCACGATCGAGCCGACCGTCGGCAGGATGCGTTCCAGCTCGCGATAGCTGTCGTACTCGTAGCGCAAGCAGCACTTCAGCCGCCCGCACCGGCCGGAGATCTTGGCCGGGTCGAGCGTCGTCTTCTGGAGCTTGGCCATCTTCATCGAGACGGGGGGCATCTGCGTCAGGTGGGTGTTGCAGCAGACCGGCTTGCCGCAGTCGCCATAGTCGGCCAGGAGCTTCGCCTCGTCGCGGACCCCGATCTGCCGCATCTCGATGCGGGTCCGCAAGGACCGCGCCAGATCCTTGACCAGCTCGCGGAAATCGACCCGCTTCTCGGCCAGGTAATAGAAGACGACCCGCTCGCGACCGTGGATGATCTCGAGGTCGACGAGGTCCATCTGGAGCCGTCGCTTGGCGACGAGCTCGTGGCAGGTGGCGAAATACGAATCCCGATCCTGGGCGATCCGCTCTTCTTGCTCGCCGTCCTCGGCCGTGGCCAGGCGGAGGATCTCGCCATGGAGCCGGTCCGGCATGAACGGTTTGGTGCGATCCGAGACCGGACAGAGAACGTCCCCCATCTCGGTACCCCGATCGCTCCGGACCACAACCCTCTGGCCCCGCGGGTGCTGCTGACCCACCAGGCCGGTGTACTCGCCGAGGAACCGCATCCGACCATATCGAACGACGTAAGTCTGGACCATCCTGGTACATCCGCCAGGCGAGCGAGCTGCATTCGAACCGAGTTTGGACGAAACCGGGGGAGGACAGTCTTCGTCCGATACGCCAGTCGTTATTATTCCGTAAATCGGCGAATTGCGGAAGACCACCTGGCTGATCCTTTGTAGAATCCCTGTGCTCCGAGGACCGCCCCTGTCAGAGCCATTCACGCTCGAGTCGCGCACGCCCGACACCAACCCGAAGCGTCAGCGAGGCGAATGCGTCGGATCCTCGCCGGCGCTCCGCGTGAGTATCAGCGTCCTTCGTGTCGAGCCGTGCGCAAACCATGGAGGATATGACCCGATGATCAATGAAGAAATGCTGGCGCTGCTGGCCTGCCCCATGGGCAAGGCCCCCCTGCGCCGCGAGGGCGACGTGCTGATCTGCACCCGGTGCGGGCCGCGGTTCTCGATCAAGGACGACATCCCCGACATGCTGGTCGAGCACGCCGAGCTCCCTCCCGGCTGTGCCGCGCTGGCCGACCTGGAATGCGTCCGGTCCGGAGACGCGAAGCTCGATTGATCCGGCGGCGATCCCGGGCGTCGGCCGAGATCGAGGATTCGAGAGGGGCGTCGATCGCCTCATCCTTCGGGATCGGTGCCTTGTTCGAGCACGAGAGTCGGCCCGCCTTCGAGGGCGATCGTGTCGCCCGCCTTCATCTGACGACGCTTGCGCAGCTCGACCTCGCCGTTGACGCGGACGAGGCCCTCGGCGATGACCGCCTTGGCCTCGCCGCCGCTCTGGACGCAGTTGGCCAGCTTGAGCACCTGAGTGAGATTGATCGGTTTCTCGCCGAGGGGAACCGATTGTGGTGTGCGCTCCTTCATCGTATTGGCTGCTCCAATCGCGTCGAATCGAAAACCTGACCGGCCACATACGGCCGACCCTTCCAGGTGGCGGGCCGGCCCGCGAGGTTCCTGGCGAAGGCATACCACTGAATCGTCAGCAGCACGAGGATGCCGAGGGGGTGCAGCAAGGCGCCGAGGAGGGACTGGCGGAAGCGTCGCGCGGCGGCCATCCGCGGGTAATACGCCGCCGCCACCGCCAGGGACGAGAGGCCGATCGCCCACCACGGCCAGGCCCGCGGGATCGACGCCAGTCCGGCTACCAGGAGGATCGTAGGCAGCACCTGGCCCCCGAGGAGGATCGTCGACATCGGCACGATCAGGCCGGGCGCGGCCAGGGCCTCGCCGGCGTTCTTGGCCAGCCCGTTCCAGACCGCGCCGGCCGTCCGGTACATCCGGCAGACGGCCAGGTCGGTGGCGTCGAAGAGGTCCGTGTGCAGGCCCGCCAGGCGATAGGCGCGGGGGAGCTTCAGGCCGTCGTGGAGCGTGGAACGGATCGCGGCGTGCCCGCCCGACCGCTCGTAGGCGTCGCGCCTCGTGATGAACAACTGGCCGCAGCCCGCCGCGAATCCCGGGTGGAGGCTCCGGCGCATCCGGTGGATCGGCAGGAAGCCCAGCAGGATGAAGTGGATCAGCGGGATGACCAGCTTCTCGAGCAGCCCCACGGTCTCCTGGCGCGGGAATCCGCTGGCGAGGTCGGCGCCCGAGGCGTCGAGATAGGCCGCCATCCGCGCCAGGGCGTCGGGCGAGAGCCGCACGTCGGCATCGAGGAAGACGAGCAGGGGGTGGGTCGACTCCTGGGCCAGGACCCAGCAGGCGTGCTGCTTGCCGCACCAGCCCGCCGGCAGCTCCGGGCCGTTGATCAGCCGGACCCTGTGGTCGCGATCGGCCATCGCGCCGACGACCGCCGCCGTGTCGTCCTCGGAACGATCGTCGAGCACCAGCACCTCGCAGTCCACGCCCCGGCTCGCCAGCACGGCCGAGACGGCCGGGCCGATCGCGTCCTCCTCGTTCCGGGCGGGGATCAGCACCGAGACCGCCGGCGGCCTTCCGCCTTCGATCGGGGCAGGGGGGGGAAGCAGGATGCGGAGGTTCCGCCAGAACAGGTAGGCCGGCAAGACCGACAGGACCAGGGATAGCCAGGTCAGAGTGAGCACGAGGATGTCATCCGTTGGAAGTCCGGCCGCGGCCGGTGACGGGCCGGGGTTCGACGCCGGCCACCGTCCCGACCGTATGTTCCGACCGGAACCGCTTCCCGCCGAACAGGGCCCGGAGACGCCTCCAGATATCATACACCCCGCCGACGCCCGCCGTCCCGCCGACCAGTACCTTGAAGGCCCCGGGGTCGCGCCGACGCGATTCCTCGGCCAGGTCGTCTTGCGCCTCCTCGAGCGCCTCCTCGATCATCGTCGTCCATTCATCCGCCGGGAGCGAACGGCCCGAATCGACGGCGATCACCGGGCCGAATCGGACCAGCACCTCGGGACATCGGTCGTTCCAGAAGGGGTATTCGATGGCCAGGGTCACGATCAAGGCGCCGTCCAGTCGATGGACGAGATGGCCGATCCCCGGCTTGAGGTCGATCGGACGATCCCGAGCGTCGACGAATTCCCCTTGCGCCGTGATCCAGAGCGACGCTTCCGGCCGCGACAGGATCTCCAGGCTCGTCCGCAAGAACGTCAGGCCGCCGCGCGGCGTGGCCGTATCGATCCCGAAGAAGCCCAGCCGCTCCAGGAAGCGATACTGGGACAGCCCTCGCGCCTCGATCGGCGCGAAATGGACCCGCCACGCCGGCATCGATTCGCTCAGGACCAGGCCGATCAATGGGTCCCACCACGACGCATGGTTCAAGACGACGATCACCGGCCGGCGCGCCAGGTCCGGGACCGTCCCGCGCCGCGAGACGCGCACGGCGTGGAAATGTCGCGACACATATCGCCTCGCATACCATCGGAAAAGGCCGAACAGCCGGGGTGACCGACGCGGTAGGGCGGGTTCCATTTTGATCGCGCCACCTCACCTTTTGCCTGTCGGATCCCAGGGGCATTGGCCGTGGACGACAGCGATGAAGCCCCGAAGTCGGATGTGGCTCTCTCAAAACCTTCAACTGATGGGAATTGTAGCATGGTCGCGCACGGGCGTCACGACCCGGTCGCGATCGAGCGTATCGGCGGCGATCCAGCCCGACATCAGGACCATGGGCATGCCGGGGCCGGGGTGGGCGGCGCCGCCGGCCAGGTAGAGACCTCGGATGTCCGGACTCCGGTTGGCCGGCTTGAACGCCCCGTTGAACCGCCCGTGGCTGGCCAGTCCGTAGATCGCGCCGTCCAGGACCCGGTATCGGTCGTGGATGTCCTGGGGGGTCAGCCAACGTTCGACCCGGATGCGGCCCTCCAGGTCGTCGAGCCCGGCCGTCCGGGCGAGCTTGTCGAGGATCGTGCGGCGATAGCCGGGGAACAGGGCGTTCCAGTCGTGGTGTGGGCGGAGATACGGCGTGTGGACGAGCACATACAGCGCCTCGCCGCCGCCCGGCGCGACCTCCGGTTCGGTGCCCGCCGGGGCGCAGACGTAGCAGGTCGGGTCCGGGGCCGGCTCGCCGCGCCGATAGATCCGGTCGAATTCCTCGTGGGGGTCGCGGGAGAAGACGAAGTTGTGGTGCAGCAGTTGCTCGTAGCGACGGTCGAGTCCCAGGTACAGCACGACCCCCGAGCACGCCGGCTCGTACGAGCGTCGACGTTCGAACTGCCCGGCGGCGGGATGATCGCCGAGCAGTTCGCGATGGGTCCGTACCGCGTCGGAGTTCGAGACGACGGCCGACAAGGGGACCCGATGACCCCCGTCCGTGATGACCCCGGCAACGGCCCCGGACCCGTCGAACTCGATCGATCGGATGACTTCGTCGGTCCTCAGCTCGACCCCCAGGTTCCGGGCCAGCCGGATCAGGGCCTCGGCCACGGCGCGCGTGCCGCCCCGGGGATACCAGACGCCTTCGCCGGTCTGCATGTGGGCGATGCTGCACAGCACCGCCGGCGAGAGGTCCGGCGACGAGCCGACGTACTGCGTGAAGTGGTCGAGCATCTGGGCGACCCGCTTTTCGGCGACGAACGACCGGATCGTCGCCCCGACCGTGCTCCAGGGCCGCATCCGCATCACGTCGCCCAGCGTCCCGGGGCTGACCGCCGTCGACGGGTCGAACATGTCCTTCAGCCCGCCGATCGATCGCCAGAAGAAATAACGATGAGAGATGTCGTCCAGCCGGTCCGAGAGCTCCAGGAACCGCTCATAACCCCGCGCCGTCTTGCCCCCCGGCGCGAACGATTCCAGCGTCTCGGCCATCCGCTGCACGTCGGCGTGCAGGTCGAGTGTCGAGCCGTCCTCAAAGAACGACCGCCATTGCGGGTCCAGGGGGATCAGGTCCAGCTCGTCGGCTAGGTCGCGGCCGGCCTCGGCGAAGATCCGTTTCAAGACCGAGGGCATCAGCAGGATCGTCGGGCCCATGTCGAACCGGAAGCCGTCGACCTCCAGCACCGCCGCCTTGCCCCCCAGCCAGCGATTCTTCTCGAACAGCACGACCTCATAGCCCCGGGCCGCCAGCGTGCACGCCGACGCCAGCCCGCCGAGCCCACCGCCGATGACTCCGATCGGATTGGTCGCGGATGCCCCCATGGTTTTCCTCTGGTCATTGGTCATTGGTCATTGGTCATTGGTCATCTGGTTGGGTGCTCTGCGAGCACCTAGCCGGTCAAGGTCGTTGCGGGTTCATGCGACTTCGATCAATTCGCCGATCGGGCTGGGCTGAGCGACGTAAGGTCTGGTGTCGCAGCCCGGAATGTCCCCTTGTGCATCGCTCGCGACCGGCATGCCGAATTCCTGGCCGATGAGCCGGGAGGTGATGCGGGCCGACTCGAAGATGACCGGCAGGCCGCTCCCGGGATGCGTCCCGCCGCCGACGAGATAGACCGATTCCAGGTCCTCGAATCGGTTGCGCGGCCGGAGGTGGAGCATCTGCGACAGGGTATGCGCCAGGTTGAAGGTCGAGCCGAGGTGGATCTGATGGTCGACGTCCCAGTCGGCCGGCGTCACCATCTTTTCGAAGCGAATCCGCGACGCGACGTCGCCGAGGCCGACCTTGCCCAGTTGCCGCAACGCGAGCTCGCGGAACCGCGGGGCTTCGCGCGTCCAGTCGACATTCGGATGCTGGTGGGTCACGGGCAGGAGCAGGTAAAGGGTACTGCAACCCGGCGGTGCCAGGGCGGGATCGGTCACGCAGGCGTTCTGCACGTAGAACGAGGGGTCCTCCGACAGGACGTGGGCCGACTCGATCTCGCGGAGGTTCCGGAGGTAGTCCTGGGCCAGGTAGATCGTGTGGTGGGCCAGGTGATCGCACTTCCCCTCGATGCCCAGGTAGAGCATGAAGGTCGAGCAGGAGAACTTCTTCCGGGCGATCTTCCGATCGGTCCAACGGCGTCGGAGCCGGTCGGGGACGAGCCGGGTCATGGCGCGGGCGAAGTCGGCGTTGATCACCAGCGCGTCGGCCTCGTGGACCCCCGAACGCGACCGCACGCCGACCGCGCGACGGCCCCGGAAGAGGATCTCCTCGACGTCATCCTCCAGGGAGATCGTGACGCCCATCTCCCGGGCGATCTCGGCCATCGATTCCGTGACCGCGGCGCAACCGCCGATCGGGTGAAACACCCCATATTCATATTCGAGGAACGACAGGATCGAGAAGAGGCTGGGGCACTGGAACGGCGACATACCCAGGTATTTCGACTGGAAGGTCATGGCCAGCCGCACCCGTGGGTCCTGGAAATACCGCCTCAGCTCGCGATCGAGCGAATTCAGCGGGCGCAACATCGGCAGGATCTTGAGCAGGTGGGGCGAGATCAGGTCGCTCCAGCCCAGGAACGGGGATTCCAGGATGGGTCGGAAGCCTTCCATCTTGACCCGGTTCTCGGCCATGAACCGCGGGAATTCCGCGGCGTCCCTCGGCGAGAGCCGGGCGATCGCCTGCTGCATCCGCTCGATGTCCGGCGTGGCCTTCAAGTCGCCGCCGTCGCCGAAGATCAGGTGATACTGCGGGTCGAGCCGGACGAGCTTCACCTCGTCGCGGAGCGATCGGCCCACCATCGCATAGATCGATTCCAGCACGCGGGGATAGAGGAAGAACGTCGGGCCCAGGTCGAATCGGAAGCCCGCCCCGCCGATCGCCGACGTCCGGCCGCCCACGCGGTCGCGCCGCTCCAGCACCTTGACGCGGAAACCGGCCCCGGCCAGGAGCATCGCACTGGCCAGCCCGCCCGGTCCGGCTCCGATGATCACAACCTGCTTCGAAGACCGCATGCAATGTACCTCTGTCCCGAGAGCCACGCGCGCAGAACGAAATAGACCCCGCGAATCAGGTCCGCGGGACTCCTCCCGGCCAACCCTTACCCGGTCGGATCGACGATCGGCGACGAACTGAGAGTCGGTCTCGGAAGTCCGATCGGCCGTCTCGTAGGGTGATCTGTGAGCACCGAATCCGGCCGAAGAACCTGAAATCGGTGCTCACGGAGGACACTGCAAAGACCTTACGAAACAGACTCTTGACCCGACCTGAAGTACGTCAGTGAGGGAAGCCAGCCACGACATCTTAAAACGAGAATACGGATACTCCGCGTTTATGGACGCGTATTCCGTAACAGTCATCGTTGTAGACGCCTTGAAGATTGCGTCAAGAACTTCGGGGAAAACCCGATCGCGTCGCGATCAAGCCGTCGATCGAGCGCGGCGATCGATTCGGTCCGGAAGAGCACCCGTGTCGCAGGAGCACTCGGCGTGTGCGCCGGAAATGACGGTCCTCGTCCATGAGTGCGTGCAGTCAGGTTTCGGCTCGTCAAACTCTTCCAGAAACTGCCCCTGACTTTTTTTCGAGACCGTTATAAGGTTTCATTCCGTTGGGGCGGGGCTGGGACGCCGCGATCAGTCTCCACGGAAGGTTACGCACATGCAAGTAGCGATTCCCGTAGGCGAAACGGTTTCATTCACTCTGAACACCGGCCAGACGGGCTGGGGCATGGTGATTCAGCGCATCGCCGAGCGGCGCCAGCCGGTGATCCTGCTGATCGAGCAATCCAATGGCTGGCGATGCTTCCGGCTGGAGGAAGAGGTCACGCCGATGCACGCCCCGGCGCAAGGCGCCGTCGCTGCGGCCGAGATGGCGACGACTTTTTGATTTGTCATTTGTCGGGTGGTCATCGGTCACGGGTCATTAGTCATTGGTAAGCCAGGGAATACGGAGGCTCCGAGCGACGCCGCGCCGTTCCCTGTCTGTCGCCGCCAATGGCGACGTGTTGACCCGCACTCGACTGTCTCTTCTGACCAATGACCAATGACCAGTGACTAAAAACTCAGTGGAAACCGCGACGTCGCAACTGGCTGTAGCGCTGGAGTGACTCCTCGATGATCGGCAGGGCCTTCACCGAGGGCTGGAACTCGTCGACCTCGACCGACTTGCCTTCCAGCAGCTTGTAATCCTGGAAGAAGCGCCGCAGCATCATCAGCCGGTGGGGCGGCAGTTCCGCCGCCTCGCGGAAGCTGTTGAACTCCGGGTCGTCGACCGCCACGGCCAGGATCTTGTGGTCGGGCTTTCCGCCATCGATCATCGTCATCAGTCCGATGGCCCGGGCCTGTACGAGTGTCAGGGGATACACCGCCTCCTGGCAGAGGACCAGCACGTCCAGCGGGTCGTCGTCCTCCGCGAAGGTCTGGGGGATGAATCCGTAATTCGCCGGGTAATAGACTGCCGAGTAGAGCACCCGGTCGAGCCTCAGGAGTCCTGTGCGCTTGTCGAGCTCATACTTGACGCTCGACCCCATCGGGATCTCGATGAGGGCGTTGAATTCCGAGGGTAGGCGCTCGCCGGGGGTTACGTCGTGCCAGGGATGGATCATGAAGTTTGTCGAAGGCTCGTAAAGGGTTCCGTTGCAGACGATTGCCGGCAGAGGCGGCGCAAGCCCATCGGGCCGCGGGGACTGACGCAGTCTCCCGCCCCGAGTCAACCATTTCGATCGCGTCGGGATCAAGCCCGTCAAGGATAGTCCGGCTGAACGCGATCCCGGGCGTCTGGTCAAAGCCGATCACAATCTCTATTGTAGAAGACCGCGAATCCGCACGATAGATGATCCTTTCTTGTCCGACTCTTTGAAACGTCATCTTTGATGAGGCAGCGCATGATCACCTTGAGGGATTCTCAAAGGGCGCATCGCCGCGCCCTCCCGGCCCGACGCCCAGGCCGGCCCCGACACTTCGCCCCGTCTTGCGAATTCCTGGAGAGCCGCCAGCTCCTCTCGGTCTCGGCCTTCCCTGCCGGCCCCACCGTGGGTGCACTCCCGGCGTCGCTGGCCGTCCAGCCCAGCGTCTCGATCACGCCGATCGCGAATCCCGGAACGCCGGCGGGCCTGTCCCCCGCCCAGGTCAAGGCCGCCTACGGCGTGAACCAGGTCACATTCAATGGGTCGGTTTCCGGGAACGGGGCCGGTCAAACGATCGCGATCGTCGATGCGTACGACGATCCGAACATCGCCTCGGACCTCGCCAAATTCGACTCCCAGTACGGATTGTCCGCCCCGGCCTCATTCACGCAGTACGTCCAGTCCGGACTCCAGGCCGATAACGCGGCGTGGGCCCTCGAGACGGCGCTCGACGTCGAGTGGGCGCATGCGATCGCTCCGGCCGCGAGCATCGACCTGATCGAAGCCGCGCCCGACACGACCGATCTCTTCGGCGCGGTCGGATTGGCGAGCAGTCTCCCGGGCGTCTCGGTGGTCTCGATGAGCTTCGGGCTCGGCGAATTCCCCGGCGAGACGGCCTACGACGGCGTCTTCACCACGCCCTCGGGCCACGACGGCGTCGCGTTCGTCGCATCGTCGGGCGATTCGTCGACGGTCCAGTACCCGTCGTCCTCGCCGAACGTGCTGGCGGTCGGCGGCACGACCCTGAACGCGAACGGCAACGGCTCATACATCTCCGAGACGGCATGGAATGGCACCGGCGGCGGGACCAGTGCCTACGAGCCCGGGCGGACCACGCCCGACGTCGCGTGGGACGCCAATCCGAGTACGGGCGTGGCCGTGTACGATTCGGTCGGGACCGGGAACACTCCCTGGCAGGTCGTCGGCGGTACCAGCGTCGGCGCCCCGTCGTGGTCGGGCCTGATCGCGATCGCCGACCAGGGGCTGGCGATGGCCGGCCGTGGTCCCCTGACCAACGCCCAGTTGAGCGCGAACCTCGACAGCAGCGCGTCCCGTTCCGACTTCAACGCGATCGTCGGCGGCAACAGCGGCCTGGGCAGTCCCAGGGCCAATCTCCTGATCCCGGCACTGGTCGCCGGCGTCGGCTCGGGCGCCGTACCGATCTCGAGCTCGGGAGGACATTCCCACATCGCGATCCCGGTCGCGCCGCAAGACGACTATCCCATCTCGCCCCCCTCGACGACGACCACCGGGAGTGGTAGCAGCTCGACGACCGGCTCGAGCTCGTCGATCGCGCCGTTGACCCCGACCATACTGGCGGCCTACTCGTTCCGCGGTCGACAAACGATCGTGGTGATCGTGGTGCCCCAGCCCCTGGTGGCGAATCTCGGCCCGAGCGGCACGCCGGTGACGACCCAGGCGATCCTCGCGACGGCGGCCGCCGAGGAGGCCCCGACGACCTCGACGCACTTCGGGCAGGGCGGCATCAACGACTCGATCGAGCCGGACCTCGGGCAGCCGACCCGGGTCGAGCCCCGGGGACCGGCCGGGATCGACGTCATCGAGCCGTTCCAGCCCGAGGCGCCGAAGGAAGCCCCCGAGGAGGGACCGCCCCCTCGGCTGAAGGACGCGCGGACCCGGCCCGGCCGGGCGATCTCCGAGGCCGGCCTCGATGCCGGACTCGAACTGACCGACTGGAGTCCGCTCCCCGGCTCGCCGCTGAAGGCGGTCTCCAGCTCGGACGATCGGGCGGAGGAGGCGCGAGCGTCCTGGGCGCCCTCGACGATGATGTTCGGCGCGGCCGCCGTGGCGTTGGGCGGTTATCAGCTCGCGATGAGGCAGTCCGACCGCTTCAGCGGGCGATGGGTACCGGGCCGGTCCAAGTCCAGGCGTCCGGCCGGACGACCCGCCCCGGTCGCAAATCGTTGAGCTCGTATCGAACGATGGGCCTCGGGCCGTCCACTGGAACCCCGAGGCCGTGTCAGCAACA
>JBKQHM010000835.1:0-19929 GCA_052148775.1 Isosphaeraceae bacterium | reverse complement strand
CTCCATATTTCATGTAGCTGTACTCGAGCTGGATCGCGTCGGTGCGATTGTGCTCGGAGGTCGTCCAGAGCACGATGCCGGTCATCGGCTGCACGTGGGTGATCCGGCTCGTCAGGGGCACGGGTGCAAATTGTTCCCCGGCGCGGCATTCTATCGATAACAGCAGGCTCGCGAGGATTAGCAACGCGGTTCGGAACGAGATCGGAAGCCGAGAATGCGGAATCGCCATGGTCGTGCTCCTGAAGCGGCCAATGCTGCCGCGAAGATGCCGATACAATCGATGCCGACGTCGGTCCAGGTGCCGCCCCGGCCCGGTATGAACGTTTGATGGTACTCATCGGCCAGGGCGAAGGACACGCAAAAGATGACGGAGATCAGGATGCCGCGCCGGTGCGTCGAGGACGCGAACCGATTCAAGAAAGCGGAGCCGAGCCAGCACAGGATCGCGAACTCCGCGGCATGCCATCCCTTGACGATGATGAACCAGCTATAACTCCAGAAGACGACGAACCGCCGGAATGACGTCTCGTCCGTGAAGACATGGGCTGCAAACCAGGCGAAGAAGTCGTGCGGGCGGATGACGGTACTCGACGTCCCCACGATGAACAGGCACCAGCCGAGGAACGCGACGACACCAAGCCATTTCATCCAATCCCTTCCCGAGGAGGAGGCGACGTCAGCCGATCCACCGCTCCTTTTCGACGAACGCGGGTGCGGGTAGAATCCGGTTTGCAGCCTGTGGTCGATTGTACTCTTGTGCCTCGTTGAATCCGAGACGAGCATTTCCGGGTGAGTCGAGCGATGAGCACGATCAAGCTGATTCCGTTGGGCGTGGGCGAGGCATTCACGGCCCTGAATTACACGACGTGCCTGGCCCTCGGCGTGGACGATCATTGGCTCCTGATCGACTGCCCGCACCCGGTGCGGAAGATGCTCCGCGAGGCGTCGATCGCGGCCGGGCTGCCGAGGCCGATGGACCTCGACCGGATCCACGCCGCCGCCGTCACCCACCTGCATGCGGACCACTGCTGCGGGCTGGAGGACTTCGGGTATTTCTCGTGCATCGCGCTGGGACGCCGGGCGAAGCTGCTGATGCATCCCGACGCCTCGGCCAGGCTCTGGGACGGCCTGCTGGCCGCCGGGATGGAGCTCGTCCAGGCGACGCCCGGCGCCCCGCCGGCCCGGAAGCAACTGGCCAACTACTTCGACCTGATCGACCTGGATTCCTCGCGGCCGGTCGCGTGCGGTCCGTTCTCGATCGAGTGCCGCCGCACGATCCACCCCGTGCCGACCTATGCATTGCGCATCAAGGCCGGCGGGCGGGTGCTGGGCTTCAGCGCCGACACGGCCTACGACCCGGGCCTGATCGATTGGCTATCCGCCGCCGACCTGATCGTCCACGAGGCGACGACGATGGCCCGCTCCGGGTCCCATACGCCCTATGAGAAGCTGGCGGCCCTGCCCGAATCGTTGCGGTCGAAGATGCGGATCACGCACCTCCCCGACGACTTCGATGCGGATTCGAGCGTCATCGAGCCGCTCCGCGAGGGGCGGGTGTATGAGGTCTGAGGACGGCTGGCTCCGCGCGAGGGTCTCAACATGCGCAAGATCCGCTTCACGATCGGTGGGTTGATGGCGGTCGTCGTGGTCGCCGCGGTCGACTTCGCGGCCTTGCGGACCGCGGACGCGACCTGGGCCGGCGCGTTGGCGCTGCTGACCTATGGCGCTCTCGGGCTGGCGATCTTCGGCATCCTCTTTCGCCGAGGGGCGGAGCGGGCCTGGTGGGTCGGATTCCTCGTATTCGGCTGGGGTTATCTGCGTGTGGCACCCTGGGCCTTCGCCCAGAACGTCAGGCCGCCGACGCTGATCCTGCTGGAGTGGCTGCGGGGAAGGGCGGGCGCACCCCCCATCGCCCCCGACCCGTTCGCCCTGGATTACCTGCTGCTGCGACAGGTCGATCGGTGCCTCTGGGTGTTGCCGGTCGCACTCCTCGGCGGTGTGCTGGCACGGGCCTTCTACGCGTCGCTGCCGGTCACTCCTGAGCACACCGAGCCGGTCGCTTCCGAGGCAGTCCGTCCGACCTGGAGGCGAGCGATCCCGCCCATCCTCATCGGGCTCGCGGGCCTGATCCTGATCCGATCGGCGATGGCGGTCTTGTGGACGTCGGAGGCGGCACTCTGGGCCGGCGGGACCTTCCTGCTGACCTGCACGCTGCTCGGCATGGCGACCCTTGGCGCGATCCTGGGCCGGGGGAGGCGTCGCGATATCTGGATCGGCGCCTCGATCTTCGGGGTGGGCTACCTCTTCATGGCGATGTTCGCCCATGTGGTCCCGCACGACGAAACGATTTCCGTTTATCCGCGAGCGACCGATCGGTTCCTCGACGCCCTGCGCCCGCTGCTTCCCCCGGCTTCCACCGGGCAACACGAGGGCAACCGGCGCATCCTGGAGGTCCTCGAACGGAAGATCCCGATGCGATTCCCCGACGGGACGACGCTGCACCACCTGTTCAAATATGTCAAGGAGGCCACGGCGACCCCGGACCGGCCGGACCTTCCGATTGCCGTCGACCCGCTCGGCCTGCAAGAGGCGGAACGCTCGCTCAATTCGATCGTCCAGATCAACCTCGACGGCGTCGCCTTGAAGACGTCCCTGGCCCTCTGCCTGCGACAGCTCGGCCTCGCCTACGTCGTGAAGGACGGCCGGCTGTGGATCAGCAGCGAGGACGAAGAAAGCGGATCCGAGGGTGGTGATTCGTTCCGCATCGTCGGCCATAGCCTCCTGGCCCTGATCGCGGCCGCGATCGGCGCCGTGCTGGCCCCGCTGATGTCGGCCGTGAGTCGCGATCGGCCGGGGCGCGGCGAGATCGAGGCTGCTCCCGCGCCGTCCGGGGCGCAAGAAGATCGAGCCGGTCTGTCGTAGGTCAGGCCGGAACGTCTTGACTTACGAGGGTCATCCGATCGAGGACTCGTATTACGCCGGCGCGGAAGAAGCTCACACACGAGCCCGGAGCGTTAGCGAGGGGAAAGGCCGCAGAACCTCGCTGACGCTTCGGGTTGGTATGAGCCAGCATGCGAGTTTTCCTTGCCGGGGTCATCCTTCGACCGCCTCAATCCCCATACTTCGCCCGCAATCGGGGCGAGAGTCGCAAGATGAGCTGGGCGCGTTCGAACTCGGCGAGCCACTCGGCCGTGACCGCGGCGAGGGCCTCGTCGGGGGGCGGGACGAAGCCCGTCGGGCAGGCCGGTCCGAGCTGCTCGGCCGCCATCCGACGGTACGTCGAGAGCGTTCGCTCGCCGTACCGCGAGACCTCGAAGCCGTCCTCGCTGAGGAACACCAGGACCGGGACGCGATGGCCGCCGTTGATGGATAAGGCTTCGCGCACGTCCGGGCTGGCGTCGCGGTCGAGGAATCGCAGGTCGATCGGAGAGGAAGCCTGGGCGAAATGATCGAAGACCGGGCACTGGTTCATGCAGTCGCCGCACCACGCGCCAGTCAGGCAGATCACCGGCATCCGCCGCGCGAAGCCGCCGAGGACGTTCCGTTGCCCGGCCGTCAGCGAGAATCGACCGTGCATCGCGTCCCAACGCGCCCGCTGCGACGCCGTGGCATATCGGTCCAGGAATGATGTGTAAGGCAGGGCATCCGCAAAGACTTTCGACCAGTCGATCATGAATCGCCTCGAATAGCGTTGACGCGAATCCCGAGGATTTTCGCCGACCCGAGCGGTCAATCCCGCGCCGCGCAAGGCCGGCGAAAGTGGGGATCGTATTGTCCCACAGGCCGGCGGTCCCGGTCAAATCCAGCCCAGGCTGGCGAGCGCGGCGAGGTGCTTGCAATGGGTCTTGCGACTGTCGCCGTTCTCGGCGATCTGGTAGATCCATTCGGCGCAATCGCACTGGGTCGTCCGATCGGCGAGGCGGCAGACGTAGTACGGGCCGTCCTCGAGCGGCGGGTGGAGTCGCGTCAGCCGCCACTGGACCGGCGCCAGCGCGGTACCCGCGACCCGCTGGGTACAGTAGGTTTGCCCGGCGATCACGACCAGCAAGGCTCGTGGCGCGTCGGTCCTCGAGCCGCTGTTGTCCTCGCCGAGGGTCAACACCACCAGCGGCGGCTGATTGAGGGCGGCTTCGAGCGTCCTGGTCCCCAGCTCGGCCCGGAGCCGCTCCCAGGATCGCCGCGCTTCGTTGCAGGCGTTGCGGAAGTGCCAGGTCGTGGCATGGAATGCCCCATAGGCGGCCTCGGCCGCCTCGAGGTCGGCCGCCGAGACATCCAGGATCATCCGCCCCCGCTGAGCCAGCTCGACGGCCCGGCGCTCTGGGTCGGATTCGTCGCGGTCGCGCAACGGCCTCGGCCGCCGTGGTTGCACGGCCGGTGCCGGATCCGGAATCGTCCCGTTCGCCGCCAGGGATTCGCGTATCGTCCGTGACGGCTCGGGACGCGCCGGCGTCGATGCCACGGATTCCCGTTTGCCTGGTTGGCCCATCGCGGCCTCCGTTCCCGGGTTCGCTCTCAATCCCCGTCGCAGGGAGCCAGGTAGATGTACTGGCGGGGCGAAGGGATGCACGACCCGTCGTCATCGGTCCGCGCCGAGGCTGGCGCCGTGGCCACGATCCGGTAATCGCGGCCCTGCCAGGTCACCTCCTGCCCCGTCGTCCATCCCTCATCCCGCGCGGGAATCCTTCCGATCAGGCAGACCTCGCGGATCGTCGGACGGCTCGTCCCTGTCCCTGTCCCTGCGCCGCGGTGGCCCACCCGGGCCGACCGCGACGTGCCGAGTCCGATCGCCATCGCCAACCCCCTCCCTGCCGTGGTCTCAAACTGCTGATGGTGGCTGTGTCCGATCTTACGTTCACGAGTGTACCGAACGGCAGGACAGGAAACAAGTGTCAAGTAGTGCCGGCTTGAAATGGCTGAGGTCGATCTTCAACGGCCGGGATCGTTTCCGCGTGCTCCAGGCCCGTGATCCGACGTGAAAGCCGGAGTGTGCCCCTTGCTCCGGCCTCGATTTCCCCCTAACATCGATGGGCGTAATACCCGTTCGCGGGTCGAGATCGAGTGACATCTGTCTCAGGTGAAGGAGTCTTGGCATGCCAGTCAACCTCGGCAACGAAGCCGTCGGCACGATCGCGGGGGATCCGGAGGGGGCGATCCCGGCGTTCGCAACTCGTCCCGACCGTGACATTGTGACAACACTCGGCATGGACACGGCCGCCTCGGGATATTGCCTCTGGGAGTTCGACGGCGCGGCGTGGATCGTGAAGAAAGACCGATGCAAGGCCGGGTACGTCCCGTCGGCGCCGCCCTCGGTCCCGGGTCGGTTCCGGGGCCAGCTCCGGGCCGTGATGTCCGTTCCGGCGTCGGCGATCGTCGGCGAGCGGGCGATGATCGTCTCCGCCACCGAGGAGTGAGCGAGAGCCCGTGAGCCCCGCGCGGATGCGGACCGTCGAATCGTGCCCGTATCGAACCCCTGCCGGTGCAGCCGGGCCGGACGATCGCGCCTGCTGCGAACTGCTGGCAAGGTTGATCGGACCTGCCGGCGAGGGTCGCTGCCATGTCGGCCGCGACGCCTGCGAGGCGTGCGTCGACTCATTTCCTCCCACGACGGAGGATATCAACTATGTCATCGCTTCGCTGCTCGTCCAGATCACGGACGACATCCTCGAGTCGGGCGCGGGCGCCGGCGAGGATCGGCGGAGGGCCCTCGAGCTGCGGGAGTGGGCGGAGGCCTGCATCCCGGTGGGGTTCCCCGACGAGGCCGAGGCCGACGGCAATGTGCAGGTCGAGTCATCGCTCCCGTGGGCGGCCCTCGACCGGACGATCCCGATGCCCGCCACGCGTTGCGGGCCGGCGGTGGCGGAATGGGCCGTGGGGATCACGACCGCCCCGCGCCGGCAGCCGACGCTGGAATTCTGCCTGGCGGCCCTGATCGGGGCCGGCTGGGAGGAGCCCCGCCTGTTCGTCGATGAGGCAACGGCCCCGTTGCCGTCGCGGTTCGGCTCGGTGGCCCGGTCGGTCCGCGAGACCCGGATCGGCGCCTGGCCGAATTACTACCTGGCCCTGGCCGAGCTGACGCTCCGCCACCCCGCCGCCGACGCCTACATGATCTTGCAGGACGACGCGCTGCTGATCCAGCATCCGGGGCTACGCGCGTACCTGGAGCAGGTGCTCTGGCTGGGCGACCGACCGGGGATCGTGTCGCTGTACTGCGCGCGGCCCTACACGCAGGCCGGCCCCGGATGGTACGCGCTGCCGATGCAATGGATCTGGGGCGCCCTGGCGTTCGTCTTCCCGGCCGAGGTGGCCCGCCGCTTCCTCGCCGACCCCGAGGTCATCCGTCACCGCGGGCGCGGGGAAAGCGGGCTGACCGGCATCGACGTCCTGATCGGGCGATTCGCCTATCGCAATGACCTGCCGGTCTACTTCCCGACGCCGAGCCTGGCCCAGCACATCGGCCACGTCAGCGCGCTGTGGGATCGCGCCCGGGTCGCGGGCTCGCGCCGGGCCGTCTCCTTCGTCGGAGATGCCGATCCGTCGCCGTCCAGCGACCCGCGCGACGATTTACCGGCGCGGCCGGATGGCGCCCGGTTCGTGAGGACGCTCAACCACGCGGTCGGCCGGGGGACGCACCGTAGCGGCTGGCCCTACGCCGTCGCCTCGCTCCAGCCGCTCGCCGACCCGCAGGGCGTCCTCCTCGACGACTTCATCGAGCAGACCTTCGTCTACCCCGACACGGCGGTCCCCCATGCCGAGCCCTGGGTCGGGATCGTCCACCACCCGCCGAACATGCCCTCGTTCATGTTCCGGAGGCACCGGCTCACGTCGGTCTTTCAGGGCGAGGCCTGGAAGAAGAGTCGCCCGCACCTGGCCGGTGTGATCGCCCTGTCCGAATACCTGGCCTCCTATCTCGCCGACACGCTGGGCGTCCCCGCATTCGCCGTCAAGCATCCCACCGAGGTCCCGGAGATCCGATGGTCGGCCGAGTACTACGAGAAGAATCGGGACAAGCAACTGATCCAGGTTGGCTGGTACCTGAAGAATACGCGGCTGCTCTACCAGGTCCCGGAGCTCGCCGACCACGGGAAACTCAGGCTACTGCCTGGCAACCAGCACGTGCGGGGCTATGACTGGCGCGTGGAACGCTACTGGAGGAAAGTCGGCGGGCGCGATGAGGTCCGATCGGGCGGCGTGAGGGACCATTGCCGGGTCACCCCCTACCGATACGACTGCCTCCTGGCCGAGAACGTCGTCGCGATCGAGCTGTTCGACTCGTCGGCCAACAACGTCGTGGTCGAGTGCATCGCCCGCAACACGCCGATCGTCGTGAACCGGCACCCGGCCGTCGTGGAATACCTCACCGACGGCTATCCGCTGTACTTCACCGACCCCTCGGAAATCCCCGAACTCCTGTCGATGGACCGGGTCGTGGCGGCCCACGAGTACCTGGCGGGGCTCGACAAGTCCTGGCTGGACGGCGGCTTCTTCCGGGAATCCGTCGGGTCGATCCTCCGGAATCTCCGGAGAGCGACGTGACGATCGAGGGCGGTTTCCATCCCGCGGGAGTCCCGATGGCCGCGATCCTGCTCTACCATTCCGTCGCCGAGGACGTGGTCGACGAGATTCTCCAGGTGAATCCGGGGACGATCCTCCGCCACCTGGACTGGTGCCGCGACCACGGGTACGAGGCCGCACCGCTGGCGGATGTCCTGTCGGATCCGGCCGGGAAGCGGGTCGCCGTCACCTTCGACGACGGCTTCGCGAGCTTCCGGCTCGCCTGGCCGGGGCTCCGCGCCCGGGGGATCCGGCCGACGGTCTTCGTCTGCCCCGGGAGGGTCGGCGGTGAGAACGACTGGGCCAGCCCGAGCCGGGTGCGGGAGCGTCTCCTCGACGCGACGGCGATCCGCGGGCTGTCCGCCGAGGGCGTATCATTCGGATGTCATGGGTGGGACCATCGACCTTTCCTGCGGCGAGAAATGCGGGACATGGACGAGGATCTGGCCCGCTGTGCGGTGTGGTTTCTCCGCGTGCTCGACGCACGACCCTTGACCTTCGCCTGGCCGTTCGGACGATTCGACGCGGATGCGATCCGGGCCGTCAGCCGGTATCATGACTATGCGATGGCGGCCAGCCCGGCCCGTGATGAGGAGGTCACTCGCTGGGCCGTCCCGCGGATCGCGGCCGGGGAGGGCCTGGACGCGGGAGCGTTCGAGGAGAGACTGGACCTGGGCTTGTTCTTCCTCGCTTCCTCGACGGACCGGCGAACCGAGTTCGGGGGGCCATGACGTCCCGGATTCGACCCGAGAGACCGACGATGCACCTTGCGTCGGTCATCCCCGAGCCGTGGGCTGGTTGCGGCGGGCGGGTTCGGATGTATGATAGATGGAATTGACCATCGGCGGGATTGCAGCCCGAGGCCGGGTGGCAAGCCGCGTGCGAAGCTGCCCGGGGTGCTGTCCTGGCGAAGCCCCAGGTGCACGATACGAGGGACATGATGGGGCGTATTCGACCGATCGACCGAGACGCGACCGAACCGATGTCCCCGGGCCTGTCCCAGGCCGACGGGTCGAACGGTGTCGACGCCTCGGCCCTCGGCGCCTCGCCGACGGCCTTCGACGAAGATGGGATCCGGGACGACCCGGCCACGGAGCGCATCGAGCCGGCCGATCCGGATGAACGGGAGGTCTCGCCTCCACTGGAAGCTACCGAGCCGCTCCGGGACGATCGCGAGACCGTCTTGCACGTCGGGGCCGTGGCCGAGGCGCCCGCGTGGGACGATCTGACACGGCAGGTTCTCGACGCGACCCTGGAGCGGGATGGCACCGTCGCGGGGGTCGTGGCCCCGGTCGTCGCCCTCGGCGGCGATTCCGCGTGCATGGGCCGGTATCGCACCGAGCGGCGGCTCGGCGTGGGCACGTTCGGAGAGGTCTTCCTGGCCTACGACGACGAATTGAAGCGATCGGTGGCCATCAAGATCCCCTACTCCTCCCGGGTCGCCGATGCCGAGGACTTCGAGGACTACGTCTACGAGGCGCGAATCCTGGCCTGCCTCGATCATGAAGCGATCGTCCCGGTCTACGATATCGGGCGGATGCAAGACGGCCGTTGCTTCATCGTTTCGAAGTACATTGACGGATGCAGCCTGGATGTGCGACTGCGCGCGGAACGGCCGGCGCCGAGGGTCGTGGCGGCCTGGATCGCGACCGCCGCCGAGGCGCTGCATTTCGCGCACGCCTGCTCGGTGATCCATCGCGACGTGAAGCCGGCCAACATCCTCCTCGATCGGGCGGCCCACCTGTACGTCGCCGACTTCGGCCTGGCGCGTCGGGAGGACGACCTGGCGGCCGTGCGCGGATTCTGCGGCACGCCGGCGTATGCCAGCCCCGAGCAGGCGCGTCGGGAAGGCCACCGCGTCGACGGCCGCTCGGACGTATTCAGCCTGGGCGTGGTCTTCTACGAGGTCCTGACCGGCGAGCACCCGTTCCGCGGCGAGACCATCGAGGAGACCCTGGACCGGATCCTGGAACACGTACCGCGGGCCCCCCGAGAGATCGACCCGACCATCCCGGCGGAGCTGGAGCGGATCTGCCTCAAGGCGATGGCGAAGCGGAGCGATGACCGCTACGAATCGGCGTCGGCGATGGCGGTGGATCTCCGTCACTGGCTGGAACAGGCCGATGCGCCCGGGGCCGCGGCGCCCCGCGATGCATCCCCCGGGCCGTCGCTGGCATTGCGCGGGCTCCGCTCGTACGAGGGCGTCGACTCCGACGCCTTCCTCGACCTGGTCCCGGGCCCGCGCGGCCGTGACGGGCTGCCGGAGTGCCTCGGCTTCTGGAAGCGTCGGATCGAATCGTCCGACGACACCGGCCCATTCCCGGTCGGCGTCATCTACGGGCCGACGGGCAGCGGCAAATCCTCGCTCGTCCGCGCCGGGCTGATCCCGCTGCTGGCCGACTCGGTGAGCTGCGTCTACGTCGAGTCGACGATGGAGGGCACAGAGCGGCGCCTGCTCAGCGCCTTGCACCATCGGTTCCCGGCGCATGCCGGCCACGAGGACCTGGCCGGGCTCTTGCGTGAGCTCCGGATGGAGCGGGGCGCGTCGGGCTCGGGGAAGGTGTTGATCGTGATCGACCAGTTCGAGCAGTGGCTCTTCGGCCAGCGGGCCGTCGGGCGTCGCGCGCTCGAGGATGCCCTGCGGCAATGCGACGGCGAGCGGGTCCAGGCCCTGCTCCTGGTCCGCGACGATTTCTGGATGGACCTGACGCGGTTCTTCCGCGGCCTGGAGGTCGGCCTGATGGAAGGCTGGAACGCCGCCGCCGTGGACCTCTTCGACCTCGATCACGCGCGGAAGGTCCTGATGGCCCTGGGGCGCGCGCACGGGAGGCTGCCGGCCGATCCCGACGCGCTCGGGCCCGAGCATCGCGCGTTCCTCGATCGGGCGCTGGAAGCCCTCTCGCAGGACGGGAGGGTGGTCTGCGTCCGGCTTGTCCTGCTGGCGGAGCTGCTCCGATCCCGGCCCTGGGTCCCGGCGACGCTGGCCGAGCTGGGCGGGGCCCGGACGATGGGCGTGATGATCCTCGACGAGGCCTTCTCCGCGTCCCAGGCGCCGCCGCAGAATCGCATGCATCGCCTTGCCGCGCAGGAGGTCCTCAAGCAGCTCTTGCCCGAGGGCGGGGTCCTGATCAAGGGACACATGTCATCCCGGTCGGCGCTCCTGGACGCGTCCGGCTACGCCGCCCAGCCCCGCGCGTTCCAGGAGCTGATGTGGATCCTCGACCACGAGCTCCGGCTGGTCACGCCGGCCGACCCCCTGGGCCGCGTCGAGGGTGCCGAGGAGTCGGCGCCCGATCGGGAGCCGCAATATTATCAACTCACCCACGATTACCTCATCCCCGACCTGCGCGAGTGGCTGTTCCGTGACCGGCAGAAGACCGTCCGCGGCCGGGCGGAGCTGAGGCTCCAGGAGTTCTCCTCGGTCTGGTCGGAGCGGCACAAGGACAAGTTCCTGCCCTCCGCGTGGGAATGGGCCGCCCTCTGGTTGTTGACCGATCGCAGGCGATGGTCGCCAGTCCAGAGGTCGATGATGCAGGCGGCCGCCGGCCGGCATGCCCGGGGGGCGCTGGCCGTCCTGACGCTGATCGTGGTCGTCGGGCTGTCGATCTTCTGGATGTACGCGGAGGTCCGGGCCCGATCGCTGGTCGAG
Source organism: Isosphaeraceae bacterium (assembly GCA_052148775.1). GTDB lineage: Bacteria > Planctomycetota > Planctomycetia > Isosphaerales > Isosphaeraceae > CAVZRC01. Next base: position 8,729 of record JBKQHM010000835.1, on the reverse strand, counting down.
GGCCTCAAGAGCGCCGACATCGGCCAGGTCCTGCGGATTTCCCGCGAGCTCGCGCCGTTCCGCCGCTGGGCCTTGCCCTTGCTCCGGAGTGGGGCGTCGCCGGAGCAGCGCGATTACGGGGAGAGGCTGCGGTGCAGCATGGCGTTGCTCCCCGACGATCCCGGCCAGGTCGATTACCTGGTCGACCGGATGCTCGCCGAGGAACCCGTCACCTCGCTGACGATCCGCGGGGTGCTCTACCCCTTCCGGGGCGACATCGGGGTCGGGCTCTGGGAAGTCGCCAAGGATTCGCACCGGCCGTCCCCGGATCGGCTCCGGGCCGCGCTGGCCCTCTGCTTGTACGACCCGCCGCCGGAGGGGCCGCGTCGCGAGGCCGGCCGTCGGGCGTGGGACGAGATCGGCGGATCCACCGCCGATGCCCTGGTCGCGATACTCGACGCCAACCCCGCGGCGTACGCGAGTCTGCTGGAGGCGGTCCGGCCGATCCGCATGGCCTTGATCCCCAGGCTGAGGGAGGTCTTCCTCCGCCCGAACGATGACCGCCGCGCCCTGGTGACGAGCCTCCTGGTCGATCTGGCGCACGATGATCCCGAAGTCGTGGGTGACCTGGCGCTCGAGGCCGACGACCACCAGTTCCCCAAGATCTATCCCCTGCTGCAACGACACCGGGTGAGCCTGGTCGCCAAGCTCCGGGGTGAGGCCGCGCGCCCGTCGACCGCGCCGCCGCCGGGCGAGAGAGACCATGTCGCCCGGCGCCGGGCGATCGCTGCCATGGCCTTACTCCGACTCGGCGAAAGCGGGGACGCGTGGGACATCTTCCGGAACGAGCCGGACCCGACCGCGCGGACGTTCGTCATCCATAACGCCGCCCGCTACGGGCTGCCGCTCGGGACGTTGATCGACCGGCTCCGGGTGGAGACGGACCCGTCTCGCATCCGCGGCCTGCTGTTCGCGATCGGCGAGCATGCGGCGCTCCGGGAGTCGGCCTCCGAGCCTCGTCTTGCGGTCTCGCTGATCCGGGAGCGATTCCTCGACCACGGCGACGCGGGCGTCCACGGCGCCGCCGAATGGCTCATCGGGAAGCTCGCCGACGCCGAACACGCGGGCCCCCTCGTTCCGGCACGGGCCGCCACCCGGCGGCCCGGCTCCGGGAACTGGTACCTGACCAAGGAGGGGCACGTCATGGTCATCATCGATGCGCGCCATGTCCCCGGGATCAACCGCGCGTTCGCGATCGCCTCCAAGGAGACGACCGTCGAGCAGATGCTCCGCTTCAACCCGTCGCACTGGTACAAGAAGGAGGATGCGGTCGATCCCGCCTGCCCCGTCGGCGTGGTCACCTGGGACGAGGCGATCGATTACTGTGAATGGCTGGACGGCCGCGAGGGGATCCCCGCATCAAAGGCGTGTTACCCTGCGGGCGGAGACCGGCTCGCCCCTCCCCTGCCCTCACCCGACCTGACGAAGACCGGCTACCGGCTGCCCACTCGCGACGAGTGGGTCTTCGCCAGCCTCGCCGGTGCCACGACCCTGAGGCATTACGGCGACAGCGACCAGCTCCTGGATCGCTACGCCTTGTACTTCCAGCCCAGGACGGCGAACGCGCTCCAGCCCGTGGGACGGTTGCTGCCGAACGATTTCGGCCTGTTCGACGTCTATGGGGGCGTCGCCGAGTGGAACGCCGACATCAACGGGGACGGCAAGCAGGTCCTCACCTCCGGCGGGAGCTATCACAGCCCGCTCTCGAAGTGCGACTCGCGTGAGTTCGGGGTGACGCATCCCGACCTGCATTACGACTCCTACGGATTCCGGATCGCACGGACGATCGAACTGGACGAGAAGGGCGTGCCGAAGTCATTCTGATCGCGGATTGCGGATTGAATCCGTCGCTCGCCGGGTCTTGTCTTCTCTTCAATCCGCAATCCAGGATCGGAAATCCCAGATGGAAGTGGTCCTGCCGACGTGCATCGGGCCGGCCGGCCGGCTCTTCAGCGACCTGGATCGGGCATGCATCCTCGCCCGGTCCCTGGAGCGGTATCTCTGCCCCGACGAGTCGTGGACGATCCACGTCCTCGCGGCGGACGAGGAGATCGACGCGATCCGTGCCGGGCTCCGGCCCTTCCGGCTGGACCTCCGGTTCCATCGCCACAGCGAAGTCCTGCCCGGATTCTCCACCGATCGGGGATGGGTCCTCCAGCAGTTCTTGAAACTCGCGGCCGCGCGCCTCATCCGGGACGATTTCTATCTCTCGATCGATTCCGATCACATCCTCACCCGACGGCTCGGTGTTTCCGACATCATCCGCGACGGGCGAGCGATGGCCACCCTCGAGCTTCGCGAGCGACACGAGTCGTGGTGGCAAGGGGCTTCGGAGATCCTCGGGACGAGCCCGGCGTCCGACCCGGTCATCGCCATGTCGTGCGTCTGCATGGCAACCCCCCTCGTCCGGGGGCTCCTCGCGCGGCTGTCGGAGCGACTCGGGGAAGACTGGATGATCGCCTTGATGGCTCGCCGCGATTGGACCGAGTACGCGTTGTACTACACCTTCGCCCAGCGTTGCGCCGATGTCTCGCAGTTCCACTTCCACGGCGAGCTGCTGGGTATCGACCACTCCGTCTGGTTTCCCGACCAGTTCGAAACGTGGGATGTCGACCGGGCTTTCGAAGGGGGACACTACTTCATCGACCTCCAGAGCACCACCAACTTCCCCCCGGAGCTGATCCGGGACCTGACGGCGAGGTATCTGGGCCCTTGGGAGTCCCCGACGGATCGGCGGCTCGACCGATGACTACGGGCCACCGAGCCCCCTGCCGCGAACGGGGCGATGCTGTGCGGTGGCGTAGGCGTCGAGGATTCCCGAGCGTCCGGGGTGGATGGCCTCCAGCCCGAGCTTGGATACGACGGTCCGGTTGAGGCCCTGATCGGTGCCGGCGAGGATGATGAGGCGCTGGCCGTCGGGGAGCTTGAGGAGTTCGTCGATATCGGCGAGGTCGAGCTGGGGCAGGTGGGGCAGCGCCGTCCGGAGGATGAATCGGAGGCGTCCGCCGGGCGATGGTCCCTCGTGGAACGGGCTATCCCCGGCCCCGGTGCGGGCCGCGATCGAGGGGGGCGGGCTGACCACGGCGACGACCTGGAAGGGATTGTCGCGGTCGCGGCGGAGGATCATGGTTCTGAGCGCCAGCAGGTCGCGGTCGATGCCGTGGCGGAACATCACTTCGAGGATGCCGTCGACGGCCGTGACGGCCATGACGACCGCGAGGAAGACGCCGAGGACCCGGCGCTGGCGGTCGTCGCGTCGACGCGCCCAGCGATCCAGGGCGAAGATCAGCCAGACGGACACGACGATCAAGTCGACCGCCAGATGCAGGCCCAGTGCCGTGGCGGAGTCGGCCCGGGCGTGGAACACGTCGTCGACGGCGTCGCGCAGGCTGGCGCTGGACCACCACGCGACCGAGAGGGCCGTCGCCGGCGCCAGCCAGGTGAGCGTGCGGACCGGGATGCGGCGATTGACCAGGTCGGCGATCGTCTGGGCGGCCAGCAGGCTCAGCGGGACGAGGAGGACCAGGTCGAAGGCGCTCTGGGGCCCGCGAGGCCATGCCGATGGCGCCAGGGCGGCGACCGCCAGCCAGATGACCCAGAATGAGCCGCCCACCGACTCGCGCGAATTCGACTCGTCGACCAGGGCCAGGCGGATCGCCCGCACGGCCCCGAAGAGGCCGAGGGGGAGCGTCACCGGCGCCAGCTCGATCAATCGGGCCGGCAGTCCCAGGCCGCGATCGACCAGCAGCCCCTCCGGCGGGACGCGCAGTGCCGCGATGGCCGCCCAGCCGTGCGTCCGGGCCATCAGGAGGAACCAGGGCAAGGCCACGGCCATCGCGATCGCCGTGGCCAGCAGGGCGTTGACCCGGCCCGGTGTGTCGCGCCAGGAGAGCCGCCAGCGCCGGGGACGCGCCCCGGCCGGAGGCGGCGGCGCGGCGCCGCGGAGGTAATACTGGTGCAGCAGGATGATCGGGATGGCGATCAGGGTCAGCCCGCCCATCACCAGCAGGGCCAGGCCCATCGCCAGGCCGCCCGCGACGGCCCAGGCGGTCGGGCCCGCCCAGGGCCAGGGTCGCATCGACTCGGCGACGACCCGCTCGTGCCAGCAATAGGCCAGCAGCACCGCCAACACCCCGCACAAGGCCAGCGTGCTCGGCGTCGCCTCTTGCATCCGCAGGAGCAGGTTCTGGTTGAATCCCGCCAGGATCGCGGCCGTCAGGCCCAGCCCCGCGCCGCGCCAGAGCCGGGCATGGAGGTATACCAGGACGACGGCGAGCCCGCCGGCCACGTAACTGGGCAGGACGCTGGCCATCGGGTCGCGGTTGCCGTAGAGCCAGAAGAGCGACGCCTCGAGCCAGGCGTAGAGCGGAGGCTGGAAGGCCACCGCCCGGTACGCGGCCGCTTCCCGCGACGGCTTGATCGCCGCCACGGCGGGCACCTGGTCCAGCGTCATGCCATCCAGCACGGCCAGGCCCCTGAGGCCCCAGAGCGGGCCCGGGGGCGTGAGGTCCCAGGCGTTCAGGGCCAGCAGGCCCGGCAGGACGGCGACCAGCGCCACCAGGGGGAAGACCATCGCCGACCGCGGCGCCGGGCGGAACAGCGGCCGTGCCGGCGGCGACGCCGCCATCCTCGGCCGGTCCCAGGCCCGGCCGCGAGCGTCATCCCAGAGCACCGGCCCCCTGCCCGTCAATCGCAATGACCGATCCGGATCCATACGCGTGAACTCCCACGCCCGACCGGCCCGACGCGCGATCCTACCGGCGCACCCCCCATCCCGACGCTCGTGCGTCTCGCCGGTCGTCCAGGCCGGACGATACCATAATCCCGCGGATTGCGGGATAGCCATTCGCTCCCGATCGGCTGGCCGCCGGGTTCCCGGGGGATCCTTCGGCTCGAGGGAGCTGCCGCGGGCCGGCCCGGCTCACGCGCGATCGGTGTCGGCGCCGTCTCGGTTCGCGGCCTCATCGCGTCGGGCCTGGATCCGCTCGAGATTGCGGCGCAGGGCGTCCAGGCCGTCGTCGCCGTCAATGTGTTCCCGGAAGGGCAAGGCCAGGCGGAGCAGCTCGGGATGGGTGGTCCCGACGTCGTCGACGGCCTGCTTGAGGATATCCAGGAACTCGTCGAGTCCTTCGTCGGGGATCCGGGCCCGCGCGACCAGGGACTTCAGCTCGGCGAGACTGGTCGTGTTCGTCCGCGCGGCGGCGGACATCGATGGCGCGGCGGACGGCGGCACCGGCCCGGCGGCGCGGATGGCCGCGACCGGGCCGGGCGTCGCGGCCCGATCGTTGGACGACTCGCGATCGCGGGATAGCTGCGATTCGGCGTCTCGATTGCGACGTCCCGTCTCGAACGCCTGGAGGAGTTGCTCTTGGGCCTCGGCGACGTAGGCCGCCCAGTCGGTGGAGAAATCCTGGCGGAACGCCTCGATGTAGCCGGGCTCGTACTGGCGGGACAGGTACTTGAGCTGGTGGAAGACGCGGTGCGACAGGGCCTGGAGCTCCTCGGTCTGATCGGCGTCGCGCTCGTGGGACGCCTGGTAGTAGCGGAATCGGCCGATCCAGACCTTGAGCCGGGCGTACTGCTCGAGCTTGCCCAGGGTGCCGAAGGCGCCCAGGCCGGCGTCGACCTCGTGGGCCAAGAGCTGGAGCTGGCCGCCGGGGAAGTGGGCCTCGGCATCCCAGAGCAGCCGATCCTCGGCGGCGAACTGCTCGGCCAGCTCGGGCTGGAGCCGGTCGATCTCCTTGCGGAGCTGCCGGTACTGGTCGGTGGCGACCCGCAGGTCCCGCCTCGCCTCCTCGACTTCCCGCGTCACCTCTTCCAGGTCCAGCCGGCTCTGCCGGCGCGTCCGCTCGATCTCCGCCTGCGACGCCGCGATCAGGCGCTCGGCGTCGGTCTCCGAGGCCAGCGACGACTTGTACAGGGCCAGCTTGCGCACCAGCTCCTTGAGCAACTGCTCATCGGTATCGGCCTGCTCGAGTGCTCGTATGTTGGCCGGCCGCACCACTCGCAGCCGCTCCACCGCGCGCCGCGCCCGAAGCTCCGCCGTGCGGAATTGCTCCGCCGCATGTTGCGTCTCACCTTCGATCTTACGTGCACGGGTCTTCGCTTCCGCCTGGCGGACTAGCTCCGCAAGCTTTTCCAGGGCTGGAGTCATGGTCGTCTCTCGCGCTTTATTCACGGTCTGGGGACTACTTGGCTCTACACTCATGCTCGACCTCGTTACCCACCCGGCAAGATACCTTCGCTTCCCGTCTTCTTCTCGCTGCATCCCTCGATGCAGTCACGATCTTACTTATGGATTTAATATATCAATTGGCGTCAGTGCGTACGCGGATCGAGCCGTGAGTGCATCATACAGCACGGGCGGACAAAGTTGAACAAGCCGGGGGGGGCGGGGTGTCGGATTGGCGGATCGGGGGGATTCGGCCGCGCGCCCGGGGGCCCGGGTCTTCCTAGGCCAAAACGCCGCATCAGAGGCGCGACATGTTCGTGTCGGTGGTCCCTACGCCGTGTCATTCGCACGGGATGGTGCGGCGACCGGCTGGAGCCGAGATGTGCTACCGGCCGACCCCGACGGTCAAACTCTCGACGGCCGAGATGAACTTGCTAGCCTGCTCCCCTTGCCGAAGCTCATCAAGGTCTTCGCTCGTCAGCCCCTCGAAGAAGCTTGGTCTTGATGCGCCCGAACGGTGCAGGATTTCTTGCAACCTGGGTTTAGGCCTTGAACAACCCCTGTCGATCGCGCATGAATTCGCGATTTCCGTCCCAAACTTCCGAATGAGCACATTGGGAGCTTCGAAGAAGACGACCTCCAACTCCGGCACAAATGCGAACACGTTGAATCGGTCGTCAGGGGAGACGCTCCCGAGTGCCGCCTCGACCATGCTGCAAGAACCTTACTGTCCGCGTCCATGACGACCATGAGCGGGCCTCCCTCGTGTACGAGGATGTTTCTCGCGACGGTTGCCAGGGAAATCCTTCCACCCGCGGCGAAGAATCGGAAAGCGATGCCGGTCTCCTTGCGCAATAATCCACGTAAGAGGATGACGTCCGACCGCCCTTCGACGACGAGCGTGATGCTACTCATCTTTAATCTCGAGCTCCCTGTAAAATGGCGAATAGTCGGTTAAGCCGAACATGCAGAGCTCGCCGTACTTCCTCACGAGCATCTCCTTGAAATCGTGCGATCCGAGGGCGATTTCGATGTCTTCTCCTGACCACAGGGTGATCCGACGGGGAACCGCGTAGTCTGCGAGGATCAGGGCCGGTGACGTGTATCCACCCGCGCTAAAGACACCCCCCATGGTTATGGGCGGTCGGCGCAAGAGTTGGATATGCAACTTGGCGATCGCCGAGGAATCAATGGAGTTCCTATCTTTACATTCGATCAGGAAGGGAAGGTGATCGAGGAAGACAATTCCGTCAATCTGCTCGATGGGTCTTCCTCCCGGTGGTACGTCGTATGGATACTCGACACGCAGCTTGGACAATTCGAATGCCCGAATCACGAGGTGCTCGAGAGCCTTTCCTTCATCCCAGTTCGGAGTGGCTCCGTCCTTGATCTGTTGCCACAAGAGCGACAAATCATCCCAGGTGAGTTTCTGCGCGGCCTCCTTGTACCTGATATCCCTGTCACTTGGCCTGGCCATGGATTCTTCGACGGACGTCTCATCCAGTGTCGTCACAACCCTGGGATTGTATCACCGGAACGCGAGGAAAGGAGCGCGATGGGTTCGCTCACTTCATCTCCCCGGCACGGTCATCGGCTTGCCGTTGTCCTTCGGCCCGAGGCCGAGCAGGAACGGGACGGCGGCCTCGGCCCATCGCGAGGGGCTCGGGTAGCCCGAGGCCGACTCGCCGAAGCAACTGCGGAGCATGTCGGTGTCGATGATTCCGGGGTTCACCGCGACGGCGGCCAGGCCGCGGGGGAGCTCCTGGGCCATGGCGGCGGTCAGGCCCTCGATGGCCCACTTGGTCGCGCAGTAGGGGGCGACCTCCGGCGCCGTCGACCGGCCCCATCCCGAGCTCAGGTTGACGACCACGCCCGAGCCCCGCGCGATCATCGCCGGCACGAAGTGGCGGATCACGTTGGCGACGCCCTTGATGTTCACGTCGATCACGCAGTCGAACTCGGCGGCGGGGACCTCCCAGAGCGGCGCATTGGCGTTGATGATCGCGGCGTTGTTGACCAGCAGGTCGGGCGGCCCGTACTCGGCGAGGATCCGATCGGCCCAGGCTTTGACCGCCAGGTCGTGGGTCACGTCCAGGGCCGCGAAGTCGTGCGGACGCCCCGTCGCCACGCCGCGATGCGCGATCGCCTCGGCCGATCGGCCGCAACCGACGACTGTATGCCCCGCCCGCGCCAGCCCCTCGGCCAGCGCGCGGCCCAATCCACGAGTCATCCCAGTGATCGCGACGAGTCGGACCGTTGCCTTCGCCATGCTCCACTCCTCAGGATTCGCCTGTCGTGCCGTCAAAGAGAGAGGGTCCATGATAACCCGGTCCCGCCAACATCGCCGCGCCTTCCCCCTGCCTCGGGTGGCCTGACCGGTTGTGGAGCGGGTGCGACGGGGATAAGCTGTCGCGATGGGTGCGGCCACAGCGGGTGCGCCGCGATCTCGACGACAACCCACACACGAACATTGAGGTTGTGATGAGACTTCGAACGATCGGGGCAGCCGGCTTGCTGG
>JBKQHM010000834.1:0-12966 GCA_052148775.1 Isosphaeraceae bacterium | reverse complement strand
GCTTGAGATCAGGGTCGGTCAGTTCAGGAGACATCGATAGCCCTCCGTGATCAGGAAACGAAAATCATCCCAGTCAAAGAGGTTATAGTAATTGTGCCGGCATTGCGCCGGCATGTTGGAAGCGGTGTCGCAGAGCACCCTACGAGATGGCAAGGGTGTTTCCGCGAAAGTTCCTAGGCTCTGATGCCACCGCGAAGGGACGTCCCGAATCCTGACCGGCGATTCAGGCCGGCGACATCGAATCACGACTCGGCTCGACCGCAGAGGCGTCGATCGCCTCAAGAAGAAGGTGGGGCAGTCAAACCCGGATGAGGTTGACGGCATCCCGGACTCCCTCGGAACTTGCGTCCAGCCGGCGAGACTGTATAGTGCCTTGTTGAAAGCACGGCTGCGATCGCGGGGATGCGAGTCGTACCTGGAGCGCGTAGCAATCGGGTTGCCTACACGATGATCGCCCTGAATCGCTACGAGCCCCACGCGCCAGCGAGTGGATGGTCTCTGGGAATGCACTCGCTGGCGCGTGGGGCTCGTAAGAAGGTCCTCGCTGGCACTCTGTGTCGAGTGTGCTCAATTCAAGCGTGAGGCGCTCTCAATTCGACGGGGTGTCGAAAGAAATCGTGTCGCCGTCGCGCATTTTCTGAATCCGGTAATGTCAGGCTCTTGCCCCGACTTTTCACGTCTCACGTTGGGGACTCGCTGGAGGAAGCATGTTAGGCTCGACCGTGCTGGAACTGGCCCTCGGCCTCTGCGTGTTCTACATCGCCCTGAGCCTAGTGTGTTCGGGCATCACGCAGTACTTCTCGGAATGGCGGCAGCGACGAGGGCGGATCCTCGTGGACATCCTCAGCGAGCTGGCCAGCCATCCGCCCCACGAGTCGTTGCTGTCCTCGCTGCTCGCCGACCCGCGGATCGCCGGCAGCTCCTCGATGGCGAAGACGAAGGCGGCTGCGGCCACGGACGGAGTCAAGAAGACGCTGGTGCTGCCGGCGGGCGGCTATATCGATGAGTCCGTATTCGCCGACGTCTTGCTCGACCTGGCCGCGGGGAAGATCGGCGCGTCGAGTCCAACCGGGACCACCGCGGCGGTCGGCGGGGCGGGGGCCAGCCTGGTTTCGGCCGATCAGACGGCCCAGCTCGTTCAGGGACTCCTCGCGGCGATCCAATTGATCCAGGGCGCCGTCACGATCGCCCTCTCCGGGCCGGAGCTCGCCAAGTGGGATGCGCTCTTCAAGGACCTCACGACTCGAGTCGATGCGCTCAAGGGATTGAACCTGGACGAGGCGATTCGCCAGGGCGAGGCCATCTTCAAGACGTTGCAGGGCGCCGCCACCGGGGAAGGCCAGCCGGAGGTCCGGGCCCGGCTCCTCGACGCGATCGGCCGGGAGACCGAGGCCGTCCTCGGCCTGGGTCGGAGCTTGACCACGGCACAGGCCCTGGCCCTGCTGGTGCAGGATCTGCCGGACTCTCCGCTCCGCTCCTTTCTCATCCGCCTCGGCAAGCGCGGGGCCCTCGATCCGGAAGCGGTCAAGCAGGCGATCCAGGACTGGTTCAGCTCCGTCAATGACCGCGTTTCGGTCGAATTCCGGAATAAGACGAAGCTCGTCCTGTTCGTCATCGGCCTCGCCGTCACGCTCCTGCTGAATGCCGACACCCTCCAGATGGCCAACCGACTCGTCAAGGACCAGGCGCTGCGATCGCTCGTCACCCAGGAGGCCGTGCAACTGGCGGCCGTGCCGGCCAATCCTTCGGGTGCGAGTGGGCCGGCGCAGCCGCCGGTATCGTCTCCGCCGGCGAGTCCTCCATCAAGCGCCGCCGGGGCGGACTCGCTGGAGCGGTTGGATGTCCCGCTGAGGTGGACGGCGGACGATTGGGAGACGCTCAAGGGGATCGTCAACCCCTCGAATTCCGGGAAGTTCTTCGATGGCCTCTACAAGCTCCTCGGCCTGATCATCACGTCGCTGGCACTCACCATGGGGGCGGAGTTCTGGTATAACCTCCTGAGACAACTCGTCCCATCCCTCCCGGGCCCGAAGCCGCCCGACAAGTCGGGTCGCAACTGAATCGGCCGCCAGGTTCGCAAGGTACCCTCAGACAGGTCAGGGAATGCGCATCCATCACCAATGATCAGGATCGGAAGGCTTCATCCGCGATCGGCTCGGGTTGACGACCGGGGCGGAAGGGTCCGAGGTCCAGTCGTGGAGTCCGGCCGAGGGCGAGGTCGGCGACGAGCTCGGCGGTGGCCGGTGCGAGCTGCAAGCCGGCGCGCTTGTGCCCGGTGGCGACGATCAGGTTGTCGAAGCCGGGGGCACGGCCGATGTAGGGCTTGCTGTCGATGCTCCCGGGCCGGAGGCCCGCCCAGGTCGCCTCGACCTCGGCCCGGGCCAGGATGGGACAGAGCTTGATGGCCTCGTCGAGCAGGCTGCGGGTGGCCTCGAAGGTGGGGCGCGTGTCGAAGCCCGCGTCTTGCTCGGTGGCCCCGACCAGCACGCGGCCGTCATCGCGGGGGACCAGGTAGTTCTTGCCGTGCTCGATGATGCGGCCGATCAGCGGCCGATCGCCTTTCAGCAGCACGATCTGCCCCTTCACGGGCGGGGTCGGGACGCGGACGCCGATGCCCTCGAGCAGCGGGCCGGACCAGGCCCCGGCCGCCACGATCAACAGGCCGCAGGGGATCGTCCCGGCACTGGTGCGGATCGCCTCCACGTGGCGGCCGTCGCGGATCGTATAATCTTCGACGCTGTGCCACGGCTTCAAGCAGGCGCCGCGACGGGAGGCGGCCTCGATGAGGGCTCGGAGCAGGCGGGGGTTGCGGACCTGGGCGCGGTCGGGCAGGTAGTACACGGCTTTGAGTTCCGGGTTGAGCGCGGGCTCGACCCGCGCGTAGTCGCCGGGGGCCAGGCGCTCGTAGGCGATGGCCTCGGCACGCCATTGGCCGGCCGAGGCACGCAGGGCCTGGTCTTCATGGTCGGTCCAGGCCACGTCCACGCCGCCGGTGCGTCGATAGCCGGTGTCGATGCCCGTCTCCTCACACAGCCAGGCCGACCAGTCGGGGTAGAGGCGGGCACTCCAGGAGCGTAGTCGCACGATCGGATTCGGATGTGCCAGGACAGACTCGCCGATCGGCGGGATTAGCCCGGCACCGGCCCATGAGGCCTCGCGGCCCAGCTCGCGGCGGTCCAGCAACGTGGGCCGGATCCCCTCGCGCGTCAGGGCGTAGGCGATCGACAGGCCGATCACGCCGCCACCTACGATCACGACATCACTCGATTCGACCATCATTTCGCTTTCGAGACTCCAGGGACGGGCTTGACTTGCGCGGGGCTGGCTCGCGTCGAGCGGCGGCGGTGCGCCAGGTCGCCTCGGTGAGGCGATAGAGCCCTCGCCCCTCCTCGGCGGCCAGGATCAGGTCGCGGCCGTCCCAGGTGATCCCCTCGATCGGCAGCGAGTCGTATCGGACCTCGGCCACGAGCTGCCAGGGGGGCGATTCACCCCGTCGGTAGACGCGCGTCACCGCATACGAGCAGACCGCCAATCGCGTGCCATCCTCGCTCAGGCTGGCGCCGGTGGCCGGCTCCGTGAAGTCAGGGAGCCGGTCCATCGAGCGGATCGCCACCGGGACCGGCCGGCTCGTCGGCGGCGACGGGGCATCCATCGGCACGGCGAACAGTTCCGCCTCGCGGCCATCCAGGTACTTGGTGACCAGGGTCGCCGTCTTCCGGTCATAGAACAGGCCCTCGGCGTCGAACCGGTTGGATCGGGGCAGGGCATAGGATACGGCCGACGCGGCGGCGAGCGGCCGGTCTGCCGGGACTTCGGGGGAAGACGGGTCGGGCTCGTCGATCCGGTAAATGATGCGGGTTCGCAGCAGGCCGGTATTGTTGCCGATGTCTCCCAGGTAGAGATGCCCGCGGTCGTCGATCGCGATGTCCTCCCAGTCGAGGTTGGGGATCGCGAGTCGGAACCGGCGGACGATCTTTCCGTCACTCCGAACGGCGAAGAGCAGGGGGGCGTTTCCCGAGTCGTTGTGGACCCAGAAGATCCCCGGAAACCGCCGGCTCTTGACGATCCCCGACGCTTCCGGGATCGCCCGGGCGTCGAACCGGCCGAGGTGTTCCAGGGGCGGCTCGCCCGCGGCGGCCACGAGGACGATCAGGCTGGCGAACAGGATCGGCATGGGCTGGTCGGTCTCCCTCGGCTCTGGGCGCCTCGCGCCCTCGGCCTTATCGTAACAAATCCCCGGAATCCCCGGCCACGAATCCACGGCGATCCCGATCGCGGTGTCGCCGGTGCCGCCTTGCGATTTGCCCCACGGTCGGTCAAACTTTGCTGGTCATTGGTCATTGGTCATTGGTCACTGGTCATTGGTCAGAAATGGCGATGGCCGGATTTCGCCGTGGGTGCTTGAATTCTCTGCGAGGGCGGCTCGGACGGAGCCTCGCCCTGCCGAAGTCTCTCCTGCTGAGGAAACCATGGAAACGCCGCAGATCCGGCCCGGGCTTGTCGTGAAGACCGAGAGCATGCCCCGGGTCGTCGCATACTTCTATAACTCGGCCCAGGGGAACCTGGTCATCCAGATCCTGTTGCAGCTCGGCGTCCCGAACGACCGGCTGGGTGTGACCCCGCCGGAGCAGATTGAGGGGGGCCAGGGGATGATCCTGTCGATCGCCTGCCCCGACAAGACGGTCCTCGGCAGGGTCGAGGCGATCTGCCGCGAGCAGGGCGCCGCGATCCATCGTCAGCGCCATTGATCGGGATTCCTCCTCTCGCCATCCGAAACCGGAGCTTATCTCATGCCTGTACGCCCTAGAATCCGGGTCAGCATGTTGCTGTCGGGAATCGTTCTGAGCCTGACCTGGGGACTCGGCGTGCCGACGCCGGGAGCCGTCGGCCAGGAGCCGAAGCCCGAGGTCCCGTCGTTCGCCCGGGAGCTGCCCGCGATCCGGTCCGGGGAGCCGATCTTCCGGTTCAACGGCAAGGACTTGACCGGGTTCTATCCCTACGTGAGAGACCGTGGGCGCGTCGATCCGAAGCACGTGTTCTCGGTCCGCGACGGCGTGATCGACATCTCGGGGGAGGAATTCGGGGGGTTGACGACGGAGGATGAATTCCAGAACTATCACTTGATCGCCGAATGGAAGTGGGGCGACCGGACGTGGGCCCCGCGGAAGCACAACGCGCGCGACTCGGGGATTCTGGTGCACTGCGTCGGGCCGGACGGCGCCGCGGGCGGCAACTGGATGGAGTCGCAGGAGTGTCAGGTCATCGAGGGGGGCTGCGGCGACTTCATCATGGTCGCCGGCCGCTCGAAGCCGATCCTCACCTGCGAGGCGCGCCGCGGCCCGGACCGCCAGTATTACTTCGAGAAGGGGGCGAAACCCGTAACCCTCAGCTCGGTCCGATACAACTGGTGGGGCCGCGACCCGGCCTGGAAAGACGTCCTGGGCTTCCGCGGCCGTCGCGACGTCGAGAAGCCCGCCGGCGAGTGGAACCGCATGGAAGTCGTCTGCGACGGCGACTCGATCACGACCATACTCAATGGCTCTGTCGTTAATATCGGCACCCATTCCAGCCTCACCAAGGGCAAGATCCTGTTCCAGTCCGAAGGCGCCGAGATCCTGTTCCGCAAGGTCGAGGTCCGGCCGCTGGTGAAGTAGAGATATTCGCATGTTGGCTTTCATGTGATGGGATCGGGAGACCTTCGGTCGGGTGCTCAGGCGGGGTCGGGAGACCCGCGCCCAGCGCTGAGGTCCCGCTGTGGGCGGGGTCAGGAGACCCGCGCCCAGCGCCAGTTCAATAGCCCATGGCGCAGCCGTCCTTGCGAGGGTCCGAGCCGCCGATGAGGACACCGCGTTCGAGGTCGATGCGGATGGCCTGGTAGCCGCCGAAGCCGCCGGGGGAGTCGACCACGCGGTGCCCCTTGGCCGAGAGGGCGCGGCGGACCTCGGCGGAGATCCCCGACTCCAGCGCGACCGAGCCGCCGCCGTCGGCCGGCTGGCCGGTGGGCTCGGACGAACCGAAGTGGCGGAACCGGGCGGCGTCGCCGGCCTCCTGGACGTCCATGCCGAAGTCGATCATGTTGCAGAGCACCTGGGCATGCCCCTGGGCCTGCATGTCCCCGCCCATCAGGCCGAAGCTGAGCCAGGGCTGGCCGACCTTGGTGCCGAACCCCGGGATGATCGTGTGGAACGGCCGCTTCCGCGGCTCGAGCCGGTTGAGGTGGTTCGGGTCGAGCGCGAAGAGGCTCCCGCGGTTCTGGAGCGCGAAGCCCAGGTCGCCCGGCACGTGGTACGAGCCGAAGCCGTGGAAGTTGCTCTGGATCAGGCTGACGCAGTTGAAGTCGCGGTCGACTACGGTCATGTAGATCGTGTCGGCGCCGGCGGGCTCGCCGGCAATCGGTCGGAGATTGGCCCGGTCGGTCTTCATCTCGGCCCGTCGGCGGTCGGCGTACGGCTTGGAGATCAGGGTGGCGATCGGGGCGTGGACGAAGGCGGGGTCGGCATAGAACTTGGCCCGGTCCTCATAGGCCAGCTTCTTGGCCTCGATCATCAGGTGCAGGGCCTCGGCCGAATTCGGCCCCATGGATTTCAGATCATACGGCTCGAGCAGGTTGAGCATCTGGAGCACGGCGATCCCCTGGCCGTTGGGGGGCAGCTCCCAGACGTCGTAGCCCCGATAACTGGTCGAGACCGGCTCGACCTCGGTGCTGGTGTGCTCGTCGAAGTCCTGGTGGCTGAACAGGCCGCCGGCGGATTGCGAATAGCGGACGATCGCGTCGGCCAGGGGGCCCTTGTAGAAGGCGTCGCGGCCGTCCTGGGCGATCGTACAGAGCGATCGGGCGAGCCCCGGGTTGCGGAAGACCGACCCCAGCGCCGGCGCATGGCCGCCGGGGAGGAAGCAGGCGGCCGAGGTGGGGATCTCGCGGAGGGCCGGCTCGGCGGCGCGCCAGTCGGCGGCGATGATCTCGCTGACGGGGAATCCCAGCTCGGCGTAGGCGATCGCCGGCGCCAGGAGCTCCGGCCATCCCTTGGTGCCGAAGCGGCGACGGAGCTGGTCCCAGCCATCGACGCAGCCGGGGACCGACCAGCTCAGGGGCCCATGGACGGGGATCTTCGATAGCCCCTTCGAGCGGAACAGGTCGATCGTGGCGGAGCCCGGCGCGCGTCCGCTGGCGTTCAGGCCGATGAGTTTCTTGGCCTTGGCGTCCCAGACGATGGCGAACAGGTCGCCGCCGATGCCGCAGGACATCGGCTCGACCACGCCGAGCACGGCGTTCGCGGCGATCGCCGCATCGACGGCGTTTCCCCCCTGCTGCAAGACGCGGATGGCCGTCGCGGTCGCCAGCGGCTGGCTAGTCGCGGCCATGCCCTGGCGGGCGATCACCGCCGATCGGGTCTTGTACAGCGGGCCGCTCGGCCGGTCGTGCGCCAGCGCGCGCCGCTCGGCTCCCAGGCCCAGCCAGAGCAGGACCGCCATCGGGATCAACAGGCACCAGCCCATCTCGAGTCGTTGCGAGATCATCGTGTTCCTCTGCATCGGGAGGCGTGTGCTCATTCCAGCTTGCCTCGCTGCGCGAGGCGGTCGATTGCATCACGATCAGGCAATGCCGACTGTGCACCAGGCCGGGTGACGGCCAGCGCGGCGGCGGCGTTGGCCCATGTGGCGGCCTTGTTGAAGTCTCGCCGATCCTCCGCCAGTGCGGCGGCGAGCGCCCCATTGAAAGCGTCGCCGGCGCCCACGGTATCGACGGCCTCGACCCGAGGCGCGGGGATGATGGACCAGGGCTTGGCCATGATGATCCGGCAGCCGCTTGATCCGAGCGTAATCACGACCAGCCCGGGGCCCATCTGGTACAAACGAAGGCCACAGGTCGCCCAATCGGGCTCGCTTCCCGATTCCGTCGTCATCCCGGCGAGCGCCAGGGCCTCGACGCGGTTCGGGGTGATCGCCATGACCCCCGAGAAAAGTGCTCTCACCTCAGCCTCGGCGAGCGCCGGGGCCGGGGCCGGGTTCAGGATCGTGAACATCCCCGCATCCCAGCCGCGCTTCAGGGCCCGGCTCGCGGTCGCCAGGGGGATCTCCAGGCTGGCGAGCAGCACGTCGTCCTCGCGGAACAACGAGTCGGGCAGTCGATCGATGTCGTCCGGAGTCAGCCGGTGATTGGCCCCCGGCGCGACGCCGATCAGGTTCTCGCCGCGATCGTCCACGAAGATCAACGCCACGCCCGACGCGACCCCCTCGACGACCCGGACGTGGCTCACGTCGATCCCCTCGCGTCGATAGAGCTCCAGCGACTGGCGGCCCAGTTCATCGTCGCCGACGGCCGTGACGAAGACGACGTCGGCGCCCGCGCGTCGGGCCGCGACCGCCTGGTTGGCTCCCTTGCCGCCGGGCGACGTGGTGAAGGTGCTGCCCAGGACCGTCTGCCCCGGCGCCGGCAATCGCGGCACACGCACCGTCATATCCGTGTTGCTCGATCCGAAGACGATGACACGTGCCATGGTCGTTAGTTATTAGTCATTGGTCATTGGTTAGTCAGAGGGAGAACGGGCCGTTTCTTACTGACCAATGACCGATCAAAGATAATCCTCGCGGATCGGATGGAAGACGTCGAGGGCCACGGCGGGCCGATCGAGGGCGCGGACGCGGTGGACGACCCCGCCGGGGATGCGCCACATGTCGCCAGGTCCGAGGAGGCGGGTGACGCCTCCCACGGTGAACTCGAGCTGACCTTCGAGCAGGTAGCCCATCTGCTCGTGGTGATGGGAATGGTCGGCCACGACCGACCCGGGCTCGAAGCGGACGACCGAGAGCATCGCGCCCTTGCCGGCGGTCGTGCGGATCTCGACGCCCGGGAAGATGACGTGCCGCGACCCGGACCCGGCGGGCAGGAAATAGCCGTCCGGATCCGGGAGCACGTTGTCGTCTGACTCGGAATGACTACCGGTCATTGCAGGTTTCCGTATCGTGCGGCGATCCACTCGCCGGTGTAGTTCAGGAACTCCTCGCGGCTGCCGTTGTAGACGCCCTTGAGCATCTCGTCGAGTTTCCCCTGGCCTTCGAGCATGCCATGGAAGAAAGTGGGGAAGCCTTGGCTGAAGTCCGACCTCATCATGCATTCGACCAGGGCGAAGCTGACGGCGCGCCGGTCGTTGAGCGAGATCTGCTCGGCGCCGCCCAGGGTCTCGCCGGCCTTGGTCGGCCAGCCCTGCTGGTAATTGGCGAGAGCAGTCTGGCGCAGTTGCTGATAGTAGGGGCTTCGCGGCTCGACGACGGAGGCCATGTAGGTGCCGATCCCGTCCCTGAGCCATCGGGGTGAGGTGCCCGAGGCCGCCGTCACGACGCCCGTGCCCATCGCCTCGGTGAGAAGCCCGAGCAGCGACCGTTCCGGGCCTCCGCTCTCCTCACTCCGCTTGCCCTTGGTCCGCCGCTTGGGAGCCGCCGCCTCTTCCTTCTTGCCCCCGGCCGGGTCGACGGCCGCGATGTAGGGTTGGGGGATCGTGAGCTTGGTGCTGGTATGCTCCTCGGGATCGACGTCACGTCCCTCCACGGTGCGGACGAACTCGATGAAATCGTTCCGGCTGTTGAAGACGTACAGGCTCACCTTCTCGACCCAGTCCGTCTTCGGGATGCCAAAGGTTCGCTTGAGGTGAGCGTACTGGGTCTCCATCGCCCTGATGGAATTGGTCGCCCGATCCTTGGGCAGGTTGCTGAACATGATGAACTGCTTGCCGGGCACGATCTCGGGCGTCAACTTCGGATTGGCCTGCTTCCATCGTTCGCGTCCGGCGTCCTCGATCTTCTTGTCGCGCTCCGCGGGCGGCAGCTTGGCCAGTGCCCTCTGGCGTAATTGCTCGGGGGATGCCGCGTAGGAGTCCATGGTCGCCTTGGGGTCGATCCCGGCGTCGAGGCGGGCCCCTTCCTTCACCCACTGGGCGATCTTGGCGACGGCCTCATCAGCCAGACTGTTCTGGTTCCCCTGGGGCATCCGCGCCCCATCCCCCTCGCCCTTGATTCTCAGGACCAGCTCGCTCTCCTCGGGGTTGCCGCCAACCAGGACCTTGCGAGCGGCCGATCCCTTCTGGAGCTTCTCGAAGGTCGTCAGGTCGAGCTTCCCGCGGCGGAGCCCCGGGCGGTCGCCGCTATGGCAGCCGACGCAGTTGGCGACGAAGATCGGCGCGATGTCCTGCGAGAACTTGAGCCCGCCCGGCTCGGCCGGCTTCGTCTCGGCCGTCGCATCCTTCTTGGTCTTGGCCTTCGCGTCGGCCTTTTTTGCAGCCCCCTTCTCGGGGAGCCTGGCCTTCTTGCGAGCCGCCTTCTTCGACGTGCGGGGGCGCGGCATGGCGTCCGGGTCGTTGGGGTCCTGGCCGCCGGGCTCTTGAGGAAAGTCCTGAGCCGCAGCCGGACGCATCGGGCCGGGCGACAGGGAAAACAGGGGGATTTCGATGGGGGCGAGCCAGAGCACCGTCATGATGACGACGACAGCCCGCGGCAGACCAGGCGACCGCACGGTACGTGACATGATCTCACCCTCGTTGGCTTGCCCGAATGACCTGGAGCGGATCAGTCTATTGTTTCTCGCTTTGCGCGATTTGACAAGTCACGCAAGCACCCTCGAAGGCAATGGACCGTGCCCGGCATGAGTCGAGCCTCTAATTCCTGCCCCGTGGACTCTCTTCCCTTACTCCGATCGATCTGACCCGTCGGGTCGATTCTCTCGGCAGAGTTCCTCGACGACATCTTCGTTGGCCTCGGGGAACCGGAGCGTGGCCAGCCGGCGGGCCGGGACCCACCGAAAGCCGGTGCCGTCGGCTGGCTCGGAAGCCGGATCCTCGGTCGTGCAGTCGAAGAAGGACAGCTCGACGAGGCCGTGGGGATACTGGTGGGTCGTGACACGGCGGAGCGGCCCGACGACGACGCGCAGGCCGATCTCTTCGAGGCATTCGCGGGCCGTGGCCTGCTCGGGAGTCTCGCCCGGCTCGCACTTGCCGCCGGGGAATTCCCAGTACCCGGCATAGACGGTCCCCGCCGGGCGCAGGCGGACCAGGAACCGTCCCGAGCGACGGACCAATCCGATCCCCACGCGGACCGGCTGTTGGGGAGGTTCGTTCATGAGCGTTCCCGTTCGGCGCCGCTCCGGATCGAACCAATGACTAATGACCTTATAGCCGTTTCAGCTCGTCGTCGTTCAGCAGCGCGGCCGCGAGTTCGGGATTGGCCGCCTGGACCTTGGCCAGGATGAGGGCCTTGACCTTCTCGATGGCCCGTCCGGGAGAGCCCATGATGTTGTAGCCGCAATCGACGTGGAGGAGTTCGCCGGTGATCCCGCCGGCCAGCTCCGAGAGCAGGAACATCCCGGCGGCGCCGACCTCTTCGCGGGTGATGTTGCGGTCCATCGGTGAGGCCATCTCGTAGAGCCCGGCGAGCTTGTCCGAATCGCCGACGGCCGAGGCGGCCAGGGTCTTGACCGGCCCGGCCGAGACCGCGTTGACCCGGATCTTCTTCGGACCCAGGTCGAAGGCCAGGTACTTGACCGCCGCGTCGAGCGCCGCCTTGCAGACGCCCATCATGTTGTATCCGGGCACGACCCGCTCGCCGCCGAAATAGGTCAGGGTGACGATCGAGCCGCCCTGGGGCATCGACTCGGCCGCGTGCCGCGACACGATCGCCAGCGAGTAGACGCTGACATCCATGGCCGTCTTGAAGCCCTCGCGGCTGGCGTTGACGAACGGACACTTCAGGTCATCGATCGGCGCGAAGGCGATCGAGTGCACGACGAAGTCGAGCGCGCCGAAGGTCTCGCGCGCCTGGGCGAACACCCGGGCCACATCCTCGTCTTTCTGGACGTCGCAGGGTGTGATCAGTTTGGCGCCGATGGGATCGGCGACCTTGCGGACGCGCCGCTCCATCTTGTCGCCGGGCAGGTGGGTGAAACCGAGCTCGGCCCCTTCTTCGTGGAGCTTCTTGGCGATCGACCAGGCGATGCTGAAGTCATTGGCGACGCCCAGGATCAGCCCTTTTTTCCCCGTGAACAGTCCCATCCGCCCCGCCCCTTCTCGGTATTGGTCATTGGTCACTGGTCATTGGTCATTGGTCGGTTTGCTCGACGTGTTCGAAAGGATCGACATTTGCTGGTCACTCAGGCCGAGACCGGACCAGACTGCGATCTCTGCCGACGTTCACTGACCAGTGACCAACTCGACCACTGAGTACGATACCCGGACTCGCCAGCCGGCTCAACAGGAACCTACTTCACGCAGGTCCAAGCGGTGTGAGCACCTCGGTGTCGGTGTCGTAGACCGCGGACCAGCCGTCGCAGACGGCGGCGATGACCACGAGGTAGCGGCGGTCGTGGTCCAGCCGGATCGGGCGATCGCCCGACCAGTCGAGGGGACCCTCGGGGGTCACGGCCAGCCATCGGTGAAAGTGCCCGACGAACATCCGGCGTTGGGGGAACGCGGCGAAGTTGCGCGCGGCGGCCTCGGCGGTCTCCGGGGCCCTCTCGATATACCATGGCTGCGTGATGTCGGTGGGATCGAGGCAGGGCAGGACATGGCCCAGGAGCACGTCCTCGACCTCCATCCGGGCCTCGAGTCGTCGCATGTAATCGAGGCTCCTCCAGTCGAAGATGTGCTCGACCGAATCGCCACGGCCGGCGTAGAGGCCGAACTCATGGTTGCCCCAGACGCCATCCACGTTCGCCTCGCGGAGCAGGTCCACGGCCTCGGCGAATCGCCTTCCGGTCTCGAAGATGTCGCCGAGCGTGAAGAGCCGGTCGACGCCTTTGCGGCGGCAGCTTGCGATCGCCAGCGCGAGCCGATCGACGTCCTCGTGAATATCGGCCAGGAGCCCCATGCGCATCGGGATGATTCCTCCCCGGGGTCCTGTCATAATGGAGGTCAGGCTTCTCAACCTGACGTGTCCGTGGAGTCGGGCTGGAAAGCGTGGCCTACGTATGATTCTTCAAGG
>JBKQHM010000833.1:0-2959 GCA_052148775.1 Isosphaeraceae bacterium | reverse complement strand
TGGCGGGGTCACACCCGTTCCCATTCCGAACACGGCCGTTAAGCCCGCCAGGCCCATGATAGTGCTTCGGCGCGAAAGTCGGTTATCGCCGGAATCTTCCATCAATGCCGCCCCGGATCGATCCCTTCGATCCGGGGCGGTCTTGTTTCGCGCGTCGGGCTGATGATTCCAGATGAGGGATCGTCCCAAGACACCGGGATCGACCGCGTCTCGGCCCTGACAGTGACGGTCCCTTTCCACACCAACCCGAAACGTCAGCGAGGTCTGCCGCAAGTCCTTGCGGACGAATGGGAAAGAGCCTCGCTCACGCTTCGGGTTGGTGTAGAGGGCAGGCGGCATAGGAGCTCTCAAACTGTCAACCTGCCGATGGGATACTTTGGGACGATCCCCCAGATGAGAATCTTCAGAGAGCAGAAACCGCGACACGGCATCGGGTTGTGCTGGGTTGCGCCGGCCCTGTGATGGCGAACTCCGCCACTTTCGGCCGATGTGGCCGGATGTAGGATATTGACAGAGACGACCCTCGGTGCCTTAAATAGCGCTCATGCCCGTATTCTCATGTCGGGGATACGGTCTCGGCTAAGATGGCCCCGCCGCGTCATTCGACGCGAACGGGCCTTTTTATTTCAGGGGTGCCTGCCGAATGGGTGCTCCTCAGGGTCGTGAAGGCCCCGCCGCGCGTCCAAACGCGCGGCGGGGCCTTTTTTCTTGTACCAGGTCCGTGGCCAGGCTTTCGGTCAACGGTGCCATCCTACAGATCCAGGGGAACCGCAATGGCCAGAACAGCGTCCTCCGGTTCGGATGAATCGATCTCGTCTCCGGCAAGTTGCGAGAATCTCGAGCGATCGGATTCCGCCGAGGGAGACAATGCTCGGAGCCACTCTGAATCCGGGGTCCTTGAAGGAAATGAGGCCTCTCCCCAATCTCACACCAGACCCAAGCACAGGCGTCCTCTCCCGCGGCCCTTCGAGATCGGGATCGTGATGGCGGGGGCGATCTCCGCCGGGGCCTACACCGCCGGTGTGATGGACTTCCTCATCCAGGCCCTCGACGCCTGGCAGAGGATGAAGGACGCGGGCAAGGACGTGCATTGCCCGCGCCACGAGGTCAGGCTCAAGGTCATCTCCGGCGCGTCGGCGGGTGGGATGACCGCAGCCCTCACGTCCGGCATGCTTTGCGAGGATTTCGAGCACGTGGTCTCGGACCAGGTGGAAAGCGCGGCGAACAACAAGCTCTTCGAGAGTTGGGTCCGGAAGATCGACATCCGCCGTCTGCTCGAGGCCCGGGACCTCAAGGATCCGGCGCGGCCCGTCTGCTCGCTCCTCGATTCGAGCGTGCTCGAGGAGATTGCCAAGGATGCCTTCCATTTCCCGGCCGGAGGCCCGGCCCCGCCTCAACGGCCGTACCTGAACGACCCCCTCCACATCATCCTGACGCTCACGAACCTCCGCGGGGTACCTTACAAGATGGGCGTGAAAGGGCCGCACGCCACGAACTACCAGATGCGGCTGCATGCCGATCAGTTGCATTTCGTCCTGAGCTCGAGGGAGGAGGCCCCGTCATCTTCCTTCGACCCGCGCTGGTTGAAGAAGCGCGAGTACGACCGGTACGGTTGGAGCGTCCTCCGGGAGGCGGCCCTGGCGACGGGGGCATTCCCGTTCGGGCTCGCTCCCCGCGCACTCCATCGCCGGGTGCTCGAATATGCGGACAGAGAGAAGTCTCTTCCAGAACCCTTCAAGGTGAGGGGGGGCCACCATGTCAACAAATCGCAACCGATCCCGCCCTACTGGCCGGACGCGATGCCCGACGACTTCGACTTCCTTTGCGTAGACGGGGGCGTGATCGATAACGAGCCGCTCGAGCTTGCCCGCAAGATCCTGGTCGGCGGGAGGTCGCACACCGCGCGCGATGGGAGGCACGCTCGCAGGGCCACGCTGCTGGTCGACCCGTTCCCCAATGTGAGCCCGTTCCCGGTCGATTACCACGATCACATGATGTACGACTCCTCCGCCTTCAGCCTGTTTCGCCTGGGCCGCTCCCTGTTCGCGGGACTGGTCGACCAGGCCCGATTCAAGCCGGAAGAGCTCCAACTGGCCGTGCGGCCCGACGTCTACAGCCGGTTCCTCATCGAGCCGGTCCGCTACGACGGCTCGGGCCACAACGAGATGGAGTACGCCATCGCCTGCGGGTCGGTCTTCGGGTTCGGCGGGTTCCTCTCCGAGAAGTTCCGCAGGCACGACTATCAACTCGGTCGTCGCAACTGCCAGCAATTCCTGCGCAAGTACTTCCTGCTGCCGGAGACCAACCCGCTCTTCGACCGGCGGTTGTGGTCGCCACAGGCCAGGGAGGCTCACCGGGTGTATTGGTCGAAGGACGGCCAGGAAGTCCGCCCCTTCAACCACACGGTCAAGGACGATGACGTACCTCACCTACCCATCATCCCCCTGGTCGACGACGCGGCCGACCCGGTGCCCGCTCCGGCTTGGCCGGAATTCTCGGTCGAGGAATTGGACGAATTGCAGCCGTTCCTCCAGCGCCGCCTGGATCGCGTGGTGGGGCGATTGCTGAAGCAGTACACCCCAGGTCTGCGAGCCCTCTACAGGCCCGTCTTCTGGATACCGTGGTTGTTCGAGAGGCACAACCTCACGAATAAGATCCGCAAGTGGGTCGGGCATGACCTCAAGGTTCGGGGCCTGTTGCCTTCCGAATCGAAGCATCCGCGAGAACCTCGTACCGTCTCGGACCGGTTCCCGGCCCCATTGCCCGCAGCCTCCCGGACGAGAGCAGGAGCACACTCTGATGAACGATCAGGATAGGCAGTCGCACATGCCGACGGTCCTCGTCGTGCTCCTGGCCCTGCTCGGCTTCTCGATCCTCCCCCAGGGACAGGGGGGCCGCGGCGGCGGTCCCGCCGCGCAATCTCCCACGAGTTCCGGCCCGGCTGAGAGGAGTGGCGGTC
>JBKQHM010000832.1:0-15716 GCA_052148775.1 Isosphaeraceae bacterium | reverse complement strand
CCCCGGGCTTCGAAGTAGTCCGGCTGGCGGCGGAGTGCCTCGTCGAAGGCCGCGATGGCCTCCGGGTATCGGGCCAGTTTCACCAGGGCGACGCCCCGGTTGAGATGCGTCTCGGCGTGTCCTGGATCGCGGCGGATGGCCTGGTCGTAGCTGGCGATCGCGTCCTCGCATCGCCTGAGGTCGTCCAGCAGGACGCCTCGGTCGCGGTACGCCTGGGGGTCGTCGGGCGAGAGCCGGAGTGCGCGTTCAGAACACGTCAGCGCCTCGTCGAACCGGCCGAGGGCCCGGAGGGCGCGCCCGAGCATCGTGTGCGACTCGGGGCGGTCCGGCGCCAGCTCGGCGGCGCGGCGGAGACCCGGCAGTGCGGCTTCGGGCTGTCCGAAGTCGAGCCAGACCATTCCGAGGCCGAGCTGCGCCTCGGGCAAGTCAGGGGCCAGCCCGACGGCAGTCTCGAAGCAGTCCCGCGCCTCCTCGAGCTGGCCCAGGCTGACGAGTGCCTCCCCCAGCCGCAGGTGCGCGACCAGGTGATCCGGCCGGCTCCGCGCGATGGATCGATAGATTTCGGCCATCTCGGCATACCGGCCCTGCATCGAGAGCACGAACCCCAGGGCTGAGGGGGCCATCGGGTGGTCGGGGTCGCATCGGACGGCCGCCCGGAGGCTCGCGACGGCCTCGTCCCGGCGGCCGAGCCGGAAGAGCGTGCCGCCGAGGTGGTGGTGGGCGTCGGCCGAGTCCGGCGCGAGGGCTAGCGCGCGCCGGAGCGACGCGACCGCCTCGCCGAGTCGGCCCTGGATCGCAAGCACCGCCCCGAGGTCGACGTGGGCCTCGGCGAAGTCGGATCGCGCGGCGAGGGCACGCCGATAGCTGGATTCCGCCTCCCCGTACCGGCCCCGGCCGAGATGGACCGCGCCCAGCAGGTGCCAGGCCCCGGGATCCTCCGGGTCGGACCGGAGCATCTCGCGGCAAACCTCATCCGCCTCGGCATGGCGGCCCGCCCGTTGGTGTTCCCAGCCGATCGTCAGCGTGTCCATACGCGTGTCCCCCGCTCCCTCTCATCCCTGCCACGATCGATCGGACCGCTATTTTCCATCAAATCGCACCCAGCCCGCAAGTCGACGCGGTCCGCGTTCCGGTCACAACATCCTGGATGAGCACGAATCCATCGGAGATAATCCGTCGTGAGATGCCCGACATCTTCGAAATAGCAATAGGAGCCCCGGTACCGATGCGTCTCCTCCCCGGGCGCAGTTCGGCGGGAACATGGTTCCGATCCGGCCATTCCGTCGCTATGATTCCTATATCGATCGATCAGATCGATGATGGCGCCGGCATCGGCCGGTCCCGCGCATCGCCGGCCTCCTCAGGAACGCGGGCGAATCCCTTCGTTAAACTCCGTTAATATTGGCTTTGAATTCGACAAATCGTCTAGGACGTTGATGGGGGGTCTCATGGATCACTTCGTCAGACTCGACAAGCTCCCGGACGGCTACCAGTTCCCGCCCGACCTTCAGGAGCGAATCTACTTCGACGCCGCGTCCCAGAAGTTGGTGTTCCGCGGCTACATGAGCAAGTCCGACTTCGATCGGCTCGGCCAGGGGACCCGGGACTGGGGCTTCCGCCGCAGCCTCGAAGAGCTGTTCCGCCTGAGCGTCCCCGAGATCCAACCGCAGCAGCCCGGCGGCGGTCGCGTCCTCGGGACCTTCGCGAAATTGTTCTCGGCGAGATGAGCGGGCAGGAAAGGGATCCGGAGCAGATCGACTCCTCGACCTGACGGACCACGTCACGGGCGGTCGTCGACCAGCTCCGGCAAGCCCAGCGCGAGCAAGCCCGAGGGGAGGAAGAGACAGCCGGCGGCGATCAGGGCCGTGCGGTAGTCGTGCACACTCGAGATCAGGCCGAAGACGATCGTCCCCGCCGCCGAAGCGATGCGGCCGATGTTGTAGCAGAAGCCGGCACCCGTCGTTCGCAGCAAGGTCGGGAACAGCGGCGGCAGATACATCGTGAAGAGTGCGAAGAATCCCGAGAAGACGCTGATGGCGGGCAGAAGGACCATCAGGCTCGCATGGCTTCTGGGCGTGGCGTAGGTCGCGACCATGGCGAGGAAGTAGCCCAGGCTCATGGCGGCGATGGTCCGGCGATCGCCGAGCCGACGGGCCAGCCAGGCCGCGACGAAATTGCCGGCGATCGAGGCGACCATGACCAGCACCATCGCGACGCTCACCAGCTTGCGCCGATCGGACTCGGGCCAGGCGGCCAGGTCGGGCAGGTTGTAGAGGTGCAACTGCGACCAGAACATGAACGCCCAGTGGGCGGTCAGCGAGCACGAGCAGATGAGGATGACCAGGATGGAGGTGCCGCGCAGGCCGGGCTGGAACAGGTCGCCGATCGTGGGCGGCCTCGTGCCGGCCGATGCGACAGCCTTCTTCCACTCGTCCGGCTCAGGGACCTCGCGGCGGATCCAGAGCACCAGCCAGGCCGGCACCACGCCGACCAGGAAGATCAGCCGGGGGTTCGTGCCGGCCATCAGGTAGGCGGCGACCGAGGCCAGCAGGATCCCCACGTTCACCCCCGACTGGAGCACCGCGGCGATCCAGGGACGCCAGCGCCGGGGCCAGGTCTCCGAGAGCAGCGAGGCCCCCACCGCCCACTCCCCACCGATCCCCAGCGCCGCCAGGAACCGGAAGATCAGCAAGTGCCACCAGGTCTGCGCGATCGATGACAGGCCGGTGAACAGGGCGTAGGTCAGGATCGTCAAGCAGAGCGCGCGGCTCCGCCCCAATCGATCGCCGATCCGGCCGAACAGCCCGCCCCCCAGCGCCCAGCCGAGCAGGAACGCCGCCTGGATCCACGAGCTGTACACGCGTACGCGCGGGTCGCCCGGGTCGGACAGGTCGAGCAAGGCGGCGACGAACGGCGTCGCGACCAGCGTGTAGAGGTGCATATCCAGGCCGTCGAACAGCCAGCCGAGCCACGCCGCCAGGCCCGACTTCCACTGGTCGGCGGAGATGTCGCGGAGGCGGGGATTCTTCGGTTCGATCGCCTCGATGGTCTCGGGCACGGTCATGGCGGCCTCGGAGGGTCCTCGTCCCACGAAGGCGATCGCGGGTGACGTATCGCGGGTGTATCCAACCCCGTGTAAGATTGGAGGAGACCCATTCTGACCGGTCCGAAAGAATCCGGCAATCACGGGAAGAGCGGAATGCTCTGACCTCAAGGTGCTATCATGGGCAAACGCAAGACCAGCAGCGAAGGGACCTCGGCCGCGGGAAAGTCAACGGCGAAGCGCGCCGCCACGCCCAAGGCCAAGGGCGAACCCGTCAAGAAGACGGAAACCGTCTACCAGCTCAAGATCACCCTCCGGGGTAGCCGGCCGCCGATCTGGCGGCGCGTCCAGGTCAAGGACTGCACCCTCGCCAAGCTTCACGAAATCATCCAGGTGGCGATGGGCTGGGAATTCTCCCACCTCTATTCCTTCGACGTGAATGGGACGAACTATGCCGACCTCGATATGACCGACGGCGAGCTCGACATGGAGGACGACCGGAAGGCGAAGCTCAGCCGCCTGGTCCCGGGTGAGAAGTTCAAATTCGGCTACGTCTACGATTTCGGCGACAGTTGGGAGCACGAGATCGTGGTCGAGAAGATCCTGCCGCCCGAGGCGGGAAAGACCTATCCCGTCTGCGTGGACGGGAAGCGTGCCGGACCGCCCGAGGACGTCGGCGGCCTCTGGGGTTACTACGAGTTCATCGAGGCCATGCAGGACCCGAAACATCCGCGCCATGCCGAGTTCGCGGAGTGGTTCGAGGACGAGTTCGACCCCGAGGCGTTCGACCTCGACGAGGTGAACCGCCGGCTGAGCAAACGGAAATGACCGCTTCGCATCCGGGCGGGATCGAAGTGGCCCGCCCAACACGTGTCTTCCCATTCGAGGTCGAATAGAACAAAGGGTCCAAGGCCATGGATTCATCAGAACAACAGGACGGCGCGCCCCAACAACCGATACCGCCGATACCGCATCCGCACCCGATCCACCATACACATACTCAATCGCATCTCCATGTGCGGAAGCCGGTCGATCTGGGTTATCGCGTGGTCGTTCGGACGGCCCTCTGGGTAATCGCGGGTGCGGTCCTCCTGGGATTCATCCTCTGGTGGACCTTGACTTGACCCGATCGGATCGGTGCGGATCCTTCGGCCCGGGTCAATCGCGGCCCGCGCGTCCGAGCTGCGTGGCCGCGTTCATCAGGGCGCGCGACGTGTGATAATTGGCCTTCCAGGGGTTGGCCTTGGAGCCGTCGCCGATGAAGGTGCCCTCGCGGGTGGTCTCGGCGAACCAACCGCCGTGAACCGGGTCGATCAGGTGAGTCTCGATGAAGTCCCACTGCTTCCGGAACGCCTTCGCATAGCGGTCGGTCTGTCCGCCGTACTTCCGGTGCATCACGAGCAGGGCGTTGAGGCCCTCGGCCTCGGTCCACCAGACTTTCTTGCGATCCCAGGCGGGGGCCCCGAACGACTCGCCCTTGTCGTAGAAGCCGCCGATTTGCTCATCCCAGCCCCAGTCCAGGGCGTGATCGACCAGACTGCGGGCGACCTGCCAGGTCCGGGCGTCGTCGGGAATCCCGAGGGCCTCGGCCGCTTCCACCAGCAAGTAGGCCGTCTCGACGTCGTGGCCGAACGAGTCGTGAGCCGGGATCGCACGCCAATCCGGCGTCAGATAGAGGTTCAGCGCGCCCGGCTCGACGGCGATCTTGTCGCGGACGATGGCGAGCAGTTCCCACACCCGCTCCTTCACCAGCGGACGCGGGTCGACCCGCGAGAGCGCCGCGACCGCCTCGAGCAGATGGATGTGGACGTTCATCGTCTTGAAGCCGTAGTAGATGCCGACCCGGTCCGTGCGTCGGGCGATCGGGGCTCCTTCGTCCCAACCGAGGATCGGGGTCCCATCGCGTTTCATCGCCTCGAAGTAGCCGCCGTGCTTTGGGTCGTGCGCGTGCCGGTCGAGCCAGTCGAACGCGTCGCGGGCGACCTTGAGCGCCCGATCGTCGCCGGTCGCCTGACGGGCCTCGCTCGCGGCGTAGATGACGAACGAGATCCCGTAGGCGTGCTTCTCGTCGCCGAGCCCGGGATCGAGCCGGCCTCTCGCATCGAGGATCCAGTGGAAGCCGCCGAACTCCCTGTCCCTCATGACCTCGTCCAGGAACGCGACCCCATGTCGGGCGTAATCGGCGAACTCGTCGCGGTGCGCCGGGGAGTATCGGGCGAAGGCCGCGGCCGTCCAGGTAAGCCGGGCCTGATAGACGAGGAAGGTGTCGCGATCCGGCAACGACGACCAGTCCCGGGCGAACGTCTGGTGGAAGCCACCCCGCTGCCGATCCACCGACCGCGGATACCAGTCGCGCGTCAGCTCCCCGCGAAGGACGGCGTCCATCCTCCCACGTAATGCCGAGAGCTCCTGCGCGGAGGCATAGGGATCGGTCCACCAAGAACCGGCCAGACACACCAGGATCATGACAAGAGATACCCGCGACACGTCGATAGCCCTCGGAGAGAGTCGAGTCGGCGAAATGCTCATGGGGATGAGGTTACAGGCTTGAAGGCAGCCGTTCAAGGAGATCGCGAGTGCAACTCCGGCTTGCCGCTTCACGATTCCGGCGTTATCGTCTCTTGGGGGATGATCGGCCCGGCCCGTCGGAGCGGCCCGGCGATCATGGGAAAACGATCTCGGGGAACGTCATGATCTGGGACGCCATCACGGCCATCTCGTCGGTGATCTCGATGGTCGCCTTCGTCCTGACCGCGCTCTACATCCGGGACCAGTTGAAGGGACAACAGAGGGATCGGTACCTGCACGTCACCTCCGAGCTGTTCACCAACTGGCAAGACCGCGAGTTCATGGAGGCGCAGCTCTGGCTGGTCCATCGGCTCCAGGAGAAGGAGTGGCGGAGTTTCATCTCCACACATCGTTGCGACTACGGCGAGATCGCGTTCCACCGGGTCGGCGGGTTTTATGACCGGGTCGGGACGCTGGTCCGGCTCGGGTTCGTGAACGAGCAGGAGATCCTGACAACGATCGGCGGTCACGCGATCGCCGTCTGGAACAAGATCGAGCCCCTGGTGCGCGAGGCCCGTGCGACCGAGAACTCCGAGCTGTTCCGCGACTTCGAGAGGATGTTGCCGGCCTGCCATGCCTGCTATGTGCCCGCCCTGTCGATCGGCACGCCCATCGCCCCCTTTGCCGTCGTCCAACCCGCCGACGACATCAGGATCGACATCGCAACCCTCAAGCGAAGGATCGATCGCTTCGAGCCCGTCACCATCCTGGACGTTCGGCAGTCTGCCCACGTCGAACAGGATCGCCGATCCTTGCCGCACGCGATCTCCATCCGTCCCGACGAGATCGAGACCCGCTACGCCGAGCTGCCGGACGACCGGGATGTCATCGCCTACTGTACTTGACCGGACGAGGCCACCAGCGCCCGTGTGGCGCTCTTCCTCCGAGGCCGGGGATACCGCGCCTTCGCGCTGCGCGGCGGCTTCAACGCCTGGCGCGACGCCGGGCTGCCACTCGTACCCCTCAACAATCCGGCCGGCGACAGCCGTCATCATCGCGATCGGCCGGACCCGGCGATCCGCCCTTGAGATCCGCCCCGGCCACCCCGGCGCGGGCGCCAAGCCGGCCCGACTCCTCGTCCGACAATTCAAGATTTCGGAGAGGACGGCCGGATCAAATGTAAGACAACCAGCCTCCGGGATTGCGCGCCTTGACCCCGGCGAACCAACGGCAGGGCACGTAGAGGACGGCCAGCACCACGGCCCAGGCGGCGTAGATGCCCGGCAGGCCCAGCGCCCAGCCCTCGGGAGGGGGACCCAGTGCCGCCGGCGAGAACTGCCAGGCGACCGGCAATCTCCGCACCAGGCCCCCAATCACAGCGAGCCCGTGGATGACGTACCACTGCAAGAGGTAATAGAAAAGCGGGACGCGGCCAAGCGTCACGAGGGCGCGTCCGACCGGGCCGCGGGTGCCCAAGCGGTCGATCACGGACAGGGCCGCGATCGCCGGGCCGAGCGTCATCAGCACGAAGAGCAGCGAAGGGGGCTGCTTCGTGCAGTTGATGAACGAGAGCGCGGTCAGCAGCGGAGTCGCCTGCGTTGTCCACGGGAGCGGATCGCCATACACGCCCCACGCCCGTAGGATCACGAAGGCGGTGATCATGGCGACGCCCGTGATCAACATCACCCGCCGCCTCCGGCCGGGCTCGAGCCGGATGACCTCGCCGAAGCCGTAGCCGGCGGCGACCACCCCCAGCCAGGGGAGGAGCGGATAGCCGACGAGCACGTTCACGCCACCGGGCATCGGCAAGAACCCGGGTCGGAGCAGGATCGCGACGGCCACTCGCAACGCGGCGGGGGTCCCGGAGCCCGCCGATAAATCGCCGACCAGGCCGTGCGTCGCGATGAGCAGCACTCCGAGCGCCCCGACCACCCGGCTCGGCAGGAAGACCAGCCCCGCCAGCACGACGAACGAGGCCCCGATCGACCATAGGACCGTCAAGATCACTGGTGCGGACACGGGGTCGAAAAAGAGGCCGAGTCGGACCACCGTCAGCTCGAGGAAGATCAGCCAGACCCCCCGGGTGGCGAGGAACGCCGCGAAGTCGCCCCGCGACCGGCCCCGGGAACCCGCCAGATAGGTACCCGTCCCCGCGAGGAAGGCGAACACCGGCGCGCAGAAGTGGGTCACCCACCGCGTCAGGAACAGCGACGGACTCGCCCGGGACAGGTCCGTGGGGTTGATCGCCGCGTTGCCGAAGTAGTCGCGGGTGTGATCGAGCACCATCAACACCATCACGGCCCCGCGGAGGACGTCGACGGCGTCGACGCGTCGGTTGCGCGACGTCGGCGATCCCGCCGGCTCCAGGTGGGGAGTCGCGTAGTCCGGCGATGCGGCCGGCTCGATCGACATGACAGGGCTCCTTTGCGACGCCCGGATCGGATCGGTGAACGGACTGTTCCGAGCACACCGCTCTCTCGGGGACGACCATGACCAGAGGATTCGCCCCGGTCTGATGGTTCCGGACACTGACTCCCGCGGCGGAATATCCGTTCCTCTTGATGCTACCCGAACATCGGGGCGCCGGCCAGCGGCGCCATCGCTTCGAACGCAGTCCTTTCGCTCCAATGTTCGACCTTCCGGCTGAAGTCGGCTGGCGCGCGTCGGTCACCTCGCCTAGATGTGTCGGACCGGCGCAGACGTAAGCAGTGAAAGATTGCTTGTTTCGCCCACCATTGCCTAGAATCGGTACGAGACGTCACGACACCTGGGTGCGGCGGTTATCTGCCTTGCATCCACGAGGGCCTCGAACCGCGGACGCGCTCGAGCGACAGAGTGTCATCGAAATGACCCTCTTCGGTTATCGTTTGCCGTCAAAATGTTACTAATCAGCCACGACGTCAGTGACCCCAGTCAGCCATGGGAAATTCCATGCCGTCACGCTGGGAGCAGTCTTTAGGAGCATGCGATGCCACCGCGCCCGACAGATCGGCCTGGCTTGCTTTCCATTCCCGGCCCCGGCCTGACCGCCCTGAACATCCGATTTGCGAAGCTGTCCGACCGCGACCATTTCGCGCCCGCGACGTGGCCTCAGCTCACGTTCAGTCCGAATGCCGCGTTTCCCGGCTGGTGGCAATTCGACCTCGACGCGCTGGCGCTGGCCGACGGCGTCTATGAATACGAATTTGTCGTCAACGGAAACGTCGTCGTCGCGGATCCTTATGCGGATGCGATCACGCGGTTCGGCGGCTATCGCGGACTGTTCGCGATCAGCAACGGCGTGCGTGTCAGCCCGTCGTTCGGTTGGGATGACGAATTCACCGCAGGCGCCACACTCCCCGAGAACAACCAAATCGTCATTTACGAGATGCCGGTCAAGTGGATGTCGTCAGACCCGAGCGAGGATCCCCTCGTCGAGCTCGGGACCTTCGACGAGATTATTTTCGAGCACCTCGATGACCTTGTCGCGATGGGAATCAATTGCATCGAGCTCCTGCCGATCGAGGATACCCCTCAAACCCTCAACTGGGGCTACGGCACGCGATTCTTCTTCGCGCCCGATTACGATATCGGCAACCCGATCGACCTGAAGTTCTTCGTCAAACAGTGCCACCAGCGCCGCGTACGAGTCGTGCTCGACGTTGTCATGAACATGTACGCGCCTGAGTGCCCGCTTGAAAACCTCGCGCAAGCATGGTTCAATGCGACCTCGACGCCCGATCGGCAGGACTGGGGCCAGAAGCTGTTCCTGTTCGATACCGCTTCCTACGACGACTACTACGCGGCACGGGAATTCCTCTGCGAAATGGCGGAATTCTGGGTGGACGAATATCACATCGACGGTTACCGCATCGACGACTTCGCCGACATCAATAACTGGGACTTCGTCCAGGAGTTTCACGATCGCGCGAGTGCGAAGAGCCAGTCGCTCTTCCCCACGAAGCCTTTCTGGGTCATCGCGGAAGACTCGAACCGCCGCTTCGTAACCACCGGCAATGACCCGGAAAATCCCAACGGCCGCAAGGTCGTCGACGCCATCTGGAACTTCGGATATCGGGACGAAATACGCCGTTTGCTCACGAATTCGATCGACACCGTCTTCGGGCAGGCGTCGCGTTCGAGCCGCGTCGAGCACTTGATTTCCAATATGGGAGTCTGGAACGACTGGCCGAAGCAATTCGATCCGGGCTTTGCCGACATGGCCTGCTCCGTGGCATACATCACCTCGCACGATGTCGCCGACGCGCCCCGATTGATGAACATCCTTCTCGGGCCGATGCTGCAAGCGGCAGGTTTGGGCGACGGCCAGATCGATAGCGTGAAAGCGGCCGTGGACGGCGCCGACATGTCTTCGGATGCGACTTTGCACAGCACCGTCCAGGGCGGCGCCATGCGTGTCTTCGGCGGGTTCGCGATCTTGATGACTTCGGTGGGAATACCGATGTTCTTGGCCGGCGAGGAATTCGGAGACGTCCACGACACGAGTTACACTGATGTCAATGAGAAGCAGGAGGACCCGGTGCAATGGGGGCGGGCCCAGTTTACGGCCAATTCACAGCTCAAGGCGAACGTCGCCAAACTCATCGGGTTGCGCACGTCCCATCCTGCCTTGCAACGCGACGAGGTGGAATGCTTCTATTTTCATCCTCAGTTCGATAGCGATGACGCTCCGCGCGTCTTCGCATACTGCCGCACCGGAGGTCAGCCTTTGGGTAGTCCTGGGCAAGTGATCGTCATCGCCAATCTGGCGCCGCTATCCTATTCGGTTTACAACATTCCCGGATGGCCCTGGAATGGCTCCGCGTTGACCGAAGTCGGCTATCCCGCCACGCTGCCCGCCTGGGATTCAGGATCAGGCATGCTTTCGCTCGCGCTGAATCCTTTCGCGGTCCGGGTTTTTCAAACGTGACAAGCGGAAACAGATACGGCGTTGTGCGAAGCAGGTGCCGTGACGGGAGCGTCGCGTGCGTCGGTCACCTCGACCGACGCACCATCCGTTGCGTGCGGTTGCGCGACACCTGCGTCTCATCCCTGATAGCCTTACCATTTGACATCTGGTGATTTGGCCTCGCCGGCTAGCAATTCCATGACGGATGCCAAGTGCGGTGCGGGCTCCGACCTCGCTGTCCGCTCGTCATCATCGGCCTGTGAACGGATATCAAATTTTTTTACTAATTAAAATTTATCAATTTCATTCTTGCAGAAAACCGGGTATAATCATCTACGTAAGGATGGAATCCGATACCCCTCGCAGTACCTCACACGGCGCATCCGCCGAGACACCGGCCACTCCCATGAAAGCATTCTTCGACAAATGGTTCCTGCCGTTCCTGTTCGTCGCGATCGGCAGCGTGATGGTCTGGGCACTCATTCGCAGGTAGGAAGAAACGCTACGATCGCCCGCTTCGGGAAAGGCTGCCATCGCAATCGATTGGGGTGCACTATGAAACACGTATCCATCGTGAGGGCACACCTTAGCAAGATCGGCTGCGGAAAGGGCGCCGAAAACGCCGATCTTACCGGACAGGCCGATCAGGTGGACTGATCGCCGTGCATCGTCGTGTCGTGTCGCAGTGGAATGCGACGCCCGATGGGTCGGTGCAGGTATTCATCCCGACGGCCGGGATGCCGGTGGAGGGCGGGCCATGGTCAGGGTTTTGTCAGGCGGGCTCCTGGCGGGGATCATGGTGTTCTTCTGGGGCGCCTTCGCGCACATGATGCTCCCGCTCGGAGAGTTGGGCGTCCGCCGGATCCCCAACGAAGACAACGTAATCGGCGCGATGCGCGACAACATCCATGAGCCGGGGTTCTACTTCTTCCCCGGCCTGGACATGAGCCGACAGGCATCGGAATCGGATCAGCAAGCCTGGGAGGCGAAGGTGAAGCAGGGGCCGGTGGGTGTCGTCATCATCCAGCCTTCGGGCGGCGAGGCGATGTCTCCCCGGCAGTTGGGGACCGAACTGGCCACCAACGTCGTCTCCGCCCTGCTGGCGGGGCTGCTGCTGGCCTTCGTCCGGACAGGCTACTGGGGACGCGTGCTCTTCGTGACCTTGCTGGGCGTCTTCGGAGTCCTGACGATCAGCGTCCCGTACTGGAACTGGTACGGGTTCCCTGTCGACTTCACCATCGCCGAGGGCATCGATCAGGTCGCCGGCTGGTTCCTCGCGGGGCTCGTGCTGGCGGCCATCGTCCGCGGCCCCAAGGCGCCGGCTGCCGTCTGATCGTCCCGACCTGGGAAGGTCGCAATTGCCTGCCGTCCCGGCCGGATCGACCGAGCTTACTGGCTCGCCGGTTTCGGTTCCTCGGCCGAGGTGTGATCGTGGACGATCTTCCAGCCTTCGGGCAGCTTGCGGAAGATCACCGTGAAGAGGCCGCCGGGCTGGTCCCGTCGGGCATGGTGAGCCGCCATCGTCCCCGCGCCAGGACGGCTTCGGGACCCAACGACTCGATGTCGAGGCCCGTGAACTCCAGGCGCCCCATGGCGCGGCCCTCTGCCTGGTATCGGCGACGATATCGGTCGCGCATCGCCTCCCAGCCGTCGTATCGCTGGCCCCCGGACTGGAAGACCACCTTCGGCGAGTTCCAGTAGCCGCCGAGGAACCCGTCCAGGTCCCCCTTGTTCCAGTCGACGACCTGACGATCCAGGACCGCGCGCACGGCGCGCTCCGATGCCCCTCGATCCTCCTGGCCCCGCACCGGGGTCGCGGCCAGTCCCACCAAGATGATGACGCCGATCCTTATGCTGATTCTCGAGATCCCCATGCGCGCTCCTCTCGATCTTCGGGCGGAGTATGGCCTCGCAGCCGCGATCCGCAATAATAGGGCATGGGATCCCTCGCGAGAAGGGATCAGGATCTTGCAACATAGGGAGCCGCGACCATGCCATCGAGCCGCGCGTACGTTTCGGGAGTCGCCTTGCGATCGATCGTCGTCGTTTCGCTCATGCTCGCGATGGCATCCGCCGCCACCATGTCGCAAGTGCCAGGGCCGGCGACAACCGCGGCCCGGGTCGAGCCCTCATCGACGACCGATCCCCTGACGACTCTCAATGATGCCTTCCGCTCGGCCTACCGCAAGGCCAAGGAGGCCACCCTGTCGCGAAGCGGGCCGGTGATCCTCGCCGAGGGGGACGACCTCGTCCTGAAGAAGGGGGGCGAGCGGGTCCAGGTCCAGTATACGCCGGCGGTCTATCATGTCCTGAAGTCATTCGCTCACGTCCCGCTGGCGCTCGACGTGATTCTCGCGAGCCGCGCCGGCGCGGTGCCGCTGAATGACGCGGTCCTCGGCGAGTTGCAGGAGTACCGCAGGCTGATCGCGGCCGCCGAGGCGACGATCGCCTCTCAAGGGCTGGACGCCGAGCAGGTCGAGCGGCAGCGAAAGATCATCGGCGCGTGCGTGACGTTCCTGGATTCAGTCGTCGCGTCCCGGAAGTGTACCGGGGAAGATCGCATCGGGTTCGCGCGGAGGATGAGCCCGCTCGTGATGGCCAACGCCGCCGAGGCCGCCCGTGCGGAGCTTGTCGCGATGCATCGGCAGGTGACGGCGTGGAAGTCGCAGATGACCGAGGCGGAGTGGAAGGGCCTCTCGGTGGTGATCCTGGGGTCGCCGTTACCGCGGAAGCAGAACCTGGCGGTCCAGTATTTCGCCCGGCTACTGGGCGAGCCCGGCGAGGGGAGGCGGATCACCTTCGCCGAGTCGATCCACGACGAATCCAAGGCGCTCGACCTCATGGCCACACGGACCCTGGACACCGCCATCGGCGTCGATTTCTTCAACGACCCGCTCCGCATGCATCGCGACCTGCTGTCCGACGCGGCGAAGGACTATCTCCCGCTGCTCATCGATCGGCCGTGAGCGAGCGGGCGTCGAGTTCGAGCACGGCCTCGGGCTTGGCCTCGGCCTCAGGACGGTCGCGACGGCCCACCGGCGGCAGAGTGAAGGTCTGTACGGCCGCGAAGGCCAGCACGCCCAGCAGGACCGCGAAGACACGGCCCATGCCGTATCCATCCCCCAGGCGTCCCAGCAGGGGCGCGCACATGCCGCCCACGCTCACGGCCAGGCCGAGCGTCACGCCCGAGGCCATGCCCACGCGACGCGGCAGGTATTCCTGCCCGAGGACGACGAGCACGCTGGTCGGCATGAACATGAAGAGCGCCAGCGGGACCAAGAGCGCCATGGCCGGGGCACGCTCCTGAGTCTGCAAGAAGAGCGCCAGGAACACGGTCGCGCCGACGAACCCGATCCGGATCACCGTCCGGCGGCCGAATCGGTCGGCCAGAAGGCCGCCCAGGAGCGTGCCGGCGATGCTGGTCCCCAGGAAGACGACCGTGGCCCGGCTCGCCTCCGCGGCCGACTGATGCCATCGGCTCATGAAGTAGAGCGCGAGGAATGTATTGATGCCGTAGAAGACGATGGAGCGAGAGATGGTGGCCCCGCAGAGCATCCAGAATGCCCGCCAATCGTCGCGGCCCGGAATGGACGGCCCGCCGGCCCGGGACGCGTGGGCCGCGGCGGGCGCGGCGCGGAAGGTCCCGGCCAGCAGGGCGGCGACGATCGCGGTCGGGATCAGCAGGGCCAGCAGTCCGGCGGTGCCCAGGGGCACAACCAGGGCGATGGTCACCGCCGGCGCCATCGCGAAGCCCAGGCCGCCCCCGATGGAGAAGATGCTCATGCCGGTGGTCCGGCGATCGCCGCTGGCGAGGTTCGCCTTGCGGGCCGCCTCCGGGTGGAAGGCCGCCACCCCCAGGCCGCTCAGCCCGAACGCCACCAGCACGATCCCGTAGTTCGTCGCCTGCGCCCCGAACGCCAGGGCCACGCCCGCCAGCAGGATGCTGGCCGGCAGCAGCCAGGCCATTGCCAGGCGGTCCGCGAGCTGGCCGAAGACCGGCTGGACCACCGACGAGGTCGCGCTGATCGCAAAGACCAGGCCCGCCGCCGCCGCCTTCGAGAAGCCGCGCCCCTCGACGAGGAACGGCGCCAAGGCCGGGACGACCCCCTGGCACAGGTCGATCAGGAGGTGTCCCAACGACAGCTCGGCGAGCGCCCGCCGGTTCATCCGCAGACTCCCTATTTCGTTTCCAGCCTGAGTGTACGGAGCGTCAGGCTGGAAAGCCCGACTTACGAATCGCCACCCGCTATGGCGGCGACGACAATTTCGCCATGATGTAGGATCGGCGGCTTTCTGGCAAAGTCAAGGCGACTCGGCTGGCGGACCCATGTGCCTCGTATTCATCGCTTACGGAATCGACGGGTGCCCTCCGGTCATGATTGGCGCCAATCGCGAGGAATCCCCGCGACGGCCGATGACCTCGCCGGTCTGCTGCCGGGTCCGGTCGCTCCGATGCCTGCTGGCAGGGGCCGACCACGGGCCGGACGGCACGTTCCCGCAGATGGGCACGTGGCTGGGAGTCAACGAGGCGGGCATCGCCGTGGCGGTTACGAACCGTCACGACGGCGAGCTCGCCTGGGAGGATCAAACCCGCTCGAGGGGCCTGCTGACGGTGGACCTGCTCGGATTCGACCATCCCGATCCGGCCTCGCGATTCGCCCGGGAGGAACTCGGCCAGGGGGGCTTCGGCGGCTGTAACTACCTGATCGCCGGCGCGGATGCAGCCTTCGTCGTCCAGGCTCCGAGCGCCGGGCGAGTCTCCGTCACTGCGCTGACGCCAGGAATCCACGCTATGACCAACCTTGAACTCGACGATCCCGATGATCCGCGGATCCGGTTCGTCGCCGAGACGCTGCACCCGCGCGACTTCCCAAGCTCGGCCGGGAGTATCTGCCGGGACGAGCGGATCGTCATCCCGGACGCCGACTTCGGCACGGTCTCCTCGAGCCTGATCTTCATCGACGAGGCAATCGCGATGGACCACATCCCCGGCGACCCTCGCGACCGCGAATACCGAAGGTTCCGCCTGCCGGACGGAGCCACTGGCCACTACCGAGCACAGGGATCGATTCTGTGAAGACGAAATCCGAGATCGTGAAGGACTGGCTGCCGAGGTATACCGGCCGCCCGCTCGATGGGTTCGGCAAGTACATCCTGCTGAGCAATTTCCATAACTATGTAGACATGTTCTCCGATCGGTTCGGGGTCGAGGTGCTGGGCCGGTCCCACCCGATGCAATCGGCGACGGCCGAGAACCTGACGATCCTCAACTTCGGC
>JBKQHM010000831.1:0-14572 GCA_052148775.1 Isosphaeraceae bacterium | reverse complement strand
ATTGGTAAAGGCAAGACCGCTCGTCTGGTAGACTCAACTGGAGCGAGAGAATACACAACTGCGGAGACCATTCATGAGCAAGGCACCGCTCACGGGTGGCGAGCCGGAGACGACATTCGAATCCTTCCCGTTGCCCATGGAGACCGACGAGGCATTCTACGAACTGGTGAATCGCGAGCGAGTCGCGATGCCGCCGATGAGCATTCGTGCCGTAACGGTTGTCAATCGATTGAGCATTCTGATCGATGCGTTCGCCAATGCGAATGATCTCGGAGAAGCCTTTTCGAGGATGCTCATCCGACTCCAGTTGCCCGAAGACGAGGGGCGAAATCGACGTCCGGATCTCTGTTTCGTCAGCAGTTCAACTTTGATAGCCGCCGCCCCCGAAGACCCCGATGCCAACGCATAGGACGTCGTCCCGGACCTGGCGGTCGAAGTCACCAGCCCCACCGACCGTGCCGAGGACCAGCGAGAGAAGGTCCTAGAATACCTCCGAATCGGCGTACGCTGCGTCTGGGTGGTGTATCCCAAGCTCCGCGTCGTCGAGGTCTACGAATCCTCGGGTATCGTACGCACATTCGGCCCCGAAGGTATCTTGACCGGCGATCCTGTCCTGCCCGGGTTCGAAGTGCGTCTGGCCGAGTTGTTCAGCCCGATCGGGTCGCCGCGAGCCTGAAAATCGGACGAGAGGCGATGCGGTACCACCGTCGGATCTCAGACGGAGCCCGATCCACCTCTCCGATCGATGCCCCTACCCAGTGGTATCGGAGCTGTCGGGCGAGTAAGTTCGAGGGATTGGCCTGCCCGTCGGGCGGCACGGTTGGCGCCAGGCAACCTCTTGAGGGACTCACGACCGATGAACGCGCAATTCTGGAAGCGGGCCGTACTCGGCCTGTTCTCGCTCTTTCTGATG
This sequence comes from Isosphaeraceae bacterium, assembly GCA_052148775.1. Classification (GTDB taxonomy): domain Bacteria; phylum Planctomycetota; class Planctomycetia; order Isosphaerales; family Isosphaeraceae; genus CAVZRC01. The sequence goes on along the minus strand of JBKQHM010000831.1, from coordinate 13,659 downwards.
ATGGCTGACGCCCACGCGGGCGACAAGGACACGCCGATCTCTTGGAAGAAGACGGTGATCGAGGGCAAGTTCCGCTCCGAGGGCGTGGCGATCGCCGACGTCAACAAGGACGGCAAGCTCGACGTGCTGATCGGCGATTCGTGGTACGAGGCCCCGTCGTGGGTCAAGCACGACATCCGCAAGCCGGGCGATTACGGCGACGGCCTGCACAGCTATAGCCAGTGCATGACCTGCTGGACGGACGACATCAACGGCGACGGCTGGCCCGACCAGATCGTCGTCGGTTTCCCCGGCGTGGCCGCGTACTGGTACGAGAACCCGAAAGGCAAGCCCGGCTACTGGCCTCGGCACGAAGCCTGGCATAGCGCCTGCAATGAAACCCCGCTTTATACGGACCTCTTCGGAGACGGCCATCGCGTGATGGTCATGGGCTGGCAGCCCAAGGGCAAGGACAACGAAGGCCAGATGGCATGGTTCACGCCCGGCATCGATCCTAATGAGACCTGGCAGATGCATCCCGTCAGCGAGCCGAGCCGGCCCGGCAAGCTCATCCCGGGTACGTTCCGATTCGCGCACGGCCTCGGCGTCGGTGACTTGAACGGCGACGGGCGCAACGACGTCATCTGCACCGGCGGCTGGTGGGAACAGCCCGAGTCGGGCCGCAAGAGCACCACGCCCTGGACCTTCCACCCCGCCCACCTGGGCGATGCGGTGGCCGACATGATTGTCTACGACGTCAACCGAGACGGGAAGCCAGACGTCATCGCCAGCTCGGCCCACCAGTACGGGATCTGGTGGTTCGAACAGGGCCCCGCGAAGGATGGCTCGCCCGTCTTCACCAGGCATGACCTCTTCCCCGATCTCGTCTCCGAGACCCATGCCCTGATCGCCGCGGATATCAACCGCGACGGCCTCAAAGACCTGATCACGGGCAAGCGGTTCTGGTCGCACGGCACGAGCGAGGCCGGCTCCGACAGGCCCGCCCGGATCTACTGGTTCGAAGCCAGCCGCGGCCCGGACGGCAAGATCGCCTTCACCCCGCGCGAGATCGACGACCAGAGCGGCATCGGCACCCAGTTCGTCGTCGCCGACTTCAACGGCGACGGACTCCTCGACGTCGTCACCGCCAACAAGAAGGGGGTCTTCCTGATCGAGCAAGTCGCTCGGGCGAGATGAAGGTCGTTATCGAGATCAGAAGAATTGAACTACGGAAAACACTGACCGACACAGAAAGGGAGAAGTGACCCAGGGTTCTCTTTTCCCTGTCAGTCGGTCCTTTCCGTGGTTAATCTCTTCCTCGCAGAGAGCTTCTTGATATTCGAGGATTCGTGGTTCATCGGTCGCTTACGACGATGCGGAACGGTCGGACGACCGTATCGCTGGCGACGCGCCGGGAGATCGGATTGACGGCGTCGACCTCGAACGGCTGGGCAACGCTGTTGCCCGACGGGTCTTCCAGCTCGGTGCCGATGACCAGGCGATAATCGCCCGCACTCCACGGGTCCGCCGGGGAGAAATGCCAGATCGTTTCTTCACCCTCCACGGAGACTTGACCCGCAACGGCCTTTCCAGCCGCATCCTGGACGACGAGCAGGCGATCGAGGAGGGCGCGGTCGAGCGGTTCGGGGAAGCACACTTCCAGGGGATTGCGCGTCCCGGGCGCGGGCGGCCGGATGTCCCAGGTCTTCGGATCGGGCGAGGTCTCGTCCGGCGGCCCGATGCGTAACGGCTTGCGAAACTCAGCCTTCAGGGGATTCCCCTCAGCGTCGGGCCAGGCGCGGTCGATGACCAACTGGTAAGTCTTGCCCGCTTCCAGGACCGGCCCGAGTTCCTCGCGCGGCTTGAGCCCGCGCTTGATCCGGCCCGGGTCGAACAACAGCGTGAACCGCATCCCGTCCCGAGACCAGAGCTCCTCGTCCAGCTCCAGGAACGGCGTGTCGACCGGCTGGCCCTTTGCATCGAGCAGTCGGATATGTCGGTACACGTCGCCCCGGCTCATCGGCGCGGAGAAATGGATATAGAATCGGAGCAGGTTCTCGGGGAGACGTTCGCGCGTCGGGTAGATCTGGCTGACCGTGGTCGTCGACCGTGAAGGCTTCTTCGGAGGCATGAAATCGGCCGAGAACCGCGCCGACGAGACATGGCGCGGAGCGTCGGCTCCCGGGCTTTCGGACGGCGTCCCGGCGAGCACATGGAGCCGCGTCGGGTCAAATACGGCCCGGTAGCGAAGGCCCGGCTCGAGGGGGAATCGGGGCACGAACCGGATGACGTCGCCCTCGATCTGATAAGTGCCCAGGAGGGGCGGCGTGTCGGCCGCCCCTCCTGGGTGGACGGCGATAACGCGGATCGCCAGGCACGACATCCAGCGCTCACGCGTCATCTCCGATTTCGCGACGGCTGCCAGGGTCTTGCGATCGATGCCGATCGCCTCGACATGGGCGGCCTTTCCGTCGGGCTGGTGCGATGTCCATCGCAGTCTGGAAGGATCTTCGGTGAAACGGCCCTCGGCGGGGGCTAGTGGATCGTCGGCCGAGGGCGATGCGGGCCATGCGGGAACGGTCCCCTCGATGAGGGGAAACGCCCCGCAGGCCGCGAGCAGCAGGAGGTAGGGTCGGAAGGTCACGGCAGTTCGATGGTGGAGAGGTCCACCGTTCCGTCCTGGGCCTGGGTGAGGATCACGGCATGACGGTCGCCGAGCTGATCCATCTGGACGACGCCCTTGAGGCTGGCGATGGTCTCATAGCCAAGCCCCTGCTTGTCGGCGACCCGATTGGTGATGCCGGCGGCCGTGGCGGCGCCCTCGGTCGGGATCTTCATGACACCGCGGCTGCTGTTGGTCATCAGCAGGTAGTCCTTGCCGTCCTTCTGATAGACGACCATGTCGAGCGGGCGATTGCGGTTGCCCAGCTCGGCGATCGTCGTCCCCTTGACATGGGCGCCGGCCTTCAGCTCGGAGACGGGCATCTTGACCAGCGGCGTGCACTGATAGGCGGCGAGCAGATAGGGCTCGTTCTGGATGCGATAGGCAACGAAGGTCCGGATCGGCGACTTGGTCTCGAACCGGCCGTGGGCCCCGTGGTAGATCTCGATCGCGGCGCCATCGACACCCTCACTGCTGAAGGGGAACGGGATCGCGATCAGCCGCGAGGAGAACTCCTCGTTCGACAGGCCCGCCAGGAAGACGCGACCGTCAACATAGGCGAGGTCGGTGATCGTCGCGGCGCGGGGATCCTCGCCTCGGACCGGGGCACCGGGAGCCGGTGCGTTGGGGACGTCGGCCTTGGCGAACCGGACGTTGTCCAGCGCCAGCTCTGCGAGCTTGCCATCGGCCGTGATCCGGACGATCACCGGGATCGCGTCGGGGCCGCGCCCGCGCGCCACGGAGACATAGACGTTCCCCGAGAGCGGATTGACGGCTAGGTCATTGATCTGGACCTGCTTGGCATCGGTCCCGAGCATGCCGGCGATCTTGCCCGTCAGGTCCTTGACCTGAATCGGCTTCTTCTCCTTGATCCCGGCCCCATCGCGGGTGTCGATGGCGAACAGGGCTGCGCCCTTGGTGTCGCCGACGAACAGGATGCCTTCCGGCCCGAAAGTCAACGGGCCTGCCGACTTCAAGTCGGGCTTCCCTTGCTTGAGGCTCGCCGTGGGCTCCGCCGCCATGGCCATGGCCGCGGTCATCGAGATCCCGGCCAGGACAAAGGCGGCTACGCGAATTCCCAATCTCGACATCGTAGTGGTTCTCCTTCGGTGTTGAACCTGTCGATTCCGATCGGTGCCAGACGTCTGACGCTAACCCCGCATTATCCCCGCGCCGGATCGGAATACAACCGGGAACCGTCGGGAAACGCCGATTCTTCGATCCGTTCCCCTGGTCCTCAGAAACGGCGTGTGTTTTTCGTCGCGGTCGTCGCCTATTTCTCATAGGATGGTCTCATGACAGCTTTGCCGGGTCGGAAGAGTCGCCAACCCGACCTGTGCTTGGCTGTGCGAATGATTGTTCGGTCGCAGCCGGATCATCCCGAGTTCTCGCGGATGGGGGTAGGCTGATGGTCGCCCAGATGCTGGTCTGCCTCGGACTGTTGGGTTCCTGTCTTGCCGAAGAACCGGCAGCCCCGGCGTCGACTCGCTCGGCCGACCTCCAGGACTACCAGAAAGCCCGGAAGGAAGCGGGGCGCGATGCCAGGGCGCATGTCCGCCTGGCGCTCTGGTGCGAGGCGCATGGCCTGGGCACCGAGCGGATGAAGCACCTGGCCATGGCCGTCCTATATGACCCGTCCAACGGCCTGGCGCGGGGGCTGATGGGACTGGTCGCCTATCAGGGCAAGTGGGCGCGGCCTGATGACGTCAGCCGGCAGGCCCAGGAGGACCCCCGGCGCAAAGCGTTGATGCAGGAATACTTCCAGCGGCGCGCGAAGATCTCCGAGTCGGCCGACGACCAGTGGAAGCTGGCCCTCTGGTGCGAGCAGAACGGACTGAAAGACCAGGCGATCGCCCAGTATCATGCCGTCCTGCGCCGCGACCCGTCCCGCGAGTCGGCCTGGAAGCGGCTGGGCTTCAAGAAGGTCGGCGGACGCTGGATCAAGCCGGAGTGGCAGGCGGCGCAGAAACACGAGGCCGAACAGCAGAACCGGGCCAACAAGCAGTGGAGGCCGCGGTTGGAGCGGTTGCGCGAGGGGCTCTCCAGCCGGGACAAGGCCCGACGCGCCGCGGCCGAGGGGTCGATGTCCGGCGTGACCGACCCGCGCGCCGTGCCGATGATCTGGGCCGTGTTCGTGCCCAAGGGGGCCGAGGGCCAGGTGACAGCCGTGCGGCTGCTGGGCCAGATCGATGCGCCGGGGGCGTCGCGGTCGCTGGCGATGCTGGCCTTGATGAGCACCAGTGCCGAGGCGCGGCAGGAGGGCGCCCAGCTCCTGCGCCGCCGCGATGCGCGAGATTTCGCCCCGTTCCTGATCGGTCTGATCCGCGATCCGATCCGGTATGAAGTCAAGCCGTCTCCGGGTCTGGGCAAGCCGGGGGAGGTGGTCATCAAGGACGGGACCACCAACCGCACACGGGTCTACACGCCGCTGCCGGAGCCCAATGTCCCGATGCAGCCCGGTGACCGGATCATCCTGGGGCCGGACGGGCTCCCCGTCATCTCGCGGCTCGTGGGCGCCGGCACAACCGGCCTTCCCTTCAGTAATCAGAATCTCGCAAACGTCTTGGGGTTCGGATACGTGATGAATCCCGGCTCGGTCGCGTCGCTCCTGGAGAGTGGGGGGCTGTCCGTGGCACAGAGCCAGAGGATCGGCCAGGACGTCGCCGCGAACGCCCGTTCCTCGTTTCAGCTGGAGAAGAGAGCCCTCATGACGATGTCCGGACTACCCGCCACACCCGAGCGGGGTGCAACGATCACGATGCGATACGGCGAGTTCCTCCAGATTCCCGTCGGCGACATGGAGCTCGACGCCCAGCGGTCGGCCCAGGTCGCCCGAGCCCAAATGGCGGGCGACGTCAAGGCGATCCAGGACTACAATGCCCCGATCCTCGATGCGAATCGCCGGGCGCGGCAAGTCCTCTCCGAAGCCGTGGGCACCGACAAGGGAGACGACCGCTCCGCCTGGATCAAGTGGATGGTCGACCTCTTCGGCCTCGCCTACGCCCCTCAGAAATCATCCAGCGAGGAGACGACCGTCATCGAGCAAGTCCCGCTCGATTATCAGCCCCAGGCCGCCCCCCCCACGTTCCAGGCCGCCATGACCGGCATCTCAGTCCACCACTCTTGCTTCGGCGCAGGAACTTCCGTGCAAACGATCGACGGCCCCCGCCCGATCGAAGACCTCCGCTCCGGAGATGTCGTCCTCACGCAAGACCCCAGGACCGGCGAGCTGAAGTATCAGCCTCTGATCAACGTGTTCCACAACCCGCCCAACCCGACTTTCCGCGTCGAGCTGGACGGCGAATCGGTCGTCGCCACCGGCATCCACCGTCTCTGGAAGGCCGGCAAGGGCTGGACCATGGTCCGCGAGCTGAAGCCCGGTGATATCCTCCGCACCCTGGGAGGGACCGCCACTGTGAAGTCAGTTGTCGAGGAGAAGGTCCAGCCGGTCTTCAACCTCCAGGTGGCCGATGGCGAGAGCTATTTCGTGGGCCGCACCGGCGTCCTGGCGCACGATAATAGTACAATCAATCCGACGCCCGAGCCGTTCGACGCCGTCGAGCCCGTCGCCGTTTCGAAGCCGACCGCGGCTCGGTCGGTGCTCGGTCGATGAACGATCCGCCAGGTCCGTGGAGTCCGAATCATGCTCTCGCTCGTCCTGGTCTGCTTCAGCCTGATCCATGTCGATGACGGGGCCGCGACGCCACCGCAGGACTCGTCGGAGCGGGCCGCCTATGAGGCGGCACGAGCGAAGGCCGGGCACGATGCCAAAGCGCATGTCCGCCTGGCCCTCTGGTGCGAATCGCACGGCTTGGGCACCGAGCGGATGAAGCACCTGGCCATGGCGGTCCTCTATGATCCGTCGAATGCGCTGGCGCGTGGGCTGATGGGACTGGTCGCGTACCAGGGGAAATGGGCGCGGCCCGACGAGGTCAGTCGGCAGGCCCAGGACGACCCGAAGCGCAAGGCCCTGCTCCGGGACTATCTCCAGCGCCGGGCCAACACGCCCGAGACGGCCGATGGCCACTGGAAACTCGCCCTGTGGTGCGAGCAGAACGGCCTGACCCAGCAAGCCCATGCCCACTTCCACCAGGTCTTGAAGCGGGATCCCTCGCGGGACGCGGCGTGGAAGCACCTGGGGTACAAGAAGTCGGGCGGCCACTGGATCAAGCCGGAGCTGGTGGCCGCCGCCAAGGCGCGTGCGCAGGAGCAGCAGCGGGCCGACAAGCACTGGAAGCCGATCCTCGAGCGCTATCGCACCGCCTTGCAGGGCAAGGATAGGGCACGCCGGGCGAAGGCCGAGCAAGCCCTGGCGCAGATCACGGATCGAGATACGGTCCCGATGATCTGGGCGACCTTCGGGCGGGGCGATGCGGCGTCGCAGAAGGTGGCCGTGCAGGTGCTCGGACAGATCGATGACGCGTCCGCATCGCGATTCCTGGTGCTGCTGGCGGTCTTCAGCGGATCGGCGTCGGTGCGTGGGGAGGCGGTGACGACGCTGCGTCACAAGGACGCGCGCGAGTTCGCCGCGATGCTGATCGCCATGATCCTGGAGCCGATCGAGTACGAGGTCAAGAGGGTGGGCGGGCCCGGTCAGCGCGGGGAGCTCTTGATCAAGGGCCAGGGATCGGCGCCGAACCTGAAGCGGCTCTACACGCCGCCCGCGGCCCCTTCGGTCGCCATGCAGCCCGGGGACCGGGTCTATCTGGACCAGAACGGACTGCCCGTCATCGCGCGGCCCGAGCAGACCTGGAACCTGCCGTATATGCCGATCTACGGACCGGGTAGCCGGAACTGGATCATGTTCCAGCAGCCCATGCCCACGGCGCAGCAGAAAGGCCAGGTGCTCGGCATGCTCGCCCAGAGCGGCCTCGGGGGCCAGGGCCAGAAAATCGGCCAGCTCATGATCAATGCCTTTGAAAATCAGGTTTTCATCAATAACAACAATCCGTTCCTGTCTCAGAACTCGCTCTTGCCCGCGGCGATCGCGATGATGCCGGATAATGGCTTGCCGGTGACCGGCACCACCTTCCTATCGCTCAACATGGCCAGCGGCGAGACGATCCCGGTGGGCCGCATGGCCCAGGAGGCCCAGAAGACGGCCGTCTATGCCCAGAAGCAGCTCGACAACGACGTCGCCGCGATCAAGGAGTACAACGCGTCCCTGGACCAGATCAACGACCGCGTCGTCCCTATTCTCAAGGACATCTCCGGCCTGGCCATCGGCCCGAAGCCCGCCGAGTGGCAGAAGTGGTACGTCAACCTGATCGGCTACCAGTTCAACCAAATGCAGTCGCCGGACAAGCCGATGGTCGTCGAGGACGTGCCGCTGGCCTACCAGCCCCAGCCGATCCCCCTCGGCCAGTTCATGGGCCCGATCGCGACCCAGCGAGTCAGTTGCTTCGGGGCGGGGACGCTGGTGCGGACCCTCACCGGGCTCGAGCCGATCGAGACGCTCAAGGTCGGCGACCCGGTCCTCACCCAGAACACCCGCACCGGGACCCTGGCCTACAAACCCATCCTCGCCGTCCACCATAATCCGCCCAGCAAGACCTTCGAGGTCAAGCTCGGCGAGGAGACGGTCGTGAGCAGCGAGTTCCACCGGTTCTGGAAATCTGGACAGGGCTGGGTGATGGCCCGGGACCTGAAGGAAGGGGACCGGCTCCGCACGCTCGATGGACCGGTTCCCGTGACGCGGATCGAGCGTGGCGAGGTTCTGCCGGTGTACAATCTGGACGTGGCCGAGGACGCCGACTTCTTCGTAGGCCGCGGCGGTGTTCTGGTGCACGACAACACGCTGCCGGACCTGCGGGAGCGGCCGTTCGACGCGGTCGAGGCGCTGGCCGGGCCGGTCAAGAATCCGAGGCCGGCCCCCTGAGTGGCCGCGGGAGGATCGATTTCAGATGCCAGATTCCAGATTGCAAATATTTGAGATGACACGTACAAAAATAGACTACCATCCGGGAATCTGGAATCTGGAATCGCGAATCTGGAATCTGATTCTTTCACGAGCTCCGATTCGGCGGTCCGACCCCTGAGGAGCCTGGATTCATGCTCTCGCTTCTTGTCGTCTGCCTCGGCCTGGTCGCCTCGGGGGAGGAAGGATCGGCGGACCCGCGGGACCTGGCCGCCTATGAGGCGGCCCAGGCCAAGGCGGGGCACGATGCCAGGGCACACGTCCGGCTGGCGCTCTGGTGTGAGTCGCACGGGATGTCGGCCGAGCGGATGAAACACCTCGCCATGGCGGTCCTCTATGACCCGTCCAACGGACTGGCGCGAGGACTATTGGGCCTGGTCGCCTACCGGGGAAAGTGGGACCGTCCGGACGTGGTCGGGCGCGAGATCCAGGAGACCCCGGCCTATCGCGACCTGATCCGCGAGTATACGGATCGTCGTGCGGCCACGGCCCGCAAGCCCGACGCCCAGGCGCGGCTGGCGTCCTGGTGCGAGCAGAAGGGGCTCAAGGAACAGTCGATCGCGCACTACATGGAGGCGGTCCGGCTGGATCCCTCGCGCGAGGCCACCTGGCGACACCTGGGCTACCGGAAGCAGGGAGACCGATGGGTCAAGCCGGGAGAACTGGCCGCCGAGCGGCTGGAGGCCGAGCATCAGCGGCACGCCGACAAGCACTGGGAGCCGAAGCTGAAGCGCCTGCGCGAGGGCCTGGAAGCCAGGGACCCGACCCATCGCGCCCGGGCCGAGGCGGCGATCGCCGAAGTGACCGACCCCCGCGCCGTGCCGATGATCTGGGCCGTGTTCGTCCGCGGAGGCGAGCGATCGCGGCTCGCCGCGGTGCAGATGCTCGGCCAGATCGACGGGCCGACGGCCTCCAACGCCCTGGCCGCACTCGCGGTCTACAACGCCTCGGCGGGCGTGCGGGGACGGGCCATCGAGACCCTCGCCCGCCGCGATCCTCGCGATATCCTCGGCCGATTGATCGGACTCGTCCGCAAGCCGTTCAAGTATGACGTGCGCCGTCCCGGCGGACCCGGTACCACCGGCGAGCTGTTCGTCGAAGGCGAGCGGTTCAACGTCCAGCGCTTCTACCGGAACCCGTCGGTCGACCCCAGGATGATCCCGGCTCGCATCTTCGCGCCGTCGGTCCCGTTCGATCCGTACAGCGTGCCGAACCAGATGCTGGTCTCGGCCGCCTTCGGGGGCATGTCGATCGTGCCGACGAACTCGGGGTCGAATGCCGCGCAGATCGGGCATGCCCTCGCGGCCAATCCACAGAATGCGGCGGCGATCCTGAAGAACGGCACGAGCGGCACGGCCGGCTCGCCGGGGTTGGGATTCAATCCGTCGTCGAACGTGGTCTACGATACCCTGGCCGCCGCGGCCTACCGCGACATGCAGATCGCCTCGGCCTACCAGGCCATCGAGCAGAAGAGTGAGAACTTGCAGCAGCGGCTGGCGCTGGATATCCAGATGGTGGAGACGACCAACGCGCAGATCGGCGAGATCAACGGCCGGGTGCTCCCCATCCTCAAGATGATCAGTGGTCAGGACTTCGGGGCGGAGCCCGAGACGTGGAAGACATGGTGGACCGACCAGCTCGGCTACGTCTATCAGTCGAACATCCCCGAGATCAAGCCCACGTTTACCGACACGGTGACCGTGGCGACCCCGTTCCTGGTGGGCACGTGCCACACGGCATGCTTCGCGGCCGGGACGTTGGTCTCCACGCTGGACGGCCCGCGGGCGATCGAATCGATCCGCGTCGGCGACCGCGTGCTGAGTCAGGACACGACGACCGGCGCGCTCGCGTTCCAGCCGGTGATCGCGCTCCACCTCAACCGTCCGACGGCGACGTTCCGGATCGCCATCGACGGCGAGTCGATCGTCGCCACCGGCATCCACCGCTTCTGGAAGGCGGGCAAGGGCTGGACCATGGCCCGCGACCTCAAGCCGGGCGACCTCATCCGCGTCATCGGAGGCGTCGCCCGCGTGCAGTCGATCGCCCCCGACGCCGTCCAGCCGGTGTACAACCTCGACGTGGCCGAGAGCCGGGATTTCTTCGTCGGGACCAGGGCCTTCCTGGTGCACGACTTCAGCTTCGTCCAGCCGGTGATGTCCCCGTTCGACCGTTCGTCATTGGTCATTAGTCATTAGTCATTGGTGCATCCATCCCCATGCAAGGAAAACCTCATCAGGAAGATGCGAGAATCGGCGTAATCCGACCAATGACTAATGACAATTGACCAATGACCAGTGACTAATGACCAATTCGACTGAGCTGCCCGTTGGAGCGGACGCTCACGCCGTTCTCGGAGAGGAATTCCAGGCAACGGCGCGGGAGGTGGCAGTGGAGGCGGACGCGGTCGTCGTTGTAGGTACGGTCGTGGATCTGGGCGTGCTGGGCCAGGTAGGCCAGGACGCGCCCGTTCTCCACGCCGGTCTCGACCTCGGCCTCGAGGGCGCGGTCGCTCAGGGCCTCGCGGACGGCCGCCTCGAGCCGGTCGAGGCCGTCATGCTCCGCCGCGCTGATGGACACGGATTCGGCGTGATGGGCCTTGAGCACGTCGAGATAGGAGCGATCGGGCACCTTGTCGGACTTGTTGAGCACCAGGAGCGTGGGGTGGTCCTCCAGGCCCAGCTCGGCCAGGACGGACTTGACCGCGCGGATCTGGTTCTCGGCCTCGGGGCTGGAGGCGTCCACGACGTGCAGGAGCAGGTCGGCCTGGCGTGCCTCCTCGAGCGTGGCCTTGAACGACGCGACCAAGGCGTGGGGCAGGTCGCGGATGAATCCGACGGTGTCGGACAGGAGTGCCTGCCCGCCGCCGCGGAACTTCCATCGTCGGGTCCGGGTGTCGAGGGTCGCGAACAGCTTGTCCTCGACCAGGACGCCGGCCTCGGTCAGGGCGTTCATCAGCGTGCTCTTGCCGGCGTTGGTATAGCCGACCAGCGAGAGGGTCGGCACGTCGTCGCGGCTGGCGACCTCGCGCTCCTTCCGCGCCTGGATCTTGGCCAGTTTCGCCTTGAGCTCCTGGATCCGATGAGTCACCAGGCGGCGGTCCTCTTCGAGCTGCTTCTCGCCCGGACCCCGCACGCCGATGCCACCCTTGTATCGCGACAGGTGGGTCCACATCCGCTTCAGCCGGGGCATGGCGTATTCGAGCTGCGCCAGCTCGACCTGGAGGTGGGACTCGTGCGTCCGCGCGTGGGTCGCGAAGATGTCGAGGATCAGCTCGGTGCGATCCACCACCTTGACTTCGAGCTTCTTCTCCAGGTTGCGGGTCTGCGCCGGGCCCAGGTCGTTATCAAAGACGACCACGTCGGCCTCCTCGGCGTCGACGATCACCTTCAACTCTTCGACCTTTCCGGAACCGATGTACGTGGCGATGTCAATCTGTTGCCGCTTTTGCAACAGGCTGCCCACGATCTGGAGACCCGCGGTCTTGGCCAATCCCCGGAGCTCTTCCAGGGGATCATCCGGCGTCGCGTCGCTGTGGGGTAGCAGAACCCCGACGAGAATGGCACGTTCCCGACGCCCCGAACGGTCGATGCTGTTGGTTTCGATCAAGGCGGGTATTGACCTCGTTTCCTCGAGTCGATCGGAATCGATGGGACACCTTTCCTCACCGATGGATTCTATGGTTCGGGCATCCGTGCGTCAACGACGAATCCCTCTCAACAAGACGTTGCACCTCCTCGACACCCAGCGAGACCGAAAGGTTCGTACTCCCGGTTCTCCATCACCGACTCGCTACTGAGAGAAGACCTTGCGCGGCTGGATCCACCCTTCGGACGGATTCGACTCGGCGAGGGCGAGCAGCCGGCCCTCGGGATCGAGCAGGGCAACCTCTCCCGCGGGGATGTCGGGATCGGGGAAATCGCGGGGATTCAACCTCCGTCCGTTGGTCACGGCGGCGACCTGGTCCGGATCGAGCCTCAATCGTGGCAAATCCGCGAGAGCATCCAGGGGTGGTTGCAGGCGGTCGGCGAGCGATTCGGCCGAGAGTTCGTCCAGATTCACGGCATGCTCGAGCGTGAATGAACCGATTCGGGTGCGGATCAAGGTCTCCACGAGCCCGCCGCAGCCGAGAGCCTCGCCGACGTCGCGGGCGATCGACCGGATGTAAGTCCCCGCGCCGCAGTCCACTTCCAACTCCAGGCGGGGCCACTGGTAATCGACCACGGCGATGCGGTCGATCCGGACGCATCGCGGTGCCAGCTCGACCGACTGGCCGGCCCGTGCCAGGTCGTAGGCGCGACGGCCTTTGACCTTCAGGGCCGAATAGTCGGGCGGCATCTGCTCGGTCTCGCCCAGCAGGGGGAGGATCGCGGCCTGGATCGCCTCGGGCGGCGGCACCGTCGGGGCGGCCAGATACTCGATCCGGCCGTCCGCATCGAGCGTGTCGCTCCGCGCGCCCAGAAGGATCACCGTGCGGTACGTCTTGGGCAGCCGCTGGATCCAATCCACCAGCCGGGTCGCCGGACCCACGCAGACGACCAGGACGCCCGTTGCCAGCGGATCGAGCGTCCCGGCGTGTCCCGCCTTGGCCTGCCCGATCAGGCGCGCGACCCGGTCGACGACCGCCCTTGACGTCACGCCTTGGGGCTTGTTGACGTTCAAGATCCCTCCCACACTGCTAACGAGCCTGTACCGTTCGTCCATCCCCTGCCCATTCATTGAGATGCTCCCGGGGCGACGATGGCCATCAGCCCGACCGCCCCTTGCCGCTTGACGTCAGCCTACCGGTTTAGCTAACATATCATACGAACATAATTCCATACCGATCGGATCTTGCACGGGCGCACGCAGGCGTCCGGTCGACGCAGGGTGTATTCTCACGATGCCGATATTACCCGTCGAGCCCGATTGTTATCCGGCGAACCTCTGGGAGGAAGCGGATTCCTCGCCCGTGAAGAGTGAGGGGACCTGGTGGTGTCTGCACACCAAGCCGCGCCAGGAAAAGGCGACCGCGCGCGACCTGCGCGAACAGGGGGTCGTCTATTACTTGCCCCAGGTCCTCAAGGAGAGCCGGACTCCCCAGGGACGGAAAATCCAATCGATT
>JBKQHM010000830.1:0-14979 GCA_052148775.1 Isosphaeraceae bacterium | reverse complement strand
CACCACCCAATTCCCCTCTTGAGCCAGGTTTTCTTCTCAGTTCTTGGAGCGCCTTAGTGAGTTTGTCTGCCGCTTCACCGAAGCGTCCCTTCTCTGCCAAAGTTGCCGCCTCGATCGTCACATCGTTGACCACTTTCTGGAGCCTTCCGCGCTCAACAGCAATGCCGGCCAAGACCGAGAAAAAGCTAATCACGATGATGGTGGCCAGTATGGATGCCAACGTGCGATGCCGGCGGATCCACCGCAGAACGCGCATCCAAAGCGGCTCACGCCAAGCGGAAATCGGCTCGCCTGCAAGCCATTGTTTCAGGTCTCGTACTAACTCCTGGGCAGATTGGTAGCGTTCGCCGGGATCGCGGGCCATTGCGTTGAGGCAAATCGCCTCCAGCGCTTTGGAGATGTTGGGGATTAGCTGCCGTGGGCCGACAAATTCCCCCGCGCTGGCCCGCCGTCGAATGCCTTGTTCGGCAGCGGTCGCGCCGCCTTCAGAAGCAGCGCGTATCGTGCCTTCCTCTCCACGGGGAGCGGATGCCGAATCGAATGGAGCGCGACCAGTCAACAAGTGATAAAGGGTGGCTCCCAGATTGAAGATATCGGTTTTTTCGTCGAGTTGATCTAGACGGTTGTCAGCCTGCTCCGGACTCATGTAGCAAGGCGTGCCGAGCGAAAACACCGAGTCGACGGGCTGGTCAAGCCGTCGAGCCGAGCCCCAGTCAACGACGACGGTCTCGTCGTACGGGCCAAGAAGGATGTTGTTTGGCTTCAAGTCGAGATGGACAACGCGACGATCATGCGCGTAGGCGACGGCTTGGCAAGCGTCGATGAATCGGTCCAGCAAAGTTCTCAGTTCCGCCGCCCGCTCGGCGACAGGGGGTGACGGCCGATTGTGAAGGCGGCAGATTTCCTGGGCGAAGGTCGGGCCGGGGACGAATCGCATCACGTAATACGGGCGACCATCGGGCCATCGGTCAGAACTGTGAACCGAGACAATTCCCTGATAGTCGAGTTGGGCGGTAACCTCGGCCTCGCGCCGAGTGCGTTCGGCTGCCCGGCTATTATCATCAACGCCCGTGAGCTCCTTCAAGGCGACGCGCCGGCGTAGCTCGCGGTCGAAGGCCAAGAAGACGCACCCCAAACCGCCACTGCGATGCGGGCTGATGATGCGGTAGCGAGGGACGTGCGGGTCGTTCACCGGCTCGGCGCGCAGCCCGGACAGTTCGGTGTCCAATTCCTTCACCCATACGTCAGGGAAACGCTCCTTGTAGGAATCGACTGGCGGATCCTCCCCTTTAAAGAGTCTACCGACGTACTCGATCCGAACCAGTTCTCTTAGCTCCTCTACGCCAAACACCACGCCGGGAAATCTGCCCACGTAATCACCGACCAATGCCGCCTCGCCCATTCTCAGACGGTTGTCCAGGTCGATCTGCGCAAGCCCAAGGGCCAAGTCTCGTCGACTTTGATCGTCGGGGATCGCGTCCATGAATTCTATAGGATTCGGACTCGGTTTCCCTGCGACTCGCGCGTTGGCCCAAGCCTCCTCGAAGGCCCAGAGCGATCCGCCGACTGGGTCCCGGTCCTTCCGAGATTCTGGTTCATCGAGCATGCCGGATCTACCTCTCAGTTCAAACGCAATCGCAGGCATGTGAGCACGCGCTGGGCCTCCTCCCTCAAACGGGGGAGGATCGTCTTCATGGCATTCTGCGCTCTTCTCAAGCTGTACTCCGATACCCCTGTTAGCTCTCTAATGCCCTTGAACTTCAGATCCATGACATCGAGTTCCCTCGCAAGCAGGAAAATGTAGACACGGGCTTCCTGGCCTCCACCGCGGATACGTAGCTCCTCAAGCATGGTCTCGAACCGCGAGTACATTTCGTCGTACATCGCCTTGTCGAGCAGTTCTTGTTGTTCTTGGTCCTCTCGCTCGTCCTCTCTGACAGTCGGGCTCCCTTCCTCGGCGTCGCGCGACTTCTTCTCGTAGAACTTATCTCTCGCAATCAGAAAGAGAACGCCGAGAAGCGCATCCGGCCCTGTCGGTTGGAGCGGAAGTGCCGTCTTGTTCTCGTCAGCCGGGACACGATCGTGAACGGTCCGGACGGCCGATTTGGCGGCGCTATAGATCAGAGAAGTTGGTGCGCCATCACCCACGTTTAGCCTTAATTTGCTGGTGACTTCGGCGACGAGCTTGGCGAAGATCTCGTTCCATGCATCCAGGCTTGCACCCTTATTCTCAAGCTCCGACAGTCGCCGTATCAGGATGGCGCCCTGGGATTTTCTGGGATCGACCGGCACGGTGCGCATGGGTTGGTCCAAAAGAATCGGGCCTTGTGAAAGAAATTATCTCCCTTTCTGCAAAGGAGTTCCGTGATCTCTCAGCGATCGCGGTGATCGATTTTTCGCAGCTTTCGGTGCGGTTTCACCCTTAAATGTGGGGGCCTGCGGGCAAAGAAAGAATGACGACCCGCCCTCGGGAACCGAGCCGAGCGTGTGAACGGCTGTTGGAAAACTCGATTCTCGAACTGATCCGGCTGAGCGTCAATAGCCAAGATACTCATGCCAGCTCAGCGGTCACCGCCACCGGACTTCCAGATATTGCACACGCGGGAGCATGCATCATGACGCAGTTCTCAAGGCGAAGACGCACGAGCCCGATTCGCATCGTCGAGGCGCTCGAAGGCCGGATCTGCCTCAACAGCCCGGCCGCCCCATCGTCTCCGGTCGCGATCGACCCGCAGCAATGGCAGGCCTTCATCAAGAACGCGGTGGCCGACATGGAAGGTGCCAAAAACCCCTATTCCGCCTCGTTCCCGAAGTCTGGGACGAGCGGCCTTTCGTTCGGCTACATGCAGAACGACGTCGCCAACAACTCGACTGCGGCATCAGCATTCAGAGGCATCATGAACGCCGAGGTTGGCACCGGCGGCCTCACTCAGCAGGAGGCCAATCGCATCGTCAACCAGGCGATTGCCAACAGGCCGCTGTCACACTCCGAAGTCGACAAGGTCAATGAGGCGCTGGCCAACCACAAGGATCTCGTGGACGCCGCGGACTCCGGGGCACTGAAGACCGCGATGGGCATCCTCGACAGCGCGTTCCAGGCCGCGATCACGAACCCCCACGGGCCGGGCGAGCTCAACCCCGTCGCGCCAAATCCACAGTTGGCTACCGCTCTGGTCGAATGGGGCAACATGACTGGCGGACTCGGAAA
This sequence comes from Isosphaeraceae bacterium, assembly GCA_052148775.1. Classification (GTDB taxonomy): domain Bacteria; phylum Planctomycetota; class Planctomycetia; order Isosphaerales; family Isosphaeraceae; genus CAVZRC01. The sequence goes on along the minus strand of JBKQHM010000830.1, from coordinate 11,771 downwards.
GACCAATGGCTTTCTGAGCGGCGCTCCCGATCCCAAACATCCCAAGCAACCTCCTCCGTACGTCTCACAGTCTGCGTTTCGGCAGTATCTGTCTAAGCAGAAACAGTTTAGGGACAATAAAGCGTTCGCCAAGAATTGGGATGGGAGGGTGACTGCTGCGACCAATTCCGCCCTGCAGCAGGCGGGCGCGACCGTGACCAATTATTCCCCGCCCCAGGGACAAGCGATTTCGATCGGACCCGCGAACGTTAACGGTGGAGGCTCGAACTATCTGGCTGCATTCAAGAATGCCTCTGGCAATCAGGTGGGTATCCAGTGGAGTTTTGCGACACCCGGGGCGACGAAGGGCCCCGGAAGCATCGGCGTCTTCCTCAACAACCAGAACCTCGGTACGTTCCAGAAGGGCAACTGGAGCGGTATCTCGTTGCAGCCGAGCCAGGCGAATCTCTCTGTAGGCAACTCGCACGTCTATATGTTGCAAGGCGGGGTCCAGGTCAACGTCGACGGCAACGGCAATGTCATCGACGACCAATCCGACCCCCTATCGCTCGGCCCGGGCGACAGTGGTGACACGGTTAGCGGCAATAATATCACTGTGGACGCCTCGAACGGCGACGTCTTCGCCATCGAGGGCAACGGCAACACGATCGACGGCTCCTCCGACAGGATTGCGCTGGGTCCCGGTTCCACCGCCGACGCGGTGTCGGGCAACGGCGACTTGGTGCACGCGGACGGTGGGGATAGCTTCACGGTCAATGGCACGGGCGACGCAGTCGACGGCACCTCCATCTCTGTCGGCTTCGGATCGGGCAGCAGCAACGACACGCTGTTCGGGGCGAGTGACACTGTTTCAGCGGCCGACGGAGCCAGCCTCAATGTTACGGGCAAGATCATCAGCGTAAACGGCTCCTCCGACACGGTCGCGCTCGGCGCCGGCGATTCCGAGGTCACGGCGACGGGCAACGACGATTCGATTTCCGCGGTCAAGGGTGATAGCTTCGCCGTAAACGGGAACGGCGACGCAATCAAGGCTTCTTCCGACTCCGTGTCGCTCGGCTCCGGCGATACCGGCGACACCGTGACCGGGAATAGCGACAATATCAATGCAGATTCATATGTTGCCGTCGCGGTCGATGGCAGTCATGACGAGATCGCTGGAGGGTCGGGTGACTCGCTCGATGTCACGGGCACCTACGACCCGGTCACAACGAACGATTCGACGGTCCAGTACAACGGCACGAATACGGGAGACACCGTGACTGGCTCGGGGGATACCGGAGCCGATTGGGGGTCGGGCGGTAGCGGAGGATCCGGCAGCGGCGCCACTGGCGGCAGCGGTTCCGGCGGTTCGGGTGGGTTCAGCGGCGGTTCGAGCGGGTTCAGTGGCTGGTCGGGTGGGTTCAATGGCGATTCGGGCGGGTTCAGCGGCGTGTCAGGCGGGTACGGCGGCTCCGGGGGATCAGGCGGCTTCTCCTCCTTCGCGAGATCCTACAATTCTGCTACCACGAGCGGTCTCAGACGCAATGGCTCTGGGACCTATGTCGCCGCATCCGCTCTGACGCTGCAGCCCTCCATGATCGGGTTCGAGAATCCGACCGGGGCCGCGATGTCAGCTACGCCGGTGACGATCGCCCACACGAGCCTCGCCACTGATAACTCCGGCTTGAACGAGGGTGGATCCGGAAACGCTGTCCTGACCAGCCCATCGGGAAGCCGGAATGATCGGACGACTGTGGCGATGAGTCGCGATGGCAAGGAATTCGACGGCTTGGTCGACGCCGGCCGCGATGTGGAGCCCAGGCCGTTGGCCGTCAAACTTCGATCGAGCAATGCACCGGCGACATCGCCGCTCACTGGACGTACGGGCTTCCTGCCAGCCGGGAACGGGCTGGGCCGGAGGATGCGACCCGTCCGCGATACCGACTCGCCCAGGCCGGACCTGCCTGCTGGCCCAGAGATCGGGAACAGGACGGTCGTCAAGTTGTACAACAACGCCCCGGATGCTACCGATCATGTCAGGCGCGCGGACCCGGGTCGGGGGATCGGTCCCGCCGGGGAGGCCGTCATGCCCGCCGACGCCGTCAACCGAGAGGGGAGGATCGGGCCGGGCGGCCGGGATGTCTCCCACCACGGGCAGCCCGCCGCGCTCCGACGCGATTCCAGAGCGACAGCGACGACGCCCGGCCCGACGACGTCCCGCGGGCTCGAACCCGACGCCCTTGATGTCCTCCTCGAATCCCCCGGTTCTTGGTATCGGCATCCGAATCCGAGCGACCCTGTCTCCACCGTGATGCTGAGCCCGTTGTGGAACCGCTGATCTCCGGCGGCGCGAACCGTTTCGCTGGTGACAGCGGGCGGCCGGCTAGCAGGCTCGGATGCGACGGTGGAAAAGGATTGAGTTTTTGAGCACAGGCAAGCGACAATGTGCGATTGCAGAATTACGGCCGGGAACGGCGTAGCGGCCCCGAGTGATCGAGAGCGACCGGATTCTTGCTCGACAGGATCAAGTTCCATGACGGATTTACCGAATCCGGCGGGAGAGTCCACGGTTCTCCCCCGGGAATCCCGTGACGAAGGCCAGCCACCAAACCCGCCTAGGTCGCCCCGTGGCGCGCACGGAGATCTTTCCGCGCCGCCTTTCGGCGCAGCGCGTCCCGCCTCGAGCTGGATCGCTGCGGATGACGATGATGAAGACCCGCCGCCACGCGGCTCACGGTCGGCGACCGCTCCGTCTCGACCGAAGGACTGGCTCAGCTCGCTCGAGGACGAACGCGACTTCGAGCCGCAGCGTGCTGCCGCGGCCGGGCGGCCGAGCGAGCCGTCAGCTTCGGGCTGGCTCGGCGCACTGGCCGACCGCGACGAAGACCCGGTTCCCCCGGCGGCACCCAAGTCCGCCCCGCCGGCCCGGAGCGACTGGTTATCGGCCCTCAGTGACCACCCCGAGCCCCACAGCGCCGGGGCGGCTCCCGAAAGCCGGCTTGCCGGTGAGGTGACGCCGCACCATGACGCCGCCCCAGGGACACGCCGGCGCGATCGCCTGCGCGGCGTGGTGGTGGCTCTCGCGGCCTGCTTGGCGATCGAGACGGTTGGGCTCGCCGCCGCGTGGTGGGCTAACTCGAATTACGCGGAGCCCCTCACGCCGACCGCTCCGGGTTCCGCCTCCACAGCCCCAGGCGGCACCGCTCCGACCGGCGCCGCCGCAAAGAAGCCCGTCGAGCTAGTGGTCTCGGCCAAGGGAGGTCGTAGTTTGACCAGCCTGGCCACCGCAATCGAGCAGGCACTCCCGGGGGCCACGATCAAGGTCAAGCCAGGAACCTATCGCGAACCGATCACACTGGAAAAGCCGGTCGAGATTGTTGGTGACGGTGCCCGCGACGAGATCATCGTCGAGACCGATACCGGCAGCGTGCTCGTTGCCGGAGCCGATCGGGCGACCGTCCGCGGCCTCACCCTGATTCGACGCGCCGGCGTCGACGAGCCCCATGCTCATGCCGTCGATATCACGCAAGGACGGCTCATTCTAGACGACTGCGTGCTCACCTCCGAGGCCGGCGAGGCGATTCATGCCCACGGCGCCGCCGCCGATCCGATCATCAGGGGCTGCGCCATCCAGAACGGCCGGGCCGGTCTGGCCTTCACCGAATCCGCCGAAGGCAGGGTCGAGGATTGCAAAATCACCGGCTCGGCCACGACCTGCCTGACGCTCTCCGGCGGCGCCCGGCCGACCTTTCAGAAGTGCCGTTTCGAGGGGGGCAAGTCGCCGAACGAGGCTCCGGCGGCCCTGGTGATGATCTCCGACGCGTCCGGCACGTTCGACGACTGCGAGTTCCTTGCCCGCGCGGCCACGCCGGAGAAGAAAACGCCGTCAATCGTCGACGTTCTCAACGGGAGTCCCCACTTTCGCTCGTGCACGATCCGCGCCGAGGCCAGGGGGTGGTTTGGGACGAGCTTGAGGGGCAAGGCCACCGTAGCCTCGTTCGAAGAGTGCACGTTCCGGGACAACTTTTGGGGTGTGGTGATCGAGGAATCCCTCGGTCCCTATTTTCGGCGATGCCGCATTGAAGATAGCGCCGGCGGCGGGTTACTCGCCGTCGACAAATCCAGCGGGATCTTCGAGGACTGTGAGATCAAGGATTCGCGCGACGGCTGTGGAGTGCGGATCACAACTCATGCAAGCCCGGTATTGCGATCGTGCAAGATCAGCGCCAATGCTCGCGGTGTCGAAGTGGAAAATGAAGGCGAGGGGATGTTTGACTCCTGCACGATCGAGGCGACGAATTTCGGCATCGGCGTCTCCGCCAGCCAACCGGTCTTTCGGCACACTCGGATTCACGGCAACGCGAACGAGAAAGCGCAGACCGTGTTGATCCTCTCCGCCCCCGGCGGCAGCTTCGACGACTGTGATATCGAGGGCTCGGGAAGCTCCGGCGTCTTGGTCAAGGGTGACGCCGCGCCAGTCTTTACCAACTGCCGGGTGCGCGACGCGAAGCAGTACGGCATCTTGATCGACAGCAGCAAGGGGGGCAGTTATGCGGCTTGCGAGTTTTCCGGAAGTAGGGTGAGCAATCTCCGCGTGATGAACGGCGCGCCGGCGCTGTCGGGCTGCTTGTTTCACTCGAGCCAGGGCTACGGGGTGGACTTCGGAGGCAGCTCGAGGCCCAGCTTGGACAACTGTCAGGTCTATCGCAACGCCAAGAACCAGGTGCTGTCATCCGACGACGTGGTCGCGACCCTCGCACGCTGCAAGGTTTTCGAGGGCCAGCAGCATGGCGTGCTCGCCGCCGAACGGTCGAGAATCGACCTGATCGATTGTGAGATCAAAGCCAACGGGAGCGTGGGGGTTTTCACCTCCGGCCAGAGCCGTTGCATGCTCCGTGGCGGCTCGGTGCGCGGCAACCTGAAAGTCGGCATCCACGCCAACACGTCGAGCGAGCAACTGATCTACGGCTGCGAGCTTGCCGGCAACAAGGATTTCGACGCTTCGGTCCGCGACTCGGCTCGTATGGTCATCAAGGACTGCACATTCGCTGGCGGCACCAAGGGGGCGATTCTGGTCTTCGAGAAAGGGACTTGCGAGGCCGACCGATGCAAGCTACGCGACTATACGGGAGATGCAATCGTCGTGGACAGCGGGGGCTCGCTGTTCCTCCAGGCGACTGGCGTCGCGCAGTCGCGCGGAACGGGCCTGCTGGCCCGCGGCGGCGGCCACGCCGAGCTGAAAGACTGCACCTTCGAGGGGTTGGAGGGCACGGCGGTGGTGCTCGAAAAAGGGGAGTTGCTCGCGCGCCATTGCCAGATGCGCAAGAACCGCGGCTGGGGCATCCACGTTGCCGCTCAGTCACATGCGGAGCTTTTGAGTTGCGTTGCAGAGAACAACACACAAGGACCGTGGTTTTGTGAGCCTGCCGGGTTGCTCGCTGGAGCTGCGAACAACCCGGCTCTTCCGGGCGCTTCGGCCCAGTGATACCGCCGTGAATCCTCTACAGCCAGTGGCAATGACGTCGACGTCGGTCGTATCGCAAAGCGGGCCGAGCCAGCCGTTGGCAACCCCCAACCGCTCGCCCGCCGGCGTGTGGCGCCGTGCGGCGGCAACTCTGCGCGCCTGGGCCCCTTCGATCCGCGAGGGGGCGGACATCGCGCTGGGCTGGCTGCCGGTCACGCCATTCGGGCTGCTCGCTGCCGGCATGCTCTATGCCGCCGTGCGACGCAATTCCGCCGGCGAGGTCGACTTGATCGTCAAGAGCGTCGGCGTGGGTGGCCTGGCGATCTGCGTCCTGGACGTGCTGACGGTACTCGCGACCGGCCTTTGGCTCCGGTTCACGCTGCCGACGGGCTCCAGCGGCGAGACGTTGGAGCTCGAGACGCTCGCGCCGGCCCGCACGGGATTTCGGCTCGGCCTCCTGAGCTGGGCGCCCTTGGTTCACTTCGACGTGAGCTGGCGCCGGCCGCCGGGAATCGACGCCGAGCTTCGCGACGTCGGCCTGGGGCGCTCCGAAGAGATCCGGCCCCGGGAACGCGCGCTGGCCGTCGGCTTCGTTCGGCGCATCACCGTGCGCGACTGGTTCGGGCTGGCCCGCGTCCGCTTCCAGAAAACCGTCAACCGCCCGGTCCGGTGCCTTCCCTCGTGCGGGCTCGCCCATCGTTACGAGTTGATCGAACAATTCAAGCCCGGCGACGTCATGGGCCACCCCAACGGCGTTCCGGTCGGCGACTTCGTCGAGATGCGCCGGTACGTCAGCGGCGACCCGCTGAAGCTGGTGCTCTGGCGCACGTTCGCGAGATCCCAGAAACTAATGGTCCGCAAGCCCGAACTCTCGGTCGCGCCGACCGAGCGGATGCTGGCCTACCTGGTTTCTGCGCCGGGCGACGATCCCGCCGCCGGGATCGCCCGGTCTGCACTTGAGTCGCAAGCGCTGGGACCGGATGTCGTCTTCATGGCGGATGGGGCCAGGGACCCCGCGCGCGGCACTCCCGAGGCGATCGACCAGATCGTCCGGTCAATCGATCACCGGGACTGGGGCGGGGCCGATCTCGATCGGTTTCTCTCCCGGGGCGAGGGCGAAGGAACCTCGGCTTGCTTCCTCTTCGCCTCTCCCCAGCCTGGTCCCTGGCTCGAGCGGGTCTGCGCCTGCGTGCAGAGCCACCCCGGCCCGTTCCGGGCCATCATCGGCGTCGATAGCCTCTCAGCAGATTCCAACGTCCGCCGCTGGAGCCGATGGCTGCTGGAGCCCTCGTCCGACCAGCCGGCTTCCCCGGTTCTGCTGCGCCAGGTTCAGGATCGTCTCAAGAACGCGGGTGCCGAGGTGGTCGTCCTCAATCGGCGAACTGGCGAGGCCACCAGCCTGGAAGAGCTGAAGCGAAGGTAACGACATGGCAAGCACCTTCTCCATGACCCCGGGGCGGCAGGACCTCTACTTGAATGTCCTCCGGGTGCTGACGTACTCCGGATTGGTGATCGTCGCCGTGGCGCCGCTCTCGAGCGTCTACGGCACGACCGCGGCTGTCTGTGGCGCCGCGGCTGCCATCCTCGCAGCGCGGTTACTCGCTGCATCACACTGGCGATGGTGGTGTACGTTCGCTGGCGGGCTTGCCATCGCGGTCCTCGGCCTGGCGAGCGACCGGGTGGCCGGGGGCTTCGCCGGACCCGCGCGGCTACTGGGCCCCGCCGGCGCGCTCGAGCTGATCGACGTACTCACGTTCGGCCTGATGGCCTTCGGCCTGGTGCTCGCGCTCCGCACGCTGACCTCGAAGTTCCCGTCATTCGCGTTCGTTGAAGCGGCCTGCATCGTCGTCGCCGTGGCCTATAGCTTCCGCGGGCACCGCCGCTATCCCTTCAGCCAGCCGCAGGTTCTTTCCGACTGGGCGTTCTCGCAAGGGTACGACCCGCGGCACGTGATCATGTACATCGGCGTGACCACTCTGGCGGCACTGGGCCTGATCTTGCTGCCGCGCCAATACCTGGCGCGCACGGTCGTGGCGGTCGCCTTCATCCTGCTCTTCCCCATGATCGGTCCGCAGATCCTGTCGCACACCCGGTGGAATCCGCTGGCGGAGACGAAGTCCCAAAAGGAAGAGGAGGACGAGGAGCTCAAGCAAGTTCGAAGGGAAAAGCGGCGCGTCATCCCGGTGCCGGTAAAGCCCTTGCCGAAGCTCACCATCGAAGACGCGCGGACCGAGGAGGGGAACGCCGGGACGAGGACCCTGACCTTCTCGGTTTCGCTCTCGGAAGCCAGCCAGTCGCCGGTCTCGGTGAATTATAGCACCACCGGAGGTACGGCTACGCCCGAGGATGACTATACGCCCGCCGTCGGGACCCTGCTGATACCCCCGGGCCAAGTTCGCTCGACCGTGAACGTGGCGATCCTGGGCGACACCGATTTCGAGCCGGATGAGACCCTGCTCGTGAAGCTCACACACCCCGTGCACGCTCAGTTCGCCCGTGACGAGGCAGTTGGGATGATCGTGAATGACGATCCCGCGAAACCGGAGCTTTCAATTCGCGGCATCAAGTTTCCCGAGGGAAACGCCGGGCTCACCGCGGCGAGTTTCGAGGTCGTGATGTCGGCCGCTTCTCCCAATCCCGTGATCGTGCGGTACAAGACGGTCGGGCTTGACCTACGATTGTTGTCCGCGGTGAACGGCGTCAGTCGTATCCCGACCGAGGGCAAGAATCTGGTCGTCGTGGCCATCGTGGATAGGGTGCTCCATTTCCGCATCTTCGACGGTGATGGCAAGATCGTCGTGGACACGGATGAGAAGGGGCTGAGAGAACGAGTCCGGCCCATCGAAGATCTCAGGAACCAACTCAAGAGCTTGTGGCCTCCCCACAAGCTGACCGGGAGCGAGAAAGGCCGGGTCATCTCCGCTGTAACATCAATCGTCGGTCACACCCAGACGGTCGCCGGCACGGCCACCGCCGGCGAGGATTTCGAGGAGGCCGATGGAACCGTCAGGATTCCGCCCGGCCAGACCCGGGCCTCGATCACCGTCAACGTGATCGGCGACACCACGGTCGAGCCCGACGAAATGTTCGCGGTGGAATTATCCAATCCCGTCGCGGCGACGCTCCGCGTGCCGCGCGGTACGGGGACGATCGAGAACGACGACAAAGGCGAGGAGCCTCCCCCTCATCCGAAAGAGCCTCCGTCGCTCTCCATCGACGACTGGCAGGGCGATGAAGGCAACTCGGGCAACACCGCCGCCACTTTCCACGTCACGCTCTCGGAGCCGACCGACCAGGAGGTGACTGTCGAGTGCCGGGTCATCGGCAGAACGGCGACTCGCGGCTCGGACTACCTTCAGCCCCCCGTCACCACCCTGCGCATTCCCAAAGGCACGAAGGTGGCGACCTTCCCCGTCACGGTTGTCGGCGACACCACGGTCGAGCCCGACGAGACCTTCGTCGCCGAGCTGGCCAACCCCAAGGGAGCCACCGTGGAACGCCCGTTGGGAACCGGCACGATCAAGAACGACGACCATGAGCCCGTCCCTCCCGGGCTCTCGATCGACGACGTTGCTGTCAACGAGGGGAGCGCGGGCAAGACCGCCGCTATGTTCACGATCAAGCTATCCGAACCGTCGCCACGCCACGTGGAGGTGACCTACAGAACGGTTGCCGGCACCGCCGAGGCCGGCAAGGACTTCGTGCCGCTCGAAGGCACGCTCAAGATACCCGCTGGCGTGACCCAGGCCGGCGTCACCGTCGAGGTTCTGGGCGACGAAGACGTAGAGGAAGACGAGACGTTCACGCTCGAGTTGTCGAAACCAGTCAACGCAACGCTTGCGCGCGGCACCGGTACCGGAACGATCCGCAATGACGACAAGGGCCCCCCCTTGCCGCGGGTCTCGATCGAATCCGCGAAGCTCCCAGAAGGCAACAAGGGGACCACCCCGCTCAAGTTCCTAGTCAAGCTGTCGGCACCGTCCACCAAGGACGTCTCGGTCCAGTACAAAACCGACGATGGAACGGCCGTTTCCGGCGAGGATTTCCGCCCGGCCGAGGGAACCCTCAACTTCCCACCGGGCACGACGGCGCAGACGATCACGGTGGACGTGCACGGCGATACTGTCTACGAGTCCGATGAGATGTTCCTGGTCCGTCTTTCGGAACCGTCGGCGGCAAACCTCGGCAATGACAAGGCAATGGGTGGGATTATCAACGACGACGAGCCGCCCAAGGAAAAGCTGCCGGACGATGAGTTCGATTGGACAGTCAGCCACCCCAAGCCGCTCAAGCCGGCGCTCTTGTTGCGCATTCGCGATGATTACGACCCGGTCGAGAAGGGTTATTATCTGCGCACCCAGGCTTACAGCCAGCTCGTCGGCACGCGCCTGCTGCGCTCGGAGATGAGAGACGCGGACGTGGGCTGGTCGCTCCCCACCCAGCGTCTGGACTTGCCCGCCTTTCCGCCGCGAAAAACGCTGCGCGACATTGTCGCGGCCGTTTTCTTGATCGGCGACCACGAGAGCGCGCCGTTACTGGTCCAGGGGGTCTTGATCGATCCCCAGGAGAATCCCTCGCCAGATGATTTCAGCGCCGCCTACCTGGTGACGTCGCAGGTCCTGGCGCAGGGCGGCGCCAACCACCCCGCCAGTGCCTACGCCGAGTTGGCACGGATGAAGGCGGGTAATCCGAGCTGGGACGAAGCGACTCGGAAGAGCTACCTCGAGTATCCGCCGAACCAAAAGTATCGCGATCTGGCCATGCAGATTGCCAATACCTTGACCGCTTCCCAGCGCGAGTCTCCCCTGGCACGGGCGCTTGCGATTCGCAAGTGGATGGAGGCAAACTTCATCTACGACTACAATCCGCGGCACAGCAAAGCCGAAGACCGCACCGCGTCGTTCCTGTTCGGTGATTGCCGCGGATACTGCATTCACTTCGCGCACGCCATGACATTCCTGCTGCGTGCCCAGGGCATTCCCGCGCGGCTTGCGGTCGGCTATCGCGTGGGCCTCGAGCGCGCCGGCCGGCGTGGCGCATTCGTAGCGTATAACAACGATCTCCATGCCTGGGCCGAGATGTATCTCGATCAGGTCGGCTGGGTGGTGGTCGAAGCTGGCGCCAAGGGGCGGATTCCCGGTCCCGATCCCGAATCCGATCCGCGCGAGCTGGACCGTTTTCTCAACCTGCTCAGCGAGGTGCCTCCGGAGGTCCTCGCCGACGAGGAGGCGAGGCCTCCCGTCTGGAGACGGGCCGCCGTGTTCGGACCGCCCCTTGTGCTGCTGGCGGCGGTCCTCTCGCTCTACGCCGTGAAGCTCTGGCGGGCATTGTGTCCCAGGTTCGCGCGGGAGTCGGCCTTGCCGCGAGTCGGATATCGGGCGGTCCTCGACCGGCTGGCCGAGATCGGCTACCGCCGCCGCTACGGAGAGACCTGGGAGGAATTCGCCGTCCGGCTGCACGCCGTCTCGCCGGAGCTCGCCCGGTTGACCGAGATGCACCTGCGCCACGTATTCCGCCGGGACGCGGCGACGCAGGTCCATCGCTGGTGGGAGCTTTACGCCGCCGTGATGGGCCAGGTCACGGACAAAGTTCCCCCGGGACGGCGCTGGCTCGGCTGGCTCAATCCCGTAAGCTGGATCGGAGTCGGCTGATATGACGCGCCTGGGTCGCCCCGACAGTTTAGATCGCCGTTTCCGCTGCCCGAACGACGCACCGAAGCGGGCTGCAATGGCTCGCACCCCATTCTTGAAAAGAGGAAAGAGCATACGATGAGCGCAATCGAGACGAGGACTGCATCGGGCTACGCGACGGCCAACGAGCCATTTCCAGGCGGCGGCGGTGAGTTCCGCATTGACTCGCTCGCCGACGTGAGGGCGCTCTTCGCGGCGCTGGGCGACCGCTGCCGGGCGATGGTACAGGGCCGTGACGAGACGATCGCGCTTGTGCTCATCGCCCTCTTCGCCGATGGGCACGTCCTGCTCGAGGACCACCCAGGGTCCGGCAAGACGACCCTCGCGAAATCGATCGGCGAGAGCCTGCGCCGCGAGCGTCATTCCAACGGCTTTGCCGAGATGCGGCGGATCCAGTTCACGCCCGACCTGCTTCCCTCCGACATCACCGGCGGCCTGGTCTTCGATGCCGAGGCACGCCAGTTCGCATTCCGGCCAGGCCCGATCTTCGCCAACGTGGTCCTCGCCGACGAGATCAACCGCGCCGGCCCGAAGGTGCAGGCCGCGCTCCTGGAAGCCATGGCCGAGAAACAGGTCACGGTTGACAACCAGAGCTACATCCTCGAGGACCTGTTCTTCGTGATCGCCACCCAGAACCC